>DASVWO010000567.1:0-9608 GCA_036393165.1 Polyangiaceae bacterium | reverse complement strand
TTCGGGCGCGATCTCGTCTCCGCGCGGGCCCTCAACCGCTCGCTCCTGGCCGTCTTCCCCGAGCCGGCCGTATTCCGCGTCGACCATTACCTCGGCAAGGAAGCGGTGCAGAACCTTCTCTACTTCCGCTTCAGCAACTCGCTCTTCGAACCGATGTGGAACCGCAACTACGTGGACAGCGTGCAGATCACCATGGCCGAGAGCGTTGGAGTCGAGGGGCGTGGGAGCTTCTACGACCAGACGGGCGCCGTCCGGGACGTCGTCGAGAATCACCTCCTGCAGGTGACCGCCTGTCTGGCCATGGACCCGCCGTCGAGCAGCCATCCCGAAGCGCTGCGCGACGAGAAGGCGCGCCTGCTCGAGGCGATCGCACCTGTCGATCCCGAGAACGTCGTGCGCGGGCAGTTCCGCGGCTACCGCGACGAACCCGGGGTCGCGGCCGGTTCACGGGTCGAGACGTTCGCCGCAATGCGACTCCAGGTCGACAACTGGCGGTGGGCGGGTGTGCCATTTTTCATCCGCGCCGGCAAGCGCCTACCAGTGACCTGTACCGAGGTGCTCGTCGAGTTCAAGGCGCCGCCGTGCTCTACCTTCGGCGAGAAGGTACAGCCAAACTACGTCCGATTCCGGCTCGGACCCGACGTGGCCATCGCCATCGGCGTGCGTTCGAAGGCTCCGGGCGAGGCCATGATCGGCCAAGACGTGGAGCTTCTCGCTACGCAAGGAGTGGGCGACGAGATGGGCGCGTACGAGCGCCTCCTCGGCGACGCCATGAAGGGCGACGCGACCCTGTTCGCACGCGAGGACACCGTCGAAGCCGAGTGGCGCATCGTCGCGCCGATCTTGACCAGTACGACTCCGCCGCACGAGTACCGAGCCGGAACCTGGGGACCATCGCAAACCGATCGCCTCATCGATCGCCCGGGCGGATGGCACGAACCCCTGCCCGCGCCTCCGAGGAGGTCGCAATGACCCGGTCGAGCCGACTCCGCTTCACGAGGTCGAGCAGGCGCCCGCCAGCCGCCGTCGATGGCCACCTGACGGGTCGCCTGGGGCTTTCGCGGAGCGCGCACGAATCGACGTGGGCGGTGGGGGCTGCTTCGGCAGATCGATCGTGAAGATGCAGCCCTTGTCCGGCAGATTGCGGATGTGGAGCTCTCCATCCATGGCCTTCACGGCTTTGAAGCAGATCGAGAGTCCCAAACCCAGGCCGCTGCGATCGTGGCCGCCACCTTTGCCTTGTTCGAACGGTCGCAGGAGATCCTCCACCTTGCCGGGTGGGAGGCCGCCGCATTCGTCCTCCACCTCGACGAGGACACGGGTGGACGTGGCGCTCGCCCGGAGCCCGACCGAGCTGCGCGCGCGCGTGAACTTGAACGCGTTCTGCAGCAGGTTGAACACCGCGGCCGCGAGGATCTGGCGGTCCGCCAGAACGACGAGCGTGTGATCGACCGAGGGCACCGAGAGCAGGACGTCTCGCTTCTGCGCCAGCAACGACGCGCCGATCTCCACCTCTTCGAGGAGCTCCCAGACCGCGATGCGCTCGATGTTCCGGATCCCCGCGTCGAGGCGCACGTCGGCGAGAGAACGCTCGACGAGCCTCTGCAGTCCCATCAAGCTCCGCTCGACGACCGCGCCGGTGGCGCCGCTCGGCGCGACGGTGCCTTTCTTGATGCTCGCAAAGGAGAGCATCGCGGTGCCGAGCAGGTTGCGCATCTCGTGCGCGAAGAAGCCCAGGCGCTCGGTTCCTTCCTCGGCGAGCACCTTCTCGCGTTGACGCGAGAACTCGGTGACCGCGCCGGCGATGGCGTCGTCGAGGCACAGGTTGAGCGCCGAGAACTCCTCCGCTGCGATGGGGGACCTCTGCTCGACGGCGAGCTCGGTGATGACCTGGCAGAGATCCCCGTAGTCGTGGACCACTTGGGCGACGCTGAGGCCTCTGCGGAAGAGCTCTTCTCCGTGCCGCTGCGCGCTCGCCTCGATCTCGCCGTGGTCGACCGCCTCGTGCGAGGCCGCTCGACGCAGCGCCATGTCGAGTTGATCGAGAAATACGGGAAGCCCGTGCGCGAGCTCGGCGTCCGTCGCGGCGGGAGAGCTTCTTGCGGCGACGCGCAGCCGAGCTCGAGCGAGAATCTCTTCACGCTGAGATTCGACGAACTCGCGGAGCATTTGCATGAGGCTAGGCCCTTCGGGGGTGAATACAAGGCACGCGGGAGGAGCTGGAGCAAACCGCGAGCCACGTCACGCGCAGCGCCCGTGGCGCGACACAGCCGTCGGAACGCAGACCAACTGAGGGTCGATGAGGGACATCTGGGTGCCGAGGACTTCCAGCCGGTCCTCGCCGAACGCTCGCATCAGGTTCTGCAGGACCTTGGCTTCATGCAACGCGTGCTCCCGGAGAACGCCCGCGAGCAGCGATCGCTCCCGCGTCACCTCCGTGATCGGGCACGTCGCCAGCCGGAACAGGAAGAGTCTCGCGCGTGCATGGTGGATGCGGTGCGCGCTGGCGTCGCGCTCGATCGCCTCGTCCCGGAGGGTCGCCAGCAGCGCCTCGGTCGTGCCTGCGTGGATCGACACCGCCTCCCCGAGGGTTGCCATCGCGTCTTCGTCGACATCGGGCGCCATTGCGAGGGCGCACTGGAGCCGGTGGATGTGCCTGTGCTGACGCATGATGCGCGTGACGACGTTCATGGGTGTACCTGTCGGGCCCGCGCCGGGAGCATGCACCGAGCCAGCCCGGCCGAAGAGGAAACAATGGGGACAGGAAGCCGCGGCGGCAGTCGGCGCGCGACGCCTGGCGAATCGTCGGAGTGGCCAGGGCGGCGCCTCCGCCAGGCGATATGCCGCGCGCTTTGCAGAATGCGAAGCAGCGGGACCGCTTACTCCCGTTTTTCCGCAGGCTGGGCTGGCTTGCTGCTTGCTGTGGCTGGGCTCGCACGCCCGCGAGATGGACGGCGAGTGCGCCGCCGGCGTCCTGCCGGACTTCACGCGAGCCTCGCTCCTCGTACGCGCGGTGGTCGACTTCCACGCGCAACTCGCGCTCGGCACCGCGAGGGCGCAGATCACGAAGGTGACGCTGGTTGGCTGACTGCAGCGAGCGCAGCTGTCATGGACGGGCGCGAGACCGCGCGGAGGCTGAGGGCAAACGCACGAACGCACCACACGCTGCTCGTGATGGTGGCCGGGTTCGGCGCGGGCTCGGGGACAAGGCCGCCTCCGCGAGGCGTTTCACCTCGAAGCCACGCGTGTCGCGGCGGCGTACCCGTGAGGCTGTGCGGTCGGAAGCACGCCGTGGCGCCGTCGCTCCCCGACGACGATGATCTCACAAACCGCGACGAACAGTATCGCGGTCGCCAGCGACATCACGATCGCCGGCGGCTCCCCTTCGTCTTGTAGTCCCACGATGCGGCCGAAGTAGGCGCCCGAAAGAGCGCCGGCGACGCCGGTCAGCAGCGCAAGGGTCAACGGCGCCGCGCCGCCCGCTTCCTCGCCTTCGGCGGTCATGCGGGCGAGAACGCCGATGAGGATTCCGAAGGCGAGGAAAGTCATCAAGGCATGCCGAACTGGGCGAGGCGGGTCACGGGGACGGCGTCGGCTGGACCACGATCTCGACACGCCGGTTGTTCGCGCGCCCTTCCGCGGACGCATTGTCGGCGATCGGGCGCGTCACGCCGTAGCCGACCGCGGTGACGCGATCCGAGGCGATGCCTCTCGAGATCAGGTAGGCGCGCACGGTCTCTGCGCGTCGCTGCGACAGCTCCAGGTTGTAGGCGGGCCCGCCCTGAGAGTCGGTATGACCCTCGACCACCACCTTCGAAACGGTGTCGTTCTTCGTGAGCGCGTCGGCGACTTCGTCGAGCTTCACCTGCGCCCCGGGGAGCAAGTCCGACTTGTTGGACGCGAAGAGGACTCCACCCGAGAGCGTGATGACCATGCCGCGCACGGGGTCCTGCTTCACCGAAGCGAACGCGGCGAGATCCGCGGCGGCCTGTGCGGCCCTCTTCTCTGCGTCCTGACGCCGATCGCGTTCGGCGTCGAGCTGCTGGCCCTGACTCTGCATCGCCTGTCCCTGCTGCGCGATCTGCATGTTGGCCTGGCCGAGCCGCGCGGCGCTCGCGTTCGCCTGGTCCGTCTCCGCCTGGTGCATCGCGGCGAGCGTTTGCCCTTGCTGCTGCGCGGCCTGCAGCGCCTCGCCGCTGGCCTCCGCGGTCTGCGCACGGCGATCCGCGACGTACGCCAGATCGCGGGTCCCCTGGGTGTCGCCATCGTCGCTGAACGACTTCTCGGCCCCCTGGAGCGATTCCGCTGCCGAGTGCAGCGCCCCAGGATCCATGCTCGCCGCCGCTCCGTGGCTCGCCCGACCGTAGCTGGCCCGAGCCGAGACGAGGTCGGCCGGCGGCATCGTCGCGGCGCAGCCGGCGATGCCTGCGAACGCGAGGACGAAGCTGGTATTTCGGATCGTGCCCATCACTGGCCTCCTTGCTTCGAATTCGTGGCCTTCTGCGCGTTCGCCTGATCGATCGCGGCTTGAGCCGCGGCCTTGGCTGTCCCTGCGCGCGTCAGGGCGATCGCGAGCTCCGCGTCGGACCTCGCTCGGGTGAGCAACACGCTCGCTCGCCCGTTGTCGCCCCCCGCGATGGCGACCTTGGCCTGAGTCAGCTGTTCCTGCGCGAGCTGGAGATGGAGCTGAGCCTTCGGCTCGTTGGCCGCCCCCAGCTCCGCGGCGCTGCGCTCGGCGGACTCGGTATCCGCGAGCTGCTGCGTCGGGACCGGGTAGCTCGCGCCGCATCCCGCGACGAAACAGGCCGCCGCGATTGATGGAATCAGTGTGCGGTGCATGGATATCCTCCGTCCTTCGTTCGCATTTCCGTCGCGGACGGTGTGCAAGCAAGGTGCCCGCGGTGAAGTCGGCAAAGAGGCGCCCTTCGACCACCCACGCCTTTCTCATTTCGCAAATTCGAAGTCGCACGTCGCTCACGAACACGCCTCGAGACAGCGAGACTGAGTGCCGACGCAACACGATCCCCATGCTTGGGTCACGACGGTCTGAGCCATGCAGCGCTTCGACGCGCGATGACCACCATCACCAACGAGAGGCTCCATCGCCGCCCCACACCCCCGGTCGTTCGCAGGATCCTCATCGTGGAAGACAACCAGGAGGCACTCGAGCTCTACGGAATGGCTTTCGAGTCTGCAGGCTACGAGGTGTCGAGCGCCACCTCCGTCGCGGAAGCAATGGAGCACCTTCGCGCACGGCGCTTCGACGTACTTCTCGCGGACTACTCCCTCGGGGATGGAACGGGTGTCGACGTGATCGAACGCGCGGATGCCGAGGGGCTTCTCGCGGAGACGCCCGCGATGATTTGCAGTTCGAATCCGGGGATTCCCATGCCACCCGGGGTTCTGCTCGTGCACAAGCCGATCGGCTACGACGATCTCCTCGACGCGGTCGCGCGACAGCTCGCGCGCCGCGCGCTGCAGCTCGTCAACGGGCCGCCGCCGCCGTGAACCGCTTTCTCGAAGGTGCGAACGTGCTCGCGGCGAAGGCTTGATCCTCGAGCTTGCGGTACAGCGTGCGCCGGTCGAAGCCGAGGATCCGGGCGGCCACGGTCTTGTTGCCCCTCGTGGCCTCGAGTACACGCGCGATGTGCCGCCGTTCGAGCTCTGCGATGGTCATGATCTCGAAGCGCGCGGCCGGCCCTCGCCGCCGGACCGTCTTGAAGTCGCGGATCCCGTCGGGCAGATCGTGCACGCTGATGTGGTCGAAGTCCGCGAACGCCACGGCGCGCTGGACCGCGTTCTGCAGCTCGCGGACGTTGCCCGGCCACGGATAGGCCAGCATCGCCTCGATGGCGTTGCGCTGGAAGCCGATCACGCGCTGCCTGCCGAGCTGACAGCGCCGGAGGGTCTGCTGCGCGATGGTCATGACGTCGCGGCCCCGCGCTCGCAGGGGCGGCAAGGTTATGCACACGACGTTGATGCGGTAGAAGAGGTCCTGCCGGAACCGGTTGGCGGCGACGTCCGCGTCCAGGTCGCGATGCGTGGCGGTGATGACGCGCGCGTCGAAGGGCAACTCGACGTCAACGCCGACCGGCCGCACCGTGCGCTCCTGCAAGGCGCGGAGCAGCTTCCCCTGCATCGACAAGGGCATCTCGCCGATCTCGTCGAGGAACAATGTTCCCCCCATCGCCTTCAAGAACAAGCCCGTCGTGGCGTAACGAGCGTCCGTGAAGGCCCCCTTGGCATGTCCGAAGAGCTCGCTCTCGAGGAGCGCTTCGGGCATCGCCGCACAGTTGATCGCCACGAACGGCCCCTTCGCCCGCGCGCTGCGAGCATGGATCGCCAAGGCTACGAGCTCCTTGCCGGTTCCGCTTTCGCCGGTGACCAGCACGGTCGCGTCGCTCTGGGCGACGCGCTGCACGAGGTCGAATGTGCGGGTCATCTGGCGGCACGTGCCCGTCATGTCGTGGAACGTGGCTTCGTCGACCACGGATTGCAGGCGCTGCGCCTCCTCACGCAGCGCTCGTACACTCAAGGCACGCTCGAGCGTCACCGTCAGCTCGGTCGTCTGGAGGGGCTTGGTGACGTAGTCGTACGCACCCGCGCGGATCGCCGCCATGACCGACTCCGTGGTCCCGCAGGCGGTCATCACGACGACGGGGGCGCCGCATCCCGACGCGACAGTCGCCGCGCAGAGCTCCACACCCGACATGCTCGGCATCTTGAGGTCGGTCAGAATGACGCCGATGTCCCCGAGAGCGGCGCGCGATAGTGCGCTCTCGGCCGAAGCGCAGACGGTGACGCGGTACTGCAGGCTGGTCAACTCGGCTTCGAGGACCTGACAGAGACACGGGTCGTCATCGACGACGAGGACATGATCGGCCATGGGTTCCCCCGGGGTGGGCGTTGCCACCGCGCTCGCGAGCAACGTTCGTACCGGATGAGCCGCGCGACGAGCGAGGTGTGCGGGCCGCCTCGGAGTCAGAACGTCGGCCGCGATCACGAGGAGGCGGGCGTGGGCTCCAGAAGCCGTGACCCGAGGCGTACGAGCTCCTCTGCGAGTTGCTCGCGCAGCGCGAGGGATGCGTCCTGGCCTGCGCGATCCGTGAGGGGCACGATGCGTTCGAGCTCGTCGAGCAGGGAGCGAACCAAGGCGGCCTGACGCCGGATGCCCGGAGCGTTCATTCCTTCTACTCTTCCCCCCCTCACGCACGCATCGTGCCCGTGCCATCCACCGGTTGGCTCGGCAGCGGAGAGACCCGCGATGCGCACATCGCCAATCGGGAGGCAAAACGCAAACACGGAGGGCCCGAAATCCGCGGATGGACCGGCGGTGTCAACCGAGCTGCTCGATGCGCTGGCGAAGGCCTTGGAAGGCGCAAGCAGGGTGCGTGGCATCACGCGAGACATCCTCGTGTCCGCGCAGGGAGACCCGGCGCCTCCGGGCCTGGTCGACGTCCGCGCCCTCGTCGAGTCGTCCCTCCAGGTCGCGTGGCACGAGCGCCGTCATCGCCCCCTGGTCGTCCGCAAGCTGCTCGAGGTCCCGCCCGTGGCGGCGAATGCGACTCCTCTCGCGCACGTGTTCCCGCACCTGTTGGTCAACGCGGCGCGGGGCGAGCGGCATCGACTTCCAAGCCGGCGATTCGGATCATCGCTCTATTCGGGGGTCCGGCGTGCACCGTCGTGGAAGACGCGGGATCGCTCGCGGGAAACGAGTGCGACGAAGCCTCGTCGACCTCGTTCTCACGCTTCTTCTCTTCCTCGAGGGCTTCGGCTTTGCGGACAGCGCGGCGTACGCTCTTCATGCCGCCCGTCCAGTGCAGCGGACGTGCCCGCAGTGAACGCGCGGACCGCGGGTTGGTCGCCGAGTCGAGCGTGGCGGTACCTACTTTGCAGGTTCAGATCCGCGTCGCCATGGCATCAATCGAGCTCACGCGGCACGACCTGACCGTCCGGATGCGAGGGGTCGACGCGGTCTGCGCTTGCCGGACCCACCTGTCGGTGCCGCTAGCGCACGTCGTCGGCGTGCGGACGCACGCGCCGGAGGCCGATTTCGACGCCGCGATCGTCGGGACGTCTCGCGGCGTGGGGACGTACCTGCGCAGGCGCATCGCGGCGGGAAGCCTCCAGCTCGCCGACGGCCAGTCGTTTTACTTCGTGCGTGACCCTCGACAGGCGATCGTCATCGACTTGGAGGAGGAGCCGTTCCGGCACATCGCGGTTCAGGTGGACGGCGAGTCGCCGGAGGCTGCCGCCTGGCGCGTCCAGCCCGCAATCGACTCGCACGCGGCCGCGAGCGACGCGAGGGCGGGTACGCCGGGCCCATTGCGGCCGCTTCCGGCGCTGTCCGCACCTCACCAGGACCTCGCGGGCTGGAAGCGCACGCTCGCCGTCGCGACGGCCATCATGCTCGCCCCGCTCGCAGTTCTCACGCTGGTGTTCGTCGCGCCCGTGCTGCTGCCCGCGCTGGTGCTCGGCTACCCGATGTTCGTTCATCACGGGGCGCGAGACGGATGCACCCGATTCCCCCCGGCGCGCTTGGCCTCGTAGAGGCGCTCGTCTGCGAGAGCAATGAGGGCATCGCCGGGGTCGGCGTCGCCGGCCTGGATCTCGCTGGAGCACGCGACGCCGACGCTCACGGTCACCGTCACGCGCTCGCCGCCGGCTGCGAAATGGACCTGAGCGACGGTGTGCCGCACGCGCTCGGCGAGGACCAGCGCTTCCGCGAGATCCGTCCGAGCGGCGACCACGGCGAACTCGTCGCCGCCGTAGCGCGCCAGAACGTCCCCTAGGCGCGTGACGCTGGCCATGCGCGCCGCGACGAAAGAAAGGGCGCGATCTCCGGACAGGTGCCCGTGGCGGTCGTTCACTCGCTTCAGGCCGTCGAGGTCGATCATGAGGAGCGAGGCGGCGCCCTGGCCGCGGCGCGCGATCGCGGCCTCGACCATCATGCGATCCGCGAAGTAAGCGCGGTTGAACACGCCGGTGAGCGCATCGCGCACCGACGACTCGTACAGGCGGCGCTGGAGCGATTCGTCCGTCTCCTCGCTGAGCGAGAAGCGCAGCTTGAGCTCCGGGCCGAGCTGGATCGCGTCGCCCGACGAGAGCGGCGCGAGCTTCACGCGCCGACCGGCGACGAACGTTCCATTGGTCGACCCCAGATCCTCGATGTGGAACCCGCCGCCTGGGCCCGCGGCCACGCGCGCGTGGCGGCGGCTGACGGCGGGATCGTCCACCACGAGATCCGCTTCCTGGCCTCTCCCCACGACGATGCCGTGCGCCTCGACCACCGCGACGCGACCCGCGTTGGGCCCGGTGAGCACGAGGATCGTGCCACGGGACACACCTGCAGGGAGAGGCCGCGAAGGGAGGATGGGCGTGTCGCGGCGCTCGGCCGGAGCATCGCGGGGGGCCGCAACGACGCGCCGCAGGGTCGCACGAAGTCCTGTCGCAGGCCCACGCCGATGGTCAGGCGACACGCTTTCGATGGTCTTCACGTCGATTCACTCAGCACGGTGCATGCCGGCGCCCGTCCCCGATCACGGGCCCCGAGACGGACGCGGCACGAATGTCGCAGTGCTGCGGGGGCATGCCTCCTCCGATGACGA
>DASVWO010000566.1:0-4759 GCA_036393165.1 Polyangiaceae bacterium | reverse complement strand
GGCGCAACGAAATCATTGGGTGGCCCTTCGGGCCGTCGGCGGAGGAGAAGGGATTCGAACCCCTGGTTGGTTGCCCAACGGCGGTTTTCAAAACCGCTGCCTTCGACCACTCGGCCACTCCTCCGGGAGTGCGACGGCCATGTTAACTCAAGGCAACGCGTCGCCCCACCCGTACGCCTCGACGTACGCGCGAAGGCCTGGGTCGTCGAGCGAGACGGGGGCGATGAGCTGACCGACGCGCTTGCGCTGCCACCATGCGCCGTCCTTGCGGTCGCTGCTGAAGGCGTAGTGCCAGATGCCGGCGCGGATCCAGCGCGGAGGGGAGCCGCGGAAGGGATCGCGCGCCAGCAGGCGATCCGGTCCGGGCTCGCCGCGCAGCAGCTGCCACACGAGGTGGACGAGCCACTCCTCGTTGCCGTCGAGATAACCGCCGGGGGCCTCGTTGCCGAGGAACCACATCTGCCAGTCGAGGCGGTAGTGGTAGGGCGTGACGAGACAGGGGCGACGGCGCACGTCGCCGGGCTGGCAGGGCAGCTCGTATTCCTCCCAGTGCGCCGAGGCGTCGGGCTCCTCGTCGCGCGTGCCCTCGAGGATCACCTCGTAGCGCGCGCGATCGACGCTGCCGAAGGCGCCGTAGGTGTTCACCAGGTCGAGCGGGATGAAGCTCGTGTTCATCACCTGCTCGCTCGAGAAGAGGTTGAGCACCACGGGCACGCTGAGCAGCGCGACGAAGATGCCGTAGATGGCCGCTGCGAGGACGTGCGGGCGCGACGACGGCAGCGCCGCGAACCGGCCGAGCAGCGCGGGGCGCAGGCGCAGCGGGAGGAGGCGCGTCCACGCCGTGTCGTCGAAGCACGCGAGCGCCGGGATGATCATGAGCCAGTTGAGGAACGCCAGGTTGCCGCTCGCGATGAGCGTGAGCTGGAAGAGGACGAGCAGGATCCCGGCGACGTGTCGCCAGCGCCGGAAGCCGAAGGCGAACCAGGGCACCACCAGCTCGACGAAGTGGTTGAAGAGGACGCCGAACGCGTGCACGCCGTGCGGCGCGTGGTGCAGCGACCACGCGAGCGGGTTCGGATTGGGCTGGGTCTCGAAGTGGTAGTCGAGGCACGTGAGGTCGCGCCAGCACGGGTCGCCGCGCAGCTTGATGAGCGCCGCCCCCACCATGACGCGGAAGGCGAGCCAGCGCAGCAGCCAGATGGTCACGACCGGGACGCGCGTGCCGGGGAGCGGCCGCCATGCGCGCACGGGGCAGAGGAAGACCGCGAGGAACCCCGTCTCGAGGAGCTGAATCTCCCAGCCGTAGCCGTAGAAGATCTGGCCGACGTGGACGAAGGACATGTAGATGCCCCAGAGCGCGAGCTGGACGATCGCGTTCGTCACGCCGAGCAGCGCCGCCACGGAGAGGGCGATGCCGACGCCGCAGAGCACGTGCATCGCCGCGTCGGAGCCGCTGGCCCAGAAGAGGGTCGGCACGCGCCAGTAGGCGCCCGCGCCGAGGTTCGCGTGCACCGCCGCGAGCCACTTGCTCGCCGGCAGCAGGCCCTTCGAGCCGAAGAGCGGGTCCATCTGCCACGCGAGGATGAGGAACCCGACGAGGTACACGAGCGCGAGCAAGCGCAGCACCGCGAAGCGCGTGAGCTCGTAGGTCGATTCGTCGGCGAGCAGACGCTGCCACCACGCGTTGCGGAATTGTTTCAGGTCGTCCGCAGCCCCGTCAGGGGAGCGGACGCTCACGTCGACGACGGACGGCTCCTCGGGCACGACGCAATGGTAGTGTGCCGCGCGTGATTCGTAGACTGAGCCGCTCTTACGCTTGTCGCTGGGGTGCGCCTGAGGTCGATCGCGTCGACACCGGGATCTTCCGCGAGCGCTACTTCATGCAGTGCATGGACTGCTCGTACTGCTTCGACTCGTGCTGCGCCTTCGGCGTGGACGTCGACGCCACGAACGTCGCCCGCCTCGACGCGCACCGCGAGGAGCTCGAGGCGTACATCGGCGTGCCGCGCGCGCAGTGGTTCACCGACGGGTGGACCGACGACCCCGAGTTCCCGGGGGGCCGCCACACGCGCACGCGCGTCGTGGACGGCGCCTGCGTCTTCCGCAACCGGCGCGGCCGGGGGTGCCTCGTCCACTCGTACGCCGTGTCGCGCGGGGTCGACTACCACGAGCTCAAGCCGATGGTCAGCGTCCTCTTCCCGGTCACGTTCGACGGGGGGCTCCTGCACGCGGCGGCCGAAATCGAGGACCGCACGCTGCAGTGCTACGACGACGGGCCGACCGTGTACCGGGGCGTGCGGGGCGAGATCGACTGGTACTTCGGCCCGGGGCTCGTGGCCGAGCTGGATGCCCTGGAAACCCAGGACCTTGCGGAGGTCCGGGTCGCGAAGTAGGCTCCGCCGCCCTAACCGAAGGACCCCCCCATGGCCCGCGTCACCGTCGAAGACTGCCTCGAGCGCGAGGACAACCGATTCGCCCTGGTCGTTCTGGCCGCGCAGCGCGCCCGCCAGCTCATGAAGGGGTCGGCCCCGCTCATCCAGTCGAAGAACAAGAGCGCCGTCACGGCGCTGCGCGAGATCGCCGCGGCCAAGGTCCACTACGACCGCCCGAGCCACGACGCGGTGCAGATCTACATCGAAGAGCTGAACCGCCGCGAGTTCGGCGGATAGCGCGTGCCTGCCCGCCCGCCCGGCGAGGGCCGAAGACGCGGGCCGAAACAGAGACGCGACGCCGAGCTCGAAGCCGGGTCGCTCGCACACTACGAAGACCCGGCGTACTACACGGCGACGTACGCGCGCCGCATCGAGGACGTCGCGTTCTACGTCGGCCTCGCGCGGCGGGCGCGCGGGTCGGTGCTCGAGTACGGCGTGGGCAACGGGCGCATCGCGCTGCCGATGGCGCGCCACGGCGTGCGCGTCGTGGGGATCGACCACTCGGCGCCGATGCTGGCCGACCTTCGCGAGCGGCTCGCGCGCGAAGAGCCCGAGGTGCGCGCGCGCGTGCGCGCCGTCCGCGGCGACATGCGGCGCGTGCGCCTGCGCGAGCGATTCCCGCTGGTCGTCGCGACGTTCAACACGGTGCTGCACCTCTACACCCGCGGCGACGTCGAGCGCTTCCTCGCGCGCGTGCGCGAGCACCTGGCACCGCGCACCGGGCGCTTCGTCGTGGACCTCTCGATGCCCCGCCTTCGCGACATCGCGCGCGACACGGGCAAGGCGTTCCACGCGCCGCGCTTCCGCCACCCCACGGCCGGGGTGCTCGTGAAGAACCGAGAGCACTTCGACTACGATCCGGTGCGGCAGGTGCTCTTCGTGGGGATGGAGTTCGAGCCGGTGGACGATCCGTCGGGCGGGTGGATGACGCCGCTCGCGCACCGGCAATTCTTCCCGCAGGAGTGGGAGGCGCTGCTCCACTACAACGGGCTGCGCGTGGTGCGCGTCGAGGGCGACTTCCAGGGCGGGCCGCTGACGGGCGAGAGCGACGTGATGGTCTGGCACTGCGCGAGGGCCTAGATGGGGATCGCCGAGAACCTCGCGCAGGTGCGGGAGCGCATCCACCGGGCCGCGTCCGAGTCGGGGCGCGACATCCGCGGCATCCGGCTCGTCGCCGTGAGCAAGACGAAGGGGCCGGACGCGGTGCGCGAGGCGTACGCGGCGGGCCAGCGCGACTTCGGCGAGAACTACGCGCAGGAGCTCGCGAGCAAGGCGGAGGCGCTGCGCGACCTTCGCGACGTGGCGTGGCACTTCATCGGGCACCTGCAGACGAACAAGGCGCGCATCGTCGCGAAGCACGCGCACGTGGTGCATTCGGTCGACTCGGAGGCGCTCGCGCGCGAGCTCGGCAAGCGCGTCGCGAAGGAGCAGCCGGGCGCGCCGATGCCCGTGCTCGTCGAGGTGAGCGTCGGCGGCGAGACGCAGAAGGCGGGCGTGACCCCGGGCGACCTCGCTGCCGTCATGCGCGCCGTGACCGAGCAGCCCTCGCTCGCCCTGCGCGGCCTCATGACGATGCCGCCGGCGGGCGACCTCTCCGAAGCCCGCCGCGTCTTCGAGACGCTGGTCACGCTGCGCAACCTCCACGGCGGCCCGTCCGTCCTCCCCGACCTCTCGATGGGCATGACCGACGATCTGGAAGTGGCGATCGCGTGCGGAGCGACGATGGTCAGAGTCGGGACCGCCATCTTCGGCAAGAGAGGAGAATGAAAGAAGATCAGAAGATCGAAAGGTCGGAAAAAGGGATCGGAGTGGGGCTCGGCCTGCCCGCACACCTTCTTCTGATCTCTTGATCTTCTGATCTTCTTTTCCTCTCCTCCTTACCGCCTGGTGAGGTCGCGGAAGGCGCCGCCGAGCTTCTCGATCCAGCTGGGCCTGGGAGCGGGCTTCGAGAGGCGGTCGAGCAACGCGCGGCCCTCGACGTCGTCGGCGTCGAGCGCGACCGCGCGCGCCGCGATGTCCCTCGCTTCGCCGCGGCGGCCGGCCGCGTCGAGCGCGTGCGCCAGGACGCGCAGGGTGCGCGGCGCTTCGCCCTCGAGCTCGCGGGCGCGCTCGGCGTGCTTCACGGCGTCGGCCCCGTGGCCGAGGGCGACGAGGACCACCGCGAGCTCCAGCTGCGCCGCCGTCGCGCCCGGCGACAGCTCGACCGCCGCCTCGAGCGCGGCGCGCGCCGAGGCCATGGCGCCGCGACGGCGCTCGGCGATCGCGGCCGAGACCCACGCGGGCCAGAGCGCGTGCGCCGCCGCGAGCCGTCGCGCGCGCGCCGCGAC
>DASVWO010000565.1:0-7601 GCA_036393165.1 Polyangiaceae bacterium | reverse complement strand
TCGACATCAACGCAGCCGCCGGCAAGGACTCGAGCCACCCGGCGTTCTATCTCGACGGGCAGGAGGCCACGGCCAACAACCTGCGCGGCTTCTGGGTGCTCCCGCCGTGCAGGGGGAACGGGCAGCCGTGCACATCGGGTGACGAGTGCTGCAACGGCTTCTGCCGCCCCGCCGGCGACGGCGGTCCGCTCGAGTGTGTGCCCCCGCCCGGCGGCTGCTCGAACGAGTACGAGTCGTGCACCACCTCGTCCGATTGCTGCAACACGTCGGACCAGTGCATCAACGGGCGCTGCGCCCAGCCCGCAGCGCAGTAGCCCTCGAGCGATTGCGCTCGGCCGCGCTGGGCCCGGTCGCGACGTGGCTCATCCGGTGCGGCGTCACGGCCGACACAGTGACGCTCGTGTCGCTCGCGCTCGCGCTCGGGGCTGCCGTGCTGCTCGGGACCGGGCACTTCGGTCCGGCGGCGGCCGCGATGATCGTGTCGTCGCTCGGGGATGCGCTCGATGGCCTGATGGCACGACGGTCGGGATCGGCGAGCGTGCCGGGCGCGCTGCTCGACGCGTCGGCTGATCGCTACGGGGAGCTCTTCTTCCTGGGGGGCATCGCGGTCTGGTTCCACGACTCCGTCGCGATCCTGGCGCTCACGCTGGCGGCGATCGCGGGCTCGTTCATGGTGAGCTACGGGAGCGCGAAGGCCGAGGCGATCGGCGTGCCGGTGCCACCGGGAGTCATGAGGCGCGCCGAGCGCGCGGCGTGTCTGTGCACGGGTGTGTTGCTGGCGTCGATGCTCGGTGACGGCGCGATCGTCGTCGCGGTGGCTCTCGTCGCGGTGGTCGGCAACGTGTCGGCAATCCGGCGGCTCGTGAAGCTCGCGCGCATTTCGTGCGTGCCGTCGGCCGCGGGCGGGGCCATCATTCGGCATGCGCGCCCGATGGACCTTCCCGTGCGCCGCGCTGGTCGCGCTCCTGTGCGCGAGGTGCGGAAGCAGCTCGAACGGCAACGCGTCCGGCCCGGGGGGTGACGGGGGAAGCGGCAGTGGGGGGGATGCGACGAGCAGCGGGAGCGGCAGCGGCAGCGGGGGAGGCAGCGGCGGGGGCAGCGGCAGCGGGAGCGGCGGAGGCAGCGGCAGCAGCAGCGGGGGCGGCGGCGATGCGGCGATGATCCCGGATGTGGGCGCGCCGGTGGAGGCGGGCAGCCCGGGTCAGGTGGACATCACGTTCACGGTGAACGGCACGAAGAACCTGCAGATCATCTCGCCGTACATCTACGGGCTGAACGACCAGACGCAGGCGGCGGCGACGCACGCGACCATCACGCGCATCGGCGGCAACCGGATGACCGCGTACAACTGGGAGAACAACGCGTCGAACGCGGGCAGCGACTACATGTTCGAGAACGACGATTACCTGTGCAGTCAGGTGAGCTGCATGCCGTCGCACACCACGCCGGGTGCGTTCCTCAAGGCGGTGATCGATCAGTCCGCCGCGGCGAACGCCGCCGTGCTCGTGACGGTTCCCATCGTCGACTACGTGGCGGCCGACACCAGTCCCGGGGGCGACGTGAGGAATTCGGGATCGAACTACCTGCAGACGCGCTTCAAGCAGAACAAGGCCGCCAAGGGCTCGGCCTTCGTCTACCCGCCGGACACGACCGACGCGTACGTCTACGAGGACGAGATGATCTCGTGGCTCACCAAGACGGGCGATCCGAACGCCACGCTCCGGTTCCAGCTCGACAACGAGCCGGACCTCTGGTCGTCCACGCACGCCGAGATACATCCGGTCGCCGTGACGTACGCCGAGCTCGCGCAGCGCGACGTGACGTACGCGACGGCGATCAAGAACGTGGTCCCGACCGCCCACGTGGTCGGCCCGGTCAACTACGGCTGGGCGGGATACGTCAACCTGCAGAACGCCACCGACTCACAGGCCGACGGGGACTTCCTCGACTGGTGGCTCGATCAGATGAAGGCCGCCGAGTCCACGGCGGGCAAGCGCCTCGTCGACGGCATGGACCTGCACTGGTACCCGGAGGCGACCGGTGGCGGCGTGCGCATCACCGACGACGGCACCGGCGCCGCCGAGGTCGCGGCGCGCGAGCAGGCGCCGCGATCGCTCTGGGACATGAGCTACCAGGAGACGAGCTGGATCCAGCAGTCGCTCAACGGGGCCATCTACCTCATCCCGCGCATGATGCAGAAGATCGCGCAGCACTATCCGGGGACGAAGCTCTCGATCTCGGAGTGGAACTACGGCGGCGGCACCGACATCAGCGGCGCGATCGCGTCGGCCGACGTGCTCGGCGTCTTCGGCGTCTACGGTGTCGACATGGCGATGCTCTGGCCGCTCAACGGCAACGAGGCGTACACGTACTCCGCGTTCCAGGCCTACCGCAGCTACGACGGCAAGGGCGCCGCGTTCGGCGACGTGTCGTGCGACGCGACGACGACCGACGTGCCCGACTCCTCGGTGTACGGCAGCATCACCTCGAGCGACGCGTCGAAGCTCGTGATCGTCGCGATCAACAAGGCGACGACGATCAAGGTGGCCGGCGTCGTCATCGAGCACCCGACCGTGTACACGAAGGCGGCTGTCTACACGGTCACCGCCGCCGGTGGACCCATGCCCGTGGCAGCGCCCGGGATCACCGCGGTCGCCACGAACGCCTTCCGCTACACGATGCCCGCGCAGTCGATCAGCGTGATCGTCCCGACGCCCTGAGCCGCTAGGGCGCGCAGCAGATCGTCTGCGGATTCGTCAGCTGAAGGTTCGTCGCGCTCGACGAGCCGGTCGACGTGCAGCTCTGGGGCGGCAACGGGTCCGGCACGTAGTGATACGACTGGTAGTTGTTCGCCTCGCCCCCCATCGGAGCGACGCACATGCCGTTGCTGCTCGCGGCGACGTCATAGGGGGTGGTGGTCATGCACTTGTTGTCCGTGAAGAGCTCCATCTTGCCGGTGCACGCCACGCCCGACGGCAGGGTGCAACCGCATCCCGTGCCGCAACCGAAGTTTGATCCGCTCCCGACCAGATGCTTCTGCGTGAAGGTCATGGCCGGGCAGCTCTGGTTGCCATCCTGCTCGATGCAGACCGAGTACTGGCCACCGAGGTTGGGCATGCACGGCATGTTGGCCGTGCAGAGCGGCGCGTTCGGCGTGCAGTACGTGTCCTGCGCCGCGTAGGTGACGCTCGCCGGGTCGGCGGTCGCCGAGGTCGTGCATGCGCCACCGCTCGGAGCGGGAGGGATGTATTCCAGATCGAGGGTTGGATACATGCCCCCGGTGTACATGTCGGTCGCGCAGGGGCCAGCGTTGTTCATCGTCGACGGCTGGCCGCTCGTCCCGCAGCCATTGGGGAAATTCGTGAGGTCGAACTTGACGGCGATCGGGCCCGACGCGCACGTCGGCTGCGTTTGCATCGTGCAGCCGCACGTGCACGAACCGCCCGTGGGCCCCTCGACGACGCTGTTCGTCATGGAGTTGGCGAAGCACGACGCACTCCCGTTGCCGCCGACGAAGCCAACGAGGTTCCAGCCGTTCGGGACGATGTAGCAACCGTTCGACACGGTGCACCCACCGCCGCTCGACGACCCGCTCGACCCGCTCGACGATCCGCTCGAGGATCCCGAGGAGCTCCCGCTGGAGGAGCCACTCGAGCTGCCGCTGGAGGATCCGCTCGACGATCCGCTGGACGAACCGCTCGAGGATCCACTGGAAGACCCGCTCGAGCTGCCGCTCACGCCGCTCGACGAGCCGCTCCCACTCGAGGAGCCGCCGGAGCTGCTGCTCGCGCCGCTCGAGGAGGTCGAGCCGCCGCTCGATCCGCCGCTCGACGACGAGAAGCCGCTCGACGAGCCGCTCCCGCTCGATCCGCTGGCCGATCCTTCGGGCGTCCCCGAATCGTCGCCCGAGACCCCGGCGGTCCCGTTCGTGTCGATGCCACAAGAAGCCGCGGTGACCAGGGCGACGCCCACCACGAAAAGAGAGCCAAGTATGCGCATTACCGTCCGGTCAGTGTACCCAACGAGATAGCGGCGAGCGCGTCTCTTTCCGCCGTTGCCGCACCGCGTGATGCTTTCTCGCTTGCACGGAGTGTGGGTGGGGCGTCACAGATGTGCGCCAATGACAGCCAGCATCGCTCGCTCCACGATCCTCGGCATCGGCCACTACGTCCCGTCGCGCGTCGTCACGAACGACGACCTCGCGAAGCGCATGACCACCTCGGACGAGTGGATCGTCCAGCGCACCGGAATCCGCGAACGCCGGTACATCGAGCACTCGGGCATCGGCGCGAGCGATCTCGCCGTGCCGGCCTGCAAGATGGCCCTCGAGCAGGCGAAGCTCGCGGCGAAGGACGTCGACGCGATCGTCTTCGCGACGCTCTCGCCCGACCACAACTTCCCCGGCTCCGGATGCTTCCTCGGCGACAAGCTGGGCCTGCCCGGCGTGCCGGCGATCGACGTGCGCAACCAGTGCACCGGTTTCCTCTACGGGCTCTCGGTCGCCGATGCGTGGGTGCGCGCGGGCGTTTACCGCCACGTGCTCGTCGTCGGCTCCGAGGTCCACTCGACGGGGCTCGACTTCTCCGACCGGGGACGCGACGTTTCGGTCCTCTTCGGCGATGGTGCCGGCGCCGCCGTCGTGGGCGCCGCCAAGGGCGAAGGGCAGGGGCTTCTCTCGATGCGCCTCCACGCCGACGGATCCGGCGCGCGCGACCTTTGGCTCGAGGCGCCCGCGAGCGCGTACGAGCCGCGCCTCACGCACCAGATGCTCGACGACGGCAAGCACTTCACCGCGATGAACGGCAAGCAGGTGTTCCGCTGGGCGACCGAGAAGATGCCCGAGGTGGCGCGCGAGGCGCTCGGGGACGCCGGCGTCGGTACCGACGCGATCGATCTCTTCGTCCCGCACCAGGCCAACATGCGGATCAACCAGCTCGTCGGTCAGAAGCTCGGGATCCCCGAGAGCAAGACGGTGCACAACATCGAGCGCTACGGGAACACGACCGCCGCGACGATCCCCCTCGGTCTCAGCGAGGCATGGCGCGACGGACGCTGCGGTCCGGGATCGACGGTGCTTTTCGCCGCCTTCGGCAGCGGCTACACGTGGGGTGCCGCCGTCGTCAGACTCTGACTAGACCCACGAGAGCCGGAGCGATGCACGCGTGGGCGTCCCCTCGCGTGTGATCTCCTGCACGTACGCCTGGATGCAGAAGAGCGAGATCGCCGCCTGGTAGATCCCGCGCAGCGCGTTGCGGAAATAGGGAATGGAGAGCAGCGGGATGCCGACGATGTCGGCCCGCGCCTCCTTCGGCCCGTATCGGATGACACGGATGCCACCGCCGCCGTCGAAGATGCGCGAGTACATCTGGTGGCCGCGCGAGAGCAGGATCCACGGCGTGACGCCCGCCTGCTTCGCGGTGCGGATGACGACGCCGAGGAACGTGTCGTGGATCTTGATCGACACCTCCGCGCCGATCTGCACCTGCTGCGCCGCCGTGAGACCGAGCTGATCGCAGGCGCTGTAGTGCGCACGCGCCACGGGCATCGGCAGCCACTGGCCGGCGACGCTCGCCAGCACCGCGTCGCGGTGCTCGTGCGACAGGAGCGCGACGTAGCGGTCGAACAGCTCGTGCCGCCGAAGAGACGCGATGGAGGAGGCGAGGAGGGTGCTCCGGACCTGCGTCGCCTCACCGAGTGCGCCCGAAGTGGGAAACGGAAGGACCACTTCTTCGCTTGGCATTCCCGTCGATCCCGTCTCGTCTCCCCATCACGGTAGCATCGCGTTCCGCTCCGTCCGCAAGATCGCGTTCCGCTGCGTCCGCAAGCTTTCAACGCAGCGACACATGCTTGTGAGACTCGATTGTGCGCGTCAACATGTCGCCCCGCTGGAGGGAGCATCATGGTCCGTCGTACGTCGCGCTTCTTCGCCGCGCTCTTCGGAGCCGTCAGCCTCGTCGCTCTCGGTTCCGTTCCCGCGTGTGGAGGGAACAACAACACCAGCGGCTTCGGAAGCAGCTCCGGTGGAGGCGCCGGTAGCGGAGGCAGCAACGGGAGCAGTGGCGGCAGCAACGGAAGCAGCGGAGGCGGAAGCAACGGCAGCAGCGGCGGCTTCGGCTCCACGAGCAGCTCCGGTGGTGGAGGCAACACCGATGGCGGCGTCGCGTGCCCGTCGGGCCTCCAGTGCAACGTCTCGTGCTCGAACGGCGGCACGACGAGCATCAGCGGCAAGGTGTACGACCCCGCGGGCAACGACCCGCTCTACGACATCGCCGTGTACGTCCCGGCGGTGCCGCTCGTCGCGCTCCCCAAGGGCGTGCCGACGGGCTCCGACGCGTGCAGCTGCGCGGCGCTCTTCAAGAGCGGCGCGGTCGTCAGCGCGGTGACGGGCGTCGACGGCGCCTTCAAGCTGAGCAACGCGCCGGTGGGCAGCAACGTGCCCCTGGTGCTGCAGGTCGGCAAGTGGCGGCGCCTGGTGAAGATCAACACCACGGCGTGCCAGGACAACGCGCAGCCGGACAAGTCGCTCACGCTGCCGGCGACCGTCGCGTCTGGCGACACCGACGACAACATGCCGGACATCGCCGTGTCGACCGGCAGCGCCGACTCGCTCGAGTGCCTCATGCACCGCATCGGTCTTCCGCTCAGTGAGTTCAGCGGTGGCGCCGGCGGCGCGGGCCACGTTCACGTGTTCGCGGGTGGTGGTGCCGGCGGCGGCGGGGGTGGCGGCGGCGGAGTGGGCCGGCCCGAGAGCCCGGCGTGGGCGAACGCGACCCCGTCGGACACGTCGCTCTGGGATTCGCAGCAGCACATGATGCCGTACGACATCACGCTGCTCTCGTGCGAGGGCGGCGAGACGTACAACGCGGACCCCGCCGTGCTCGAGTCGTACCTCAACGCGGGCGGGCGCGCGTTCGGCTCGCACTTCCACTACGCATGGTTCTCGGGCCCCATCGGCTCGGGCCAGGCCTACTCGGCGCCGACCGACTGGGGGAACAACCTGGCGACGTGGAGCGCCAACGGCGGCGGCATCGGTCAGCTCCAGGCCAACGGCAAGATCGTGCAGACGCTCAACGGTTCGACGATGCCGTTCGCCAAGGGCATCGCTCTCTTCCAGTGGCTCGGGCTCGAGGGCGCGCTCGGCGTCAACGGCGCGCCGGCGATGGAGCTTCCGATCCAGCAGCCGCGCTTCAACGCGGTGGTCGGCCCGGGCAACAAGCCCTCCCAGCAGTGGATCCAGGACGACGCGACGCCGAACACGATGTACTTCTCGTTCGACACGCCGGTGAACGCGCCGCCGAACCCCGATGGCGGGCCGCCGAACTACTGCGGGCGCGCCGTCTTCAGCGACCTGCACGTGAGCGGCAACACGAAGGACCCGGGCGGCACCTGCAACGACGGACTGCTCCAGCCGCAAGAGAAGGCGCTCGAGTTCATGCTGTTCGACCTCTCCTCGTGCGTCATTCCGGACACGATCCCGCCGTCGGACGCCGGCATTCCGATCGCGAACTAGCTCGGATAATCTGGCTTCGTGCCGGACGATGCGCCCGACATCGTCCTCCCGCTCCCGGAGCGGGTGGACCCGGTGCGGCACATCCGGAGCA
>DASVWO010000564.1:0-25386 GCA_036393165.1 Polyangiaceae bacterium | reverse complement strand
TGTTGGCGCGCTCGAGGAACGGGCGGACCCAGTCGATCTCCTGCACCTCGAAGCCGAACGGGATGCGCAGCAGACCCGCCGACACGAGCACCGAAGGAACCCGCGGGTCGTCCTTCTCCGGCCACCGGAGAGACACCTGCGCTTCGATGGGCCGTACCTGCGGCCCATGAACCGTGTTCGCGTCGATCTCGATCGTTCCGAGCACCAGGCCCTTCTCGGCGTCGAGCCGCACGTGCCCGCGCCGCAGGTCGAAGCGGTCCTCGTTGAGGGGCGCCCCCGTGGAGCCGTTCAGCTCGTCCTGCGACGACTGGTTGTGCACGACCCAGTCCACCTGTACGAACCCGGAGACGCGCACCTGCGTCGCGAGGCGCTCCTCGCGCTCTCGCTGCTCCTTCGCGAACGCCGCCCGGAGCGCGTCGATCTCCGCCTGCTGCTTCTCGAAGGCGGCGTGCCAGTCTTCGTCAGCCCGAGCGGTCGCCGCCCCGGTGAGGGCAGCGAGCACGCTCAGGCAGACGACGATGCGCATCGACTATGGGTTGGGCGGCAGCAACCCGCCGTCCGGCCCCGCCGGGATGACGAGGTTCGCCTTCTGGATCGCCGTCGCGTTCGTGCACGCGTTGATGATCCCGTTGTTCGTCCCGTCGGAGACCATGCAGCCAGCCTGGCCCGTGGTCGGCCCCACCGGCGGCGTCTCGCAGTAGCCGTTGAAGCAGCCGACGGACCCGTCGCCGCAGTCGCTCGGCGAAGTGCACGTGGTGCAGCTCGCAGGAAGCTGTCCGTTCGGCACCTTGCTCAGGAAGTAGCAGGTGCACGGGGTGGCAGGGGAGAAAGGAGACAGGGGCTTCCCGTCGCCGGACTTCTGGACCTGCATGGCGCAGTTGGGCGTCAGGCCGACCTTGACGATGTCTCCGAGGCCGTCGATGGGCGCGCCGCCGTCGGCGTATCCGTTGGGAGGCGCGGCGCCGGGCGCGCCCGTCACGAGGTCGGTGATGTACTTGACCGTCGGGTCCGTGGGAGCACCGTTGCCGTCGACCGCCGCGATGTACACGGTGGGCGACCAGTCCACGTAGTGACCGTCGCGGATGTTCTGCTTGTCGAACGAATCGGTCGTCGAGTCAGGGTAGAACGCGTACTGCTGGCCGAAGGCCGCGAAGGCGAGGACGTTGACGCCCATGCCGCGGTTGGCGTCGTACACCTCGTCGCCGAGGATGCCGATGGCCTGCATGCTCGTGGAGTTCTTCACACCGTTGAGCACGTCCGTGGACGCCGGCAGCAACCTGCGCCCGTCGGCGGAGCCGCCGTCCGCGCCCGCGAGCGTCATCTCCTTCGGGGTGAGCCCGATGTTGTACGCAGTCGAGACGAGCGTGCTCTTGGTGGCGGGCCGCAGGTAGAACTCCGTCGGGACGTTCCACTCGTTGGCGCCGTTGTACGTCACCATGTTGTTCATGCCGTCGCCGAACGCGTAGTACGCCTCGGGCGCCGTGATCGCGGTCTGATTCGCGAACTCGGCGGTCGGCACGATGAACGTGTACGCCTGGATCGGCCCGTTGATCAGGCCGATGCCCGTCGGAGGCTGACCGATTCCGGCGCAGCTCGACGTGAAGAGCGCCGAGATGCCGAGCACTGGCGCCGTGCCGCCCCCGGCAGCCGTCGTGCACGTGCGCTCGGGATCCTTCGTCGTCCAGGCCGAGTCTTCCGCCGTGGACGGGATGTAGAGCATGTTCGTGTTCGGCGGGATCTTGGTCCCGGAGTAGAGGTTCGGCGTGAGCGTGCACGATCCGGTCAGCTGGTAGACGATCGTGATGTTCGCGTTGTCGCGGAGCTGGCGCCCGAGCAGCTTGAGCAGCGGCTCCTGCGTGTCACCCGACTCGATGTAGACGACCGTGCCCGGCAGGCTGTCGCACGACGGGGCCGGTCCGCCTTCCATCGAGCCGCTGCTGCTCCCGGTGCCACTGCTGCTGCCCGTGCCGCTGCTGCTGCCGGCGCCGCTGCTGCTCCCGCTGCTCGTCTGGTCCGAGCCCGCTTCGTTCAGCGGCGGGCCGCCGTTGTTGCCGCTGCTGCTGCTCGAGCACGCGTATCCCGCGGCGATCATGGCCAGCGCGGAACCGAAGAAGAGGGGTGCATGGAAGCGATTCATCGTGAGATTCCTCCCAGAGATGGGCAGCTTGTCCCGATTCGCGGAGGCGCGTCGTTACACGTCGCCCCCCAGCGGTTACAGGGCTGTTACCCGTCGCGAGGCGACCACTTCGCCACTGCATCGACGGGGCCAACCCCGTTGCGACGCGTTTCCAGGAGGACTTCACGCGGAGTGCGCACGGACTGTCACCCCCGCGTGACCCCGCAGCGGGTCCATAGGGGGGGACGCGATCCACGCAGACTACTTCGACGCGCGCATCACCGTGCCGGCGTAGGCGTTCGTCCAGTAGACCCAAGTGTCGTCCACCGCGACGCCGGAGGGGCCGTCCTGACCGCCCACGAGGGTGAACGGGGCGGCCCCGTCGAGGGGGACGCCCACGATGGCGCCACCGTCTCGGTTGCCGCTCGTCGTGTACGCGGTCGCCTTGTCGACGGCGATGCCGAGGGGACCGCTCGGGCTCGTCGTCAGCGTGAGGGGCTTCGCACCGCCGAGGAGCGATGCGGCGGCGACCGCGCCGGGCGTGGTGTCGTCGGTCCAGTACACGCGCGTGGAGTCGACGGCGAGCGCGGTGGGATCGGACTCCATCGCGGCGACGGTCGTCACGGTGCCTCCGTCGAGCGGCAGCTCCACCACGGCGCCGGGGATGTCGCTCTCCACCCAGTACAGGGCGTTGCCCGCGATCGCGATGGCCGTCGGGTTGTCGCGCGACGAGGCGAGTGTGGTCGGCGCGCCGCCGTCTTCGGCCGCCCGCATCACGGTGCCCGAGGCCGTGAAGTAGACGCCGGTCGCATCCACGGCGATGCCGGTGGGGTTGGAGACGCCGGCGGCGAGCGTCACCGGCGCTCCGCCGTCGAGCGATGCGCGCATCAACTGGCCGGGAGCGAAGTGATCGGTCCAGTAGATGTCCGAGCCTACGACCAGGAGCGCGTCGGGATTGCGACGTCCGGACGCGATGGTGTGTGGAGCACCGCCGTCGAGCGGCGCGCTCATCACGGCGCCGTTGGCGGCGAACGCCTGTCCCACTTCGATCCAGTAGACGTTCGTGCCATCGACCGCGATGCTCGCCGGACGGTTGCGGTCGTGCGCGAGCGTCTCCACGACGCGCGGGTGCGGCGGAGCGTTCTCGCTACGGCTCGAGCTGGAGCTGCACGCGGTGGTTGCGAGGAGCAGCCAAGCGCTCGCCTTCGCGTTGCGCACGAACCATTCGTAGCAGCCCTCCCCGCGAGGAGCATCGAAGGCGCGCTCTGCGTCCGCCTCCTCGACCTGTGGTCGGCGTCGCAGCTCCCCGGAGACCTCCTCTCGCTCACATTCGACTTCCTCGGCGAGGACGGTTTCAGGCCATCGCGCGAAGGTCATCCGCCGGTCAGCGGCAAGATGCTCGAGCGTGCTCACCTTCAGCTCGAGACTGGCCGGCTCGAGTGGGACACGTACGACGACGTCGCGTGCGCTTACCGCGTGAAGGGGCTCACGATGATCGTGGCGTACGGGGCGGACGACCATCCGGCATAGCCGATGCTCTTCGATGGGGGTCATGCGCCCCCTCCACCTCTGCCTGGCCGCCCTCGCCGCTTCAGCCGTTCTGGACGCGCCGGTCGTGGCCCACGCGAAAACGCCGGGATTCGAGGGGAGAATCTCGCTGCGGCTCCAGGACGTGGCGCCGTCGGGAGCCGACTACAGCATCCGCGGCAACCGCGTGAGCATCGACGTTCCGAGCGTCGGCCACGCGCACGACCTGCGCATCGTGTTCGATTCTGCGCGTCTCCCCTCCGCCGCCGGCGCCGTGCCCGACGTGGCGATCGAGAGGACCGGCGGGTTGCGCTCGGTCGTCGGCCAGCGTTGCGAGGTGTGGGTGCTGCGCGGAGGCGCGGACACGGTTCGCGCGTGCGTCGTTCCCGGCGTCGCGTGGGTCGACCCGCGTCGCGTCGTCGGAGGCGACGTGCCCGCGTGGTCACAGCGGCTCGAGAAGGAGCAGGCGTTTCCCGTGAGCGTCACCCACGGAGCCAACGCTTCGTGGGCGACGGACGTGACCCGCGGCCGTGTTCCGGGCAGCGCATTCGCTGCGCCGGCTGCGACACGCGCGCGCTAGGGACTGCGATGTGTGATCAGCCCCGAGCCGCGCTCGATCACGAAGCGCACCCAGGGGATGCGTGCACGGAAGAAGTACGCGGCGCACCCTGCGGCCAGGAGGACGACGACGATCGCCAGCCAAGCTCTCGAGCGCCGTCGCGGCAGGCCCGCTGCAACGAGCGAGGCTTCGCTCGGCACCGGCGGTTCCACCTCGGCCCTCTTCGTCACGAGCTCGATTGGCAAGCTCCGCTCGGGCACCGCCGGACTCTCGGGGTTCGCCGCGGCCTGCTCCTCGCTCGGTGACTCCCAGCCGTCCTCCGGCGGCGGCTCGGGGACGGATGGAAGCGCGGCACGTCCCCTGGTCGGCTTGGGCGCCGGCTCGGGACCGCCCACACCCAGCACCGTTCTCTCCCTCGTCAGTGCCACGGCGATTGCCCTAGCGAGTCGCGTGCCGGCCCGACCCTGAGGGCAGTCGCGCACATGCAGCGTCCGGGGGCTCGGGCCCTGCGTGCAGTCAGCATCAGGTTGGACACTTGGACGACCAGCGTCAGTTCGGCGCGATGAACCTGCGTCGTGCATCCGCTTCGTCGACGATTGCCGAAGTCTCCTCGTCCACGATGGCGACGCGATGCTTTCCGTGCTCGCGCGCGTAATCCGCGACGGCGAGGGCGTCGGTGATGGACAGGCCGCCCGCCACGGCATGGTCGCCTTCCGCGATGACCCGGTAGGTGGACTGGGGGGACGACTCCATCCAGCGCGTACCGCAGCAATTCACGTACCCAACCGCTGATGCCGGCGAGTGACCCGGGATCGGCCTACGTTCTCCATGATGACCAATGCCAACACGGCGGGCGCCGAGAGGCCGAGCTTCGTCGTCATCGGTACCTCCGCCGGCGGCGAGAATGCGTTGGTGCAGGTCTTCAAGAATCTGCCCGCCGGATTTCCGGGTGCCGTGCTCGTCGTCATTCACGTTGCCCCTCAGCGAAACCTCGGCTGGCTGGCGGAGCATCTCACCCGCGCCGGTCAGCTCACCGTGAAAATCGCCGAGGACGGACAGCTCATCGAACAGGGCGCCGCCTATCTCGCCCCGGCAGACAAGCACCTGCTCGTCGAAGGAGACCGCTTGCGCCTCGGGCGGGGCCCGGTCGAGCAGCACTCGCGGCCCGCCATCGACGTACTCTTTCGCAGCGCGGCGGCGGCGTTCGGCCGCCGGCTCATCGGCGTCGTGCTCACCGGAATGCTGCGCGACGGCGCGGTTGGGCTGCGACACGTGCGCGACGCCGGCGGGATCACGATCGTCCAGAACCCGGAGAGCGCCGAGGCTGGCGACATGCCGCGAAATGCCATGGAAGGCCTGGAGGTCGACTACTGCCTCGAGCTCGCCGAAATCGGCCCCTTGCTCGAGCTCCTCGTTCGGCGCAGCGGTCCGTACAAGGAGGGCATTCTCGAGACCGGGCTGGCTTCGGCCCTGCGTCTCATGAAAGAGCGGGCCGAGTTGCTCGCCAAGCTCTGCGCCCAGTCGCACGACAACCCGAAGACCTCCACGTTCCTGGCGAGCGAGATCGGCGCGCTCGATCACGAGCTCGAGTCCATCCGGAAGCTCATCGCTGCACGCTGACGCCAGCCACCAGAAAACGCCGCAAATCGTGTCGTTTCGGTCACGTTGTCTGTTGACGCCGCCTTCCATCTCGCGCATTGCTCTCTCCCGACAAGGAGTTCACCAACATGGCGAAGAGCGGTTCGAGCAAGAAGTCCATCTCCAAGAGCGACATCCTCAACGCGGTTCTCGATGCGGTCGGCGACGAGCTGTCGCGCAAGCACGTGAAGCAGGTCGTCGAGGCCGTCGTCGCGCTGGGCCACAAGGAGCTGAAGAAGAACGGCATCTTCGTCCTCCCCGGCTTCGCGAAGTTCGTCGTCGTGAAGAAGCCCGCGCGCCCGGCGCGCGAGGGCATCAACCCCTTCACGAAGGAGAAGCAGATGTTTGCCGCCAAGCCGGCGAGCAAGGCCGTGCGTGCACGCCCCGTGAAGGCGATCAAGGACGCGGTGAGCTGAGACTCCCGCTCATGCCGCGGGATCGCTAGGCAGAGGGATCCACCTCGGGCTCGCGGTCGGCTCGCTCGCGTTCGTCGAGCAGCGCCGCGAGCTCGGGGGATCGCTTCCGGAGCTTGCCGAGAGCCTTCGCCTCGATCTGCCGGATGCGCTCGCGGGTGACCAGATAGCGGGAGCCGACCTCCTCGAGCGTGTGCTCCTGCTCGCCTCCGAGGCCGAAGCGCAGTCGAAGCACGCTCGCCTCCCGTGGCGCCAGGCATTCGAGCATGCGCTCGGTCTGCTCGGCGACCGAGGCCTGAGCCGCCGCCTCGTACGGCGACACGGCTCGCGCGTCGTGGAGCAGGTCGCCGAGGGTCCCCTCGAAGTCGCCCGGAAGCGGTGCATCGAGGCTCCTGGGCTCGCGCATGCAGCGGATGGCGCTCTCCACTTGCGCCACGCGCAGCCCGAGCTCGGCGGCGACCTCCTCGGTCCTCGGAGTGCGCCCGAACTCCTGGACGAATTGCTGCTGCGCGCGACGCACCTGCGTCATCAGCTCGAACATGTGCACCGGGGTGCGGATCATGTGCGACTGCTCCGCGATCGCGCGCGAGATCGATTGCCGGATCCACCACGACGCGTACGTGCTGAACTTGAACCCGCGCCGGTACTCGAACTTCTCCACGGCGCGCATCAGGCCGATGTTGCCTTCCTGGATCAGGTCGATCATCGGCAAGCCGCGGTTGACGTACTTCTTGGCGAACGAGACGACGAGGCGCAGGTTGGCCCGCACCAGGTCCGCGCGCGCGCGCGCCGCGACCCGGCAGGCTTCGGCGACGACGTTCTCCTCGCTCGAGAGGCCGCGCGCCATCCTCTCCACGGTGCGCGCGTTGAGCCGCAGCTCTACCATGGCCGCGGTGATCCGCGCTTGCCTTCGATCGACCGACTGGCGCGCCGCGCGCGATGCGACGGCAGCTCTGCCGCGCGGGGCCGCCCGCTTCACGGGCCGGGGCTCTCGGCGCGCCATCCGTGTGACCTTGTCGGCCAGGCCGACGAGTCGCCGGCGCTCGGCGTCTTCCCACGCGGGGTCCTCGGCGACGAAGCCGCGGGCGATGTCGCGCACGCGCACCGAGCCCGCCCGCAGCCCGTTCGCGAGCTCGCGCACCTGACCGATGCCGGCGTCGCAGCGTGCGAGCGCCTCGAGCACAGCCTGCTCGGAGAGCTCGATGCGTTTGGCGATCTCGATCTCCTCTTCGCGCGTGAGGAGGGGAATGCGCCCAATCTGGGCCAGGTACGACCCCGCGCCATCAGGCGTGCGAATTTGCGGGGTCGACATTTGAGGGGAGCAGCACGCTACCACGAGGGTTATGTTTGAAGGTCAGATGATGAAAAAGGCAGGTAACCGGACCGAAGCCGCACAGCGTTACGCGGAGCGGCTGCAGCGAGAACAGGAGGCACCGCGCCTGCGCGACCGGGTCCCCGCCCTGGCGACCCTGCGGCTCGAGATCACCGACGGGCGCAACGTGACCGGCGGCGATTCGAAGCACACCCGGATCATCGTGGTGGACACGGCGCCGGCGCTCTTTTCGCTCATGTGTGGCGACCACGCGTGCCGCGACGGAGGTCACGACGTCACCCATGCGGTGCTCGACGGGCTTTGCGCGGGCGCGACCCGCTTCGAGGTGCAGGACGCCTGCTACGGCAGCGTCGGCAGCGCCCAGTGCGGCCGCACGATGGTCGTCGAGATCACCGCGACCTACCGGTGACCTGCGCAGTTGCGCACCGGGGCACGCCAGGCTAAATAGTGCCCACTTCACGCGCCCCCGGCGAGCCTCGATGCTCGCGCGGACCTCTCGAAGGCGAAGGATGCGTGACGGCGAGGCGCTCGACGCACGTTGAGCCTGCCCCGTCGCGCCCTTCCGATCGCGCGGCAGCGTGGAATGGTTTTTCGATTGCGACCCGCGCATTCGTGGGCGCTGCCGCGAGAGAGTCCGTTTTTTCCGTGAATTCGTTCCGTTCCAGGCGCCGCTGGCGCCATCAGCAAGCCACGTCTTCGTCCGGCTCGTTTGCCCCGTCTGCCCCGTCTGCCCCGCCTGCCCAGTCTGCCCCGTCCGTCTCGTTCGACGCGGCCGCGATCGACGCCTCGCCCTTCCGGGCGCTGGGTCTGTCCCGCCCCGTCGTTCAGGCCCTCATCGACGAGGGCTACACGACCCCCACGCCCATCCAGGCCCAGGTCATCCCGGAGGCCCTCGCCGGGCGCGACGTGCTGGGCTGCGCGCCCACCGGTACTGGCAAGACGGCGGCGTTCGTCCTGCCGATGCTCGAGGCGCTCGCCGCGGCCCAGCGCAACGGCCGCATCCGGGCGCTCGTCGTCACCCCGACGCGCGAGCTCGCGGCGCAGATCGCCGAGCGCGTCTCGGTGTACGGCCGCCACCAGGGCGTTCGCCATGCGGTCGTGTATGGCGGCGTCGGCCAGCGCGGCCAGGAGATCGCGCTCGGTCGATCCCCGGACGTCCTCATCGCCACCCCCGGCCGTCTCCTCGATCTGATGGAGCAGGGGCTCGTGCGGCTCGACGGCGTCGCTCACCTGGTGCTCGACGAGGCCGACCGCATGCTCGACATGGGCTTCATTCACGACGTGCGCCGCATCTGCGCCGCCATCCCCGGCAAGCGCCAGACGCTGCTCTTCTCGGCGACGATCCCCGCCGACATCCAGGCGCTCGCCAGCGGCATGCTCGTGGACCCGGCGCGAGTCAGCGTCACGCCCGAGGTGACGACGGCCGAGAAGGTCGCGCAGTCCGTGGTCTTCGTCGCGCGCCGCCAGAAGCGCGCGGTGCTGGAGCGCATGCTCCGGAAGGACGGGATCGAACGGGCCCTGGTCTTCACCCGAACCAAGCGCGGCGCCAACAGGCTGTCGGAAGAGCTGGATCGCTGCGGCATCCGGTCGGCCGCCATCCACGGCAACAAGAGCCAGGGCCAGCGCGAGCGGGCGCTCGAGGAGTTCCGCCGCGGCACCACGCGCGTGCTCGTCGCCACGGACGTCGCGGCGCGCGGCATCGACGTGGACGGCATCTCCCACGTCTTCAACTTCGACCTGCCGAACGTCGCAGAGAGCTACGTGCACCGCATCGGCCGCACCGGGCGCGCGGGCGCAGCGGGAACCGCCGTGTCTTTGTGTGACCCTCTCGACGAGAGGAGCTTGCTCCAGGACATCGAGCGGCTCATTCGCCAGCGCCTGGCGGTGGTTGCCGAAGACGGCCAAGTGGTGGAGGGGGCCGCGCTCGGCGAGCCGGTCAAGCGGACCCTGATGCCGGGCGAGGGCCGCGGCCCGCGTCGCTATCGCGGCGCGCGACGACGCTGACGAGGCGGCCGGGCGGTTGCGTGCGTCCCGCTCCTCGGCGTGGCCCTGACACGCCCGGAGGACGGAGCCGCCTCGCCGGCCCTCGCCTTGAACTCACGCCAGCACCCCGGGCACCGCCACTCGACGACGATGCTGCCGTCAGGCAGCTGCTCCCTGCGACACACGAGGCGTTGCGGCGAGACGCATCCGCGACCTGTACCGAAGTACGGGGTGTCAGCTCGGTACGCTCAATGGCCGTCGGGCTCCTCGGGATGGGCGCGGCGCTCCGCTCTCGAGGACGTCGCTTGCCACCAGCGGTACAGGAGTCCCACCGTGGCCGCGATCACGAGGACAATCACGAACCGTCGCCATGCCCGCATCCCGGTGCGCACGAGTGTAGTTGAGAGTCGACACCGGTTGCACACCCTGCGGCGAAACGGAGTTGCCTCCGGGAGCGTCTAAGCGCTGCCACCCTGCGCCCGCGAGCCTCGAAGGGCATCCCCTCCCCCAGGCACCCCTCGGCTCGCGGCGCAGGCGTGGCGCTTCCCGAACTGGGGGGCCATGGAACGATCGGGTCAGGCGCGAAGCTCGGGGTAGAGCGCGACGACGCTCTTCTCGGGGCGCTCGATCGCGACCAGGGCGCTCGTGATGACGTCGTGATCGAGGTCCCCGTCGCACGACGAGAAACAGAGCTTCTCACCGGCGATGAGCGAGTCGGGAGGGGAGACCTCCTCGACGCCCTCGCGACCGAGGCGCATCGCACCGGTCAACTTCCGCCCTATGGCGGAATGGTTCCGGATGAACATCCGGCTCTGGCGGTCGCGAACGGCGACGCACCAGCCGTCGCGGCAGTGGTACTCGCGGTTCTCCGTGACGAGGACCTGGTTCAGACGGCGTTCCGGACCCACGAAAGCTCGAGCGTCGTGCATGGCGGCGATACCCATGAGGCGACCTCCGGTAGAGGTCATGGCTGCATCGCACGAGCCAAGCGGCGCTCCGCCTCAGGTCTGCTGTACGCTGGAGCGAGCCCCATGACCCTCGTCGGCGCCGTCGTCCTGCTCGTCATCGCCGGAATGTGCGGCAGCATCGGCGCGGGCCTCGCCGGATACACACACAAGGGATGCCTCGCGTCGATCGTGTTCGGCTTCGTCGGAGCCTGGGTCGGTAGCTGGATGGCAGGGCAGGTGCACCTTCCTCTCCTCTACGTCTTGCACTTCCGCGGCGAGTCGTTCCCGGTAGTCTGGTCGATCATCGGCGCGGCGATTCTCGCTGCGACGATGAGTATCTTGACGGCCCGCAAACCGCACGGATTCTGAGAGCCCGGATCAACCGAGGGCGTCTGCGCGAAGCTCGCGGAAGCTTTCGGGCGTCAGACGCGCGGCACGCAAAGAGTCTGCGAGGACGGCTTCCGAGACCCACGAGGCCGAAGGGACGAACACCAGGCGCCTTCGGATCGCGAGCAAGACGCCGTGCTCCTGGCGCGCCAGCACCCGCCCGCCGGCGCGCACGAGGGTCGCGACCAGCTCGTCGCTCGACGTCCGCGGCAGCTCGATCGCCGGAAGCCGGCGCACGCGCGACACTTCGTCACGTGGCAGATTGGCGCGTTCTTCGGGGTCGGAGACGCTCCACGCGATCGAAACGGGGGATGTTCGAGCGGGCGTGCGCATGTCGGGCGCCGCGTTTCACGTGGCGTGCCGAGCGCCCCGTTCCTCCTCGGACGGTCCGGACACGCGACGCTCGACGAGCGCACGAAGGCCTTCGAGATCCACCGGCTTCTCGAGGAGCAGGTTCGCGGCGCGATTGAAGAACGCGTCGACGCGGGCGGTGACGGCGCACCCGGTGATGAACACGATGCGCGCGGCTTCGTCGGGCAGCACGAGGCTCAGCCGACGATGGAACTCGATGCCGTCCATGCCGGGCATCATCACGTCGCAGAGCACGACGTCGTAGCGCTCCCCGTTCTGGAGGCGCGCGAGCGCCTCTGCGGCCTCGCTCACCGCGACGACGCGATGGTCGCGGCCGAGGGCCCGCCGTATCGCATCGCCGAGCAGCGCCTCGTCGTCGATGACGAGGACGCGCCCTGGTCGGATGTAGGTACCGGAGGCTCCCGTTGGTGGTTTTCGCATCCGGAGCAAGCAAAACGCACGAGGCGTACCAGCGGGCGCTTCATTGCGATTCAACCTCGTGCGGGGGCGTGTAGCGTTGTGCCACGTGGCCGACTGCCACGAACGCGGCACGACGGACCACGTCGATGCGCGCTTTGGCCGATGTTGCGACGAAGCGCTGGCACGCCCGCTGCTCTCGTCGGTTGCCGAGAGCGCGCATGTCCATTCTCATCGTCGACGACGACGGCGAATATCGCGAGCTGTTGGCGCAGTACCTCGGAGACGCGGGTTTTCTCGTGGAGCAGGCCAGCGACGGCCCGGAGGGGCTCCGCAAGGCCCTCGCGATGTTGCCCGATGCCATCGTCACGGACTACGCGATGCCCGAGATGAGCGGGGATCGGCTGGTGCGACTGCTCGTGGACAACCCGAGCACACGGAGCATTCCCATCGTGTTCCTTTCGGCGCTGCCCCACATGATCCCGCCGCCGGCCCGCGCCGCGTCGACTGCGCTGCTGCCGAAGCCTTGCTCGCCGGATCGCATCTGCGCGCTGCTGCGTGTGATGGTCGCGACCCGACGAGCCGGAGCCGCGGGACGCCCTTCGCCCACTTCGTGAGGGACCGCTGCGGCGGCTACCAGTGGCCTTCGAGCAGGAGGCTTGCTCCTGGCCCCTGCGTGCGGGCGGCCAGGCTCACACTGCGTTCCGGTGGAGCGTCCTTGGCGGTGAGATAGAGCAAGGCACCTCCCATCACGCCCGCCACTCCACCCACGGCCGCCACCGTGGACCATGTCGCCTTCGTGATCGCGTCCGAGCGCTCCGCGAGGCCCGCGGCGTCGCACCGATCGTTCGGCTGGCAATGGCCGCTCGCATTCGAGTCGTCCATCTGGGACTTCGCCTCCAGACCGAGCACGGCGCTCACGGTCAGGAACGCCGCGCCCGCGCCGAGCACCGCCAGCCCCCAGATGCGCTGAGCGGGCATCCGTCTCGGGTGGTCCATCAGCCACGAGACGTCGCTGGACCGAGGCGGATCGCTCGAGGCGCCGTTCGGCGGTGGCGCGGTCGGTGTCGACAGGGACGACGGCGCCGCGGCGGTCGGCGAGACCGCCGGCAGGTCCTCCGCAAGCAGTGGTACCTCGACGCGCGCGGTTGCGGCCGATGCCGTGACGTCCACCGTCTTCTCCCAGGGCTTCCTACCTCGCGCTTCGGCCCGAATGCGATGCGTGCCCGGGACCACCGGACGCTCCTGGTTGAAGACGGCGTGGTCGACCGTGGCGCCGTCCTCCGTCAGCGTGAGCCCGGCCACATCGACGCTCGGAAGCACGACGTAGGTGATCTTCGGAAGCTTCGGCCATAGCCGCGCGGCTCGATCGAGGGCCACGCCCGCGCGCGCGTCATGGTTGGACTCGGCGAGCTGCCGTGCCTTCTCGAACTGCTGCCACGCGGGCACCAGTCGTCCGGTGTGCTCGTAGCAATCCGCGAGGTACAGCGTCACGCCGATGCCGAGCACGAGCTGCTGTGCATTCTCGAGCACCGGGCAGGCCTCGGCGTACTTGCCCGCGTCGACGAGCGCCTTGCCCCGCTGAAAGAGCGTGGTGGCGGGCCCGAGGTTCCCGGGATCCGCATCGCTCGCCCGAGCGGGCCGCGCGCCCAGACTGAGCACGAGCGCGCACGCCGGCAGGAGGAGTCGCAACGGCACGTTCACAGCAGCCCTCCGAAGCGCTCCGTGCCCGGCGCGTGCCGCGGGCGCGAAGGCGAAGGCCGCGTCGCGGATGCCGTTGCCGGAGCTTCCGGCGCCGGGGCCGCGGCCTCCTCGGGCGCAGGCTCTTCGGCGGCCGAAGACGTGGAGGAGGGAGCTGGGGGGACGGTCACCGACGCGGGCGCCGCCGATGTCGCCGCGAGGGTTGCCGCACCGCCGCTCTCGAGTCGCGGCACCCACGCCATGATCGCGCCGATGAGCGCCCCGCCCAGGATGCCGGCCGTCACGGTTCGGAGCGTGATCCGCAGCCCACGCCCGGGTGTCGCGCTGCGCTTCGTCGCGGCGATCGTTCGACGCAGGAGGCCCGCGCTCGGGCCCCTCACGGAGGGGAGCGTCGGCTCGAGGGGACGCGGTGTGCCCGCGTGCTGCTCGATCCGTGTGACCGGCGGCACCGAGCTTCTCGGCGCGTGCGGCGCGAGCGCATCGACGAGGTCACCGACGGTCGCGAAGCGATTGTGCGCGTCCTTGGCGAGGCACCTGGCCACGACCGCACCGAGCTCCCTCGAAACCTCGCGCCGAAGCTCGTGGAGCGGTCGTGGCGCGGCGCCGGAGATCTTCGTGCGTAGCTCGAAGAGCGTGTCCCCCTCGAAGGGTGGGTTGCCGGCGATGAGCTCGTACAGAATGATTCCGAGGGCCCAGATGTCAGCCCGCGCATCGACGCGGGTCGACGCGTAGAGCTGCTCGGGGGACGCGTAGAGGGGCGTGCCCATCACGACGTGAGGTCCCGTCGACGCCCTCTCGCGCCAGCCGCGCGCGCTCGGGAGCAGCTTGGACACGCCGAAGTCGAGCACCTTGATGAACGGCTGCCGATCCGCGCGCTGGCACGCGAACAGATTGCCGGGCTTGAGGTCGCGGTGGACGATGCCGACCGAGTGAGCCTCGGCGATCGCGTGACACGCCTGCAGGACGAAGTCGACGGCTTCCGACGGGGGCAGGCGACCGCGGCGCTCCAGCGTCGTGTTCAGGTCCTCCCCTTCGAGGAGCTCCATCACGATGTAGGGCGTCCCGGTCGAGAGCGTGTCGACGTCGAAGACGCGCACCACGTGCTCGGAGCGGATCTGGGCTGCGGCGCGCGCTTCCTGCAGGAAGCGCTGCACGGACATCTCGTCCCCGGCTAGCAGCGGGGACAGGAACTTGATCGCGACGCGCTGATCGAGGTGCACGTGCGTGGCCTCCACCACGACGCCCATGCCTCCCTCGGCGACGATCCGTTCCAGACGGTACTTGCCCAGCATCTCGCCCAGTCGCGCCGGAGGGGGCAGCGGGGAGGGGAGCTCGAGGAGCATCGGTTGCGTCATGGGGGGGTCTCGCCTTTCACAAGCAGGTCAAGGTCGCCCCGCACGTGCCGGAGCAGCAGTCGCTGCCCACCTGACACGGCTGCAGCGACGCACGGCACGCGCCGCACGTACCGTTCGACAAGCAGACGTTGCCCGCGCCGCAGCTGCACGGGTGGCCCGCGCAGTCGACGTAACCCTGGTCGCAGACATGGCCGCACACGCCACTCGACGTGCAGTTGATGGCGCCATTGGCGACCGGCGTGCACTCGCACCCGTTCGAGGCCTGGTGATCGCAGTCGAGCGCTCCGCCGAGGCACGTCAACCCGCAAGAGCTGCTGCTGCAGGTGGCCTGGCTGTTGGCGCCGTATGGACACGCTTCCGTGCAGGAGCCGCAGTGCAGCGGATCGGTCACGGTGTCCCAGCATCCACTGGGGCACGCGGTGTACGCGCACGCGTCGGGCGTCGCGTGCGCATCGGTAGCGTCACTCGCGCCTCCGGTGGCATCGCTCGCAACTCCGGTGTCCCAGCTGCGATCTTCTGCGGCATCGCGACCGGCATCATCGCGAGCTCCCGAGTCCTGCTGGCTTACGCTGGCGGCGGCGTCCGTCGCCGACGTGCGCTCGTCGCTCGCGTCGAGCGCCGCAGAGGGCCCATCCGGATCGCTCGCCTCGACGGAGCCGTCCGAGCTTTCGGGGGTGCCGTGGTCGAGGCCAAGGATGTCGACGCAGCCGACCGCGCCCGTGGCCGTGACTGCGAGGAAGACGACGAGGCTGCGCCTCACGGGTATCGCAGCCTCCGCACCCAGGAGCTGCTGGCCGCCGGAACATCCGCGAGGAGCATGTGGATCGCGTGCTCGAGCTGGCCCATCGAGAAGGGCTTGCGGAGAAACGCATTCGCGCCGGCCTCCTCGGCCCGCGCCATGTCTGCCGGGAAGGCCCGGGCGCTCGTCACGAGCAGCGGCACGGCCGCGAGCGCCGGCTGGCGCCGCAGGTGCTCGCAAAGCTCGTAGCCGGACTCCGCCGGCAGCTCGAGGTCGACGCTCACGACGTCGGGCGTCGCCGTCTCCAGCTCGCGAATCGCGCCGCGATAGTGGAACGACGCCACCACGCGCAGCCCCATTCCTTCCAGGTGGCGCTTCATCACAGCCTGCAGGCGTGGGTCGTCCTCGACGACCAGCGCGACGCGAGGCACCTCCATCGCGGTCGTCTCCGTCCTAGCTGGCACCGCGTCCGAGCAGGACGACGGGCACGGTGAGGAGAATGAGGCGAAGGTCCGCCCAGAGACTCCAGTGGTCGATGTACCGCATGTCGAGGAGCATCCAGGTCGAGAAGGACAGCTTGTCGCGGCCGCTCACCTGCCAGACGCAGGTGAGCCCGGGGCGGACCGACAGGCGCCGGCGCTGCCACCCTTCGTACTGGGCCACCTCGGCGGGCAAGGCGGGTCGCGGCCCGACGAGCGACATGTCTCCGCGAAGCACGTTGAGGAGCTGCGGCAGCTCGTCGATGCTGAACTTGCGGAGATAGCGGCCGAGCGGGGTGATGCGCGGATCTCTGGCGATCTTGAACGCCGGGCCGGTTCGCTCGTTGCGGCTCGCCAGCGCGGCCTTGAGGGCCTCGGCGTCCGCCACCATCGAGCGGAACTTGAGCATGTAGAACGTGCGACCGTGCAGGCCGACCCTCTCCTGGCGGAAGAAGAGCGGCCCCTTGGAGGTGAGCTTGATCGCGACGGCGACCACCACCAAGAGCGGCGAGAGCAGGACGAGGGCGACCCCCGCGATGGCCGCATCGATCAGCAGCTTGAGGAAGAGCTGCAGCGGCTTGTTGCGCACGCTGAGGTAGTGGATGTACCCATCCGGCGCGGTGTCCTCGCGTGCGGGGGTCGCCCGCGCGAAGCGGTACCCGCCGAGTGGCAGGGCGAAGGGAACCCCGAACGTCTCGCACCACCCGACGACGCGCTGCACTTGCTCGCGGTGGTGGGGATCGGTCGAGGCGACGTATACCTCGTGGACGACCCGCCCTCGGAGCACCTCGTCGATCTCGCCCGCGAGACCGAGCACCGGCGCACGAAGGCGCTTGTCGGCGTCTTCGCCGTCGAAGCGCAGGTGTCCGACCACCTCGCGGCGCTGGCGCCCGTCGCTGATCGTGCGCTGCGTGAGCCGGCCCAGCACCCCCGCGCCGACGACGAGCACGCAGTCCACGGGACGCTTGCGCCACAAGCGTGTGCCCACCACCGCGAGCCGGATGCAGAGGACCGCCGGCACGAGCAACGCCAGGAACCGGGCGATGTCGCTCCCGGCGGCATAGTGGCTCGACACGTGGCGCAGCAGCGCCATCGGCACGAACACGGCGAGGAGCAGCAACACCGTGAGCGCCAGATCGCCACCCAGGCTGCGCCCGTTCGAGACGTCGTACTGGAGGAGCACGCGGCTGCCCGCCATCCAGAACGCCCAGGCCGTGGCTGCCATGAGCAGCGCCACCTTCCAGTGAAGCTGTCCGTCCACGACCGCGGCGAGCAGCGATGCCGCTGCCACGACGAGCAAGTCGAGAGCGAGATTGAGCCTTTGGCCTGAATCGAGCGAGACCCTGAGGGACAGCACAGAGTCGACCGGCTCTAGCAGAGGCCGTGCCTCGGAAGAGCTTCCGCTGCCAAGCGTGAAGCCGAGGCAATCGTGCGCACCTGGCGGCCCGATCGCCTCACGACGCCCCTTCCTGCCACGGGGCGAAACTGCACCCGTGGACGGCAAACGTGGGAGAGCGGGCTCGGCGTTGCCCGAGCGGACCGGGTGTTCCGGCGTCACCACCGGGCGGGGTGGGGCGGGATCCGAGGAGGCGAGACGCGAGCAGAAGGCGATCCGCGCACTCCTGTCTCGCGATTGATGGTCCTATCGATCCGACGGTATTTGGCCATTTTACGAGGCCAAGCGCGATGCCACCTTACGGCCCATGGCAATCATCCACGTCCACGGATCGGGCGGCGCGGTTCGACGCGCCATCCTCGCGGTGGCCGCGCTCTCGCTGGCCGGGTGCAACACCTCCGTCGCCCAGGCGCCGCCGATCGCGGCGGCGGCTGCCCAGGATGCCCCGGGGCCACTACCGGTCGCCGACCCGGGTGAGTACGCGTACTCCACCGCGGTCACGGGCGACATTCACGACTTCGATTTCCTCGCCGGCGCCTGGACGCTCCGCAACAGGCGGCTCAAGAAGCGCTTCGTCGGCAGCAACGACTGGGACGAGTTCCCCGCCGTCGATTGCGCGCAGCTCTATCTCGGTGCGATCGTCAACGTCGACGAGATCCAGTTCCCGACGCGGGGGTGGGCCGGCACCACCGTCCGCAGCTTCGACCTCGAGAAGCGGCAGTGGTCCATCTGGTGGATCAGCAGCCGCGCCGGCAAGCTGACCCCTCCCGTCGTCGGAGGGTTCTCCGGCGACCGCGGCGTGTTCTACGGCGAAGACGTGGACGACGGTCGGCCCGTCAAGGCTCGCTTCCTCTGGATCAAGCAGGGGCCCGACCACGCACACTGGGAGCAGGCCTTCTCGCTCGACGGCAAGTCCTGGGAGGTCAACTGGGTGAACGACCTCACCCGCGCCGACCCGTCGCAAGTCTGCCAGGGTGTCAGCCCGCGCAAGTGAGTCCGCGCGCACGCTCGCGCGTGACGTCGGGCATGATGGAGGGCGTGAAGCGCCCCCCCGATGGTCTGTCGCCCGTCGTCGCGGTGGACCGGAGGCTCCAGACGCCCATCTATCGGCAGGTCTACGACGGATACCGCGCGGCGATCCTCGATGCGCGGCTCAAGCCCGGGCAGAGGCTGCCGTCCACGCGCGTGGTCGCCCAGGAGCTACAGATCTCCCGTATCGCCGCGGTCACGGCGTTTTCGCAGCTCGTGGCCGAGGGATACGTCGTGAGTCAGGGCAGCGCGGGGAGCTACGTGTCGAACGAGCTCCCCGATGCGCCCCGACCACGCGGACGCGAATCGTCCACGCAGGTGGTGCGGGCCCCCGGGACGCGCCGGCTTCCGAAGTCGAGGCTCGCCGAATGCGGAGGGCCGTGGCTCGACCTCAGGGGACCGTTCCGCACCAATCAGCCCGCGGTCGAAGAATTTCCCGCCGAGCTCTGGGGGCGCCTCGTCGCCCGTCACGCACGGCGAATGCCGCTTCGGCAAATGCTGTACGGCGACGACATGGGTCTGCCGGCGCTGCGCGAAGCGCTCGCGGATTATCTCGGGACGGTGCGCTCCGTGGCGTGCACTGCCGACCAGATCATGGTCGTCACCGGCTCGCAGCAGGCGCTGACGATCGCCGCACATGCTCTCCTGGAGCCTGGCGACTCGGTGTGGATCGAAGACCCGGGCTATGGCGGGGCGCACGACGCGTTCCATCTCGCCGGTGCGCGCATCGCCGGCGTGCCCGTGGATGGTGACGGCCTCGACGTCGCCGCGGGCATGCGCCGCGCGCCCAGGGCCCGCGCCGCCTACGTGACCCCTTCGCACCAGTACCCGCTCGGCATGGTGATGAGCGCTCCGCGGCGCCTGCAACTGCTGGAGTGGGCGCGCCGACGAGGTGCCTGGCTGCTCGAGGACGACTACGACAGCGAGTACCGGTACGACGGCCAGCCCCTGGCGTCCCTATACGGCTTGGACGGGGACGCGCGCGTCCTCTACATCGGCACGTTCAGCAAGGTGCTCTTCCCCGCATTGCGCGTGGGCTACCTCGTCGTCCCGCGCGACCTCGTTCCGCGACTCCGTCGCTTTCGAGAGGCCATCGACGTCTTCCCGGCGACGCTTCACCAGGCGGTCCTGGCAGACTTCATCGAGGAGGGTCACTTCGCGAGACACCTGCGTCGCATGCGCGTCATCTACGCGGAACGGCGCCGCGCCCTCGAAGCTGCGCTCACTCGTGAGCTTCCCTCGATGCGCGTGGTCGGCGAGTGCGCGGGAATGCATCTGGTGCTCATGCTTCCGCGAGGCGCACGCGATCGCGAGCTCGCGGTGCGTGCGGCGCGGAGCGGACTCGCGGTGGTTCCACTCTCCTCGTGTTACTCCGGCCCCGCGAGAGAGCCTGGGCTGGTGCTGGGTTACGGGTCGACCCGCACGAGTGAGATCGCCGACGCGGTACGCAGGCTGAAAAGCATCCTGACGAGCAAGACGTGACGGGCTAGGCCAGGGAGCCGCGACCGCTGATGAGGGCCTCCATCAACGCTCGAATGGCTTCGGGTTCGCACGGCTTCGCGAGGAACGCGTCGCAGCCGGCGGCGCGCGCATCCCGCTCGGCCGAAGCGCTCCCTACGCCCGTGCAAGCGACGATGGGAATGTGCCGGGTGTCCTCGTCGCGCTTCAGGCGACGGATCGCCTCCAGCCCATCGACCACGGGCAGATTCAGGTCCATGAAGATGACGTCGGGCTCGAGCAGCGACGCGGCGACGAGACCCTCGCGGCCGTTGGCGACCCCTTCCACGAGCCAGCCGCCCGCCCGGATGCACCATGCGAGCATTTCGAGCAGATCCCTGTCGTCGTCGACGAGCAACGCCCGAGGCCGCCGAAGCGTTCCGGACGAGTGCGTTCGCCGAGGCCCGGAGCCCGGATCGGCTCGCCAGGGGCCAGCGCCTCGATCGGGCGGAAGAGCGATTCCTGTGAGCACGTGAGCAGCGGGTTCTTCGTCGAAAAGCCGCTGTTCCGCAACCCGCGCGACCTGAAAAAATGCGGCTAGCGTGCTCCTCGGGCAGCACGCGACGGACAACGCGACGGAGCGGTTGGGGGTCAACACCTATTCGACTTGACCCTCACCGATTCAGGTGACACATACAGCGGCGCACGTTAGACGCGTGCTTGCCAGACTGGAGATTCCGCTCCGCAAGTGCGGACCGTGAGAATCCGGGGGCGTAACCGAAACGAGAGCCGGGGGCCACGGGTCCTCGGACGGAAGGGGTGGTGCGTCCATGAGTTCTCGCTGGGAAAACATCGTGAGGAGCGCGCGCGAGATCGACCAGTCGTTCGCCAGCGGCAGGCAGCCCGAGTTCGCCTACGTGGCTGGACTGGCGCGCGCCGTGCTGGATTTCCAACAGCACCTCGTGGGCACGCGCCAGGCGCCACTCAAACCGCCTTCGGTGCGACGCACCGAGCCGCCGCTCGCGCGCGGTGATCGAGAGAGCTCCGCCGCCTAGCGTTGCTTCAAGTCCCTCGGACTGGGCGCACGAGCGGCCACCGGTCTGTCGACTGACCACGCGTTGCCGCCACATTTCGCCAGGAATGCAGTCACGCCGCGCGGCACGTGTGGTGCTACCTGCCGGGGGAACCAGGTGGGTCAGGTGGGATACCAGTCCGACGTGCAGGTCCGCAGGCCCTGCCTCCTGCTCATCGGGATCGAGCCCGGTGAAGAGCCGGCGGAGCTCGGTATCCGGGAGCTCGCCGGCGCGTTGCGCGTGCTTCGCGTCCGGTATCCCATCCCGGCCTGCCAGCGCATCCGGATCGTCCGCCCGCACGTCATCATCGTGGATCGAACGGTGCGCGCCTGGTCGCTCGCGGCGATCGAGCAAGCGGCCAAGGAGGTCGGTGCTCCGATCCTCCAGCTCGGGCCACTCGTCTGCCGTGAGGTGCTGGGCAAGTGGCTCCGACACGCCCTGGAGGCTTCGCTGGCGAGTCGGGCAGCTCGCGAGCAGTCGGCCTGAACCCCCAATGGTTGGACGGGCAGGAGCTGCCAAACTAGTCACACGATGGCGGACCAAGGATCGTTCCTCGATCGACGCGCGTTCATCGGTGTCGGCGCCGGGAGTGTGATTGCGAGCGCTCTCGGGCTCGAAGGCTGTTCCAAGAAATCGCCCGAGAGCTCTGCGCCCGCTGCGAGCGCGGCGCCCCCTCCAGTCCCGACGTCGCCGACAGACCCGCACCTCGTTCGCGTGGCCAGCGTCAAGACAGCGGTCGAGGGCAACGTCCTGCCGGAGCTCTTCGCGACGTTCGAGAAGACCTCCGCCTTCCGTGTGGAGCTCACGCCCGGCGAGTCGGTCTACACGTGGGCAAGAGAGGGCAAGGCGGATCTGGTCGTCTCGCACTACGGCCACCGTGAGGCCGAGGACTTCGTGCTCGATGGGTGCGGCGAGTGGCCGCGAACCATCTTCAGCAACCAGATGGCGCTCGTCGGTCCCCCCGCGGATCCGGCGCGCGTGCGTGGGCTGGAGGACGCCGGCGAGGCGTTCCGACGCATCGCCGCGAGCAAGAGCCGGTTCGTCCTCAACGACATCGACGGCGTCCGCTACCTCACCGAGATCCTGTGGAACGCCGCCGGCAGGCCCGACCGATCCGGCTGGTTCATCGACGAGGGTCACCGGAAGGACGGCGCCATCGAACGCGCGTCCGACATGGGCGCCTACGCGTTCTGGGGCCTCACGCCCTTCCTGCGCCTGGGCGGCGAGAAGCCGCTCGCGCTCGAGCCGCTCGTCCTGGCCGACCCGCTGCTGCAGCGGCTCATGGTGTCGGTGGTGGTGAAGCCGTCGAAGGTGCCGGGCGCAAACGCCGAAGGGCGCGCGCCCTCCAGGCACACCTGCTGGCGCCTTCGACTCAGGCGCGGATCCGATCGATTCGATATCCCGGCGACAACCGCGTGAGCTGGGTGCCGGCCGGACGAAACAACCGAAGTGCCATGCTGCCCAAGGGGTGATCATCAGCCGCATGCACGGGCACCGGGAACTCTGGTATCCAATGGATCGTGGCCAGAAGTCTCAATACCTTGCTCCGATTGCTCCTCGCGCCTTCCGCTCGGAAGGTGACGGTGAAGCGCCTTGTCCAGCCGCGCGAAAACGGCGAGTGCGTTGCCACGCATGAAGCCAACGGCTTGCTCGTGACCAAGGAGGAGGCCGAGAGCCTCGTCGAGGCGGGTGCCGCGGACCGGAGAGATCACAGCAGGCCGACCCGCCAGCTCCAGAAGCGGCGACGGGGCTACGTGACCCGCGATCTTCGCGCCTGACGTCACCCGAGGCCCACCGAGGTATTCTCGGAGAATGAGGATCGGGGTGCGGGGTGCGTGTCTGGGGTCGCTGCTCGCGCTGTTCGCGTGCAGCGGTGGGAGTGGGACGGTCGGCGGCGACGCGGGATCGAGCGGCGACGCCACGGGGAGCAGCAGCGGTAGCAGCTCGGGGTCGAGCGGTTCGAGCAGCGGCTCCGGGAGCGGCGGCAGTTCGAGCGGCGGGTCGAGCAGCGGGTCCGGCAGCGGGGGCTCGAGCGGCAGCAGCAGCGGAGGCTCGAGCAGCAGCGGGGGCAGCGCCGACGCCGCGGTGGACGCGGGTCCGTGTCCCGACATCTCTGGCGGCTACGGTCAGATCGCGACGAGCGGTCAGGGCTGCGGGGACATCAACACGAATGCCCCCGAGTGCATCATGCTCGCGCAGCAGCTCTGCGCCTTCCAGCTCGTGTCGGCCACGTCCGGCGTCAAGCCGGCGGTCAACGGCGTCGTCGACTTGCAGAGTGACGGAAGCTTCACCGGTGCCGCGCTGCAGGAAGGCACCGTGCAGCGCTCCGGGTGCACGGGTCAGTGGGACGCCGGAACTCAGACGCTCACGATCGACTGCGGCGGCACCGGCTCGAGCCAGAGCTGCGTCGTGACCATGAAGCGCACGGGCGCCACCTGCCAGTAACCGCGGGGCGGTGGGCTCGGCTACGCGCCGAGGGTGCTACGATTCAGAGGATGCGCGTCGCGCGTCTTCTTGTCCTGAGCGGCGTTTTCGCCCTCGTTCCCTCGTGCGGAGGCTCGGCCTTCTCGTCAGGCGGATCGACGGACGGCGGGAACGGCTCGGAGGGAGGACGGAGCGACGCCGCAGGAGTCGAGGCGGGCCCACCCCTCGAGGCGGGCCCGGTCGGTACGTACTGCGGCCCCGACATCGTCTGCACCGGTACCGGCATGCAGCAGGGGAGCGTCTGCTGCATCACCAGCAACAACCCGCCCGCCTACGGGTGCGCCGGAGCCAATTGCGGTTGCGACACGCAGCTCGATTGCTCGAGCGACGCGGAGTGCGGCGCCCTTCGATGCTGCATCCGAAACGCGACGGACAGCGCCTGCTCCGGCGGTCACTGGGTTGCCCGGTGCGCGGCCGACTGCGTCGGCGGGTTCCACATGTGCGTGCCCGGAGCGGGAGCGATGCAATGCCTCGTCGGCCAGAGCTGCTCGATGGACACGAGCAACGCCGGCCTGCCCCCGCAGTCCGGCTTCGGCATCTGCAAGTAGGAAGCGCGGCAGCGGGCGCGGCTAGGGGGCGGGGACAGGGAACGGGTGGAACTCGGGGTCCGGGAGGATCTCGGGCCGATGTCCAAGGTCACCGCCATCCCCCGATGAGGGGGATATGAAGCCCAACACGTGAAGCTGGTGGCCGTCGCCTCGGTCTTGCTCGCGAGGCTCGACGTCGCCGCGTGAATCCTTTCGCGCCTTTCGGGCTCTTACCTCGCGGCATGACCTTGCGAACCGTCATCGGAATCGTCGTCGGGGCCGTTCTCGGCCTGGCCTACCAGAGGCTCATCGGCTGCCGGACGGGCGCCTGCCCCATCACGGCGAATCCGTGGGTCTCCACTCTCTACGGCGCCACCATGGGCTTCCTGCTGTCTGGCGGCCTGAGGTGAGCGGCGAACCCTTTTTCGTGCAGTAGGCTCGTACTTGCGCGAAGGAGTTTCGGGAAACATGTGCTCACGCGTGACCTGTCGGGATTGTGGGAAGCCCTCGTTCGTCGGCTGCGGTCGGCACGTCGAGCAAGTGCTCGGGGACGTGCCGCCCGAGGAGCGCTGCCGTTGCCGCGAAGAGCGTCACGGCAAGCGCGACGACCGGTCGTTCCTGGAGAAGCTCTTCGGGTTGTGACCCGCGCGCCGTGACGACCTCTCGTTGATTGGCGGGATGCGGGAGAGCATGGCAGCCTCTGCATCTCCAGATCCAATGGGCGACGCGAAGGATTTACCGGAGTCGAAGGAATCGATCGGCAAACTGCTCGAGAGCTACGCGCCTACGATCCATCGCTTCGCCCTGCGCATGTGCCGCGATCCCGAGGATGCGCGAGACGTCGTGCAGGAGACGATGCTTGCCGCATCGCGCGGCCTCGACGGCTTCAGGGGAGAGTCGTCGCTGTCGACCTGGCTGTTCACGATCGCTCGCAGCTTCTGCATCAAGGCGCGCAGATTGCGGACGGGCGAGCCGGAGCGGGTGCTCTCGCTCGAGAGCGAGGACGTGGAGCCGATGCGGTCGGGCGCGGCGGCACCGGACGAAGCGGCAGGCGAGCGGGAGCTTGGGAGGGCGCTTGAAGCTGCGATCGGCGCGCTCGATCCCATGTATCGCGAGGTCCTGGTCCTTCGTGACGCCGAGGGCCTGACGGCACCCGAGGTGGCCACCGTGCTCGGCATCGGCGTCGATGCGGTCAAGAGCCGGCTGCACCGCGCGCGTACGGCGGTTCGCGAGAAGCTCGCACCGCTGCTGCACGCCGATGCACCGCCCTCCCCGGGCTGCCCGGACGTCGTGCCCATCCTGTCGCGCTATCTCGAGGGCGAGATCGCCCACACCGACTGCGCCGACATGGAGTGTCACGTCGCGGGCTGCCCCCGCTGCCGCGCGCAGTGCGACTCCCTGCGCCGTACGCTGGACCTGTGTCGAGCGTCCGCGACGCGCGCCCAGCAGGTGCCACCCGAGGTGCAGGAGCAGGTCCGTCGCGCGCTCCGCGAGC
>DASVWO010000563.1:0-8137 GCA_036393165.1 Polyangiaceae bacterium | reverse complement strand
GCCCGCGAGCCAGACGACGCCGTGGGCCTCGTCGTAGGCCATCGAGAGGACCCGGCCGTCCGAATCGACGTCGTCGCGCATGGCCCCCAGGCGCGCGACGACGCAGGGCCGCCCGTCGGCAGTGACGTGAACGAGGGTGGTCGAGTCCTCGGTATCGGTGTAGGTCGCCGCCAGCACCGTTCCGTCCCCGACGAATGCGAGCGCCGTGACGCGCCCGAGCCACTCGATCTCCTGCCAGCGCCCGCTCGCGTCGCGGCGCGCGATGCCCCCGCGCCGCGCGGCGTAAGCAACGGATGCACCCCGCACGGCCACGAGCCCCGGCAGGGCCACGTCCGAAGCCTCCAGGTTTTCCCGCGAGAGCGAGCCGTCCCTTGCGCAGCGAAGGAGGGCCGTGGGGCGCCCCTCGGCGTCGACGACGAGCGCCGTCGCTGCCTCCCCTGCACTCGCGCCGGCCGTCAGCGCTCCCACCGCGCCCGGGACAGGCTCGCGCGTCAGCTCGCCGGCGACGGGCGCGAAGAGCAGCGCCCCCGCGCGCGTGCGGATCCACAGCGAGCCGCCCACGATCGCCGTCTGCGCGGCATGCAGCCCGGCAGCCGCGAGCGGCGTCACGACGAACGTTTGCCCCGCGTCGCGAGACACGAGCACGGCGCCGTCGTCGGCCACCGCCGCCACGGTCGCCCCCTCGACCACGAGGTCCGCGATGCTCGCCGGCGCCAGACCCGACGCGCCCATCACCTGCGACGCGCCCTCCAGGTCCACCTTCACCAGCTGCGCCTCGCCGGCCTCGTTGCGACCCGCAACGATGGCGCCCGATCCCGCGCACGCCACGACGCGCGCGCCCACGAGCGCGACCGGCGCGCCGACGCGCTCCCACGGCGCGGCCGCCCACGGCAGCCCGAGCGGCTCGTCGGCCGCGAATCCCTCGTCCACGAGCGCGGCGTCCTCGAGATCCCCCTCCTCGTCCGCATCGAGCGCCGGCAGATCTTGCTCGCGCAGCTCCTCGTCCTCGTCGAGCGGCCCCTCGTCCCCGGCGTCGAGCCCCCCGCGCTCGGGCGCATCGCCGAACCCGAAGTCCTCCTCGCCTGCCCCCGGCTCCTCGGCGTCCTCCGCCGCGGACTCCCCTTCCGCGAAGTCGGTGATCGCCACGTCCCCGAGGTCCAGATCGGGCGTCTCGTTGGGCTCCTCGAGCCAGCCGCCGTCGCTCTCGTCGAGGTCCAGTTCCTCGGCGTCCGCCGGGTCGTCCTCCCCCGTCGCGTCGTCGAGGCTCGCCTCGCTCGCGTCGTCGAGATCCTCGATCTGGACCTCCGACTCGGCCTCCGGCGCGTCGTTCGCGTCGCCGTCGAGCGGGGGCAGCTCGTCGAGCTCGTCTTCTCCCGGCGGGGTCGGCATGGCCCTCGGTAGTGACTACCGGCGGGGGTGCGCTTGTCAAACTGCACGTCGTTCCGCTTGGGCTACAGTATTGCGCATGAAGCGGACGGGCTTGCTCGCTTGCTTGGCTCTCGCATCCCTCGTCATCGCCGGCTCGGCGGCGTGCGGAGGCACCTCGAAGTCGGGGAGCGGCTTCACGAACGACGCGGGCGGGGGCGACGACGGCAGCACGATGCCCGGCCCCGACGGGGGCGGAGGCAACATGGACGGCTCGGTCATCAGCTTCGGCGACGGCATGGCCCCGCCGCCGACGCTCGGCTGCAGCGCCGACCTGCACAACGTCATCGATATGAACGGCAACCTCGTGATGATGTGCCCGCCGAACGAGGGCTGCGCGGCCGGCAAGTGCGTCGCCGCGTGCACCGCCGCCGCCGCCAACCACGGCAACATCGGCTGCGACTTCCTCGTCGCCACGCCCTCGTTCTTCTCCGACTACACGTACCTGAGCGGAACGTACTACGGCCCGTGCTTCGCGGTGTTCCTCGCGAACAACTGGGGCACGCCGATGACCGTGACGGTGACGCGCGCCGGCGCGATGTACGACGCGACCAAGTTCGGACTCATCCCGCAGGCGGGCATGCCCGCGACGAGCTGGCCGCCGGTGCCCGCGACCGGCGTGCCGCCGGGCCAGGTCGCGATGCTCTTCCTCGAGCAGGCGCCGAGCGCGAGCTACAAGTGCCCGATCACCCCGGCGCTCTCGCAGGGCACCGCGGTGAAGGGAACGGGCACCGGCATCGCGTGGCACATCGTCACCGGCGCGCCGGTCAGCGCTTACGACATCCTGCCGTACGGAGGCGCGTCCTCGTTCCTCCCCGGCGCCGAGCTGCTCTTCCCGACCAGCGCATGGGGCACGAACTACGTCGCGGTGGTGCCGGTGCTCGGCAGCGGGAGCAACCACAGCGAGCAGGGACCTCAGTGGGGCCAGGTGCTCGCGGTGCAGGACAACACGACGGTGCAGGTCGTGCCGACCGTCGCGCTGCCCGGCGGGACGGGCGTGGCCGCAGCCCCGGCCAACGCCGTGACGACGTACACGCTGCAAGCCGGCGAGTTCCTGCAGTGGCAGAACCCCTACACGTTCGCTTCGCCGGGCGCGGCGCCGATGGAGATGAGCGGGACGGTGCTCTCGAGCAACAACCCGGTCGCCTTCATGTCGGGCAACGGCTACCTCTGCCTCGGCTCGAGCACGTCCACCGGCGGCGGATGCGACTCGTCGCACCAGCAGATCCCGCCCGTCTCGGCGATGGGCAGCGAGTACACGCCGGCGCCGTACACGACGCGCCGCATGGACCTGCAGGAGGAGTCGATCCCCTACCGCATCGTCGGCATGGTGAACGGGACCACGCTGACGTACGACCCGCCCGTCACCGGTGCGCCGGCGACGCTCAAGCTGGGGCAGTACGTCGACTTCGAGGCGACCGGCGCGTTCGACGTGAAGAGCCAGGACGACAAGCACCCGTTCTACCTCGGCCAGATGATGCCCGGCTGTCAGGTGACGAGCGGCTCGCAGGCGCCCGGCGGCTGCATCGGGGACGAGGACTACGTGAACATCATGGCGCCGGCGCAGTTCCTCTCGTCGTACGTGTTCTTCACCGACCCGACGTACGGGACGACGACCTTCACGTTCGTGCGAGTCAAAGGCGCGAAGGGCTTCTCGGACGTGACGGTGGACTGCATGGCCGCGCCGATCAGCGGCTGGCAGCCGCTCGGCTCTTCCGGCAAGTTCGAGTGGGCGCGCGCCGACCTCGTGCGCGGGATGACCGGAACGGGCACCTGCACCAACGGCCCGCACAGCGCCAAGAGCGACGGGCAATTCGGGCTCACGGTCTGGGGAGTCGACCAGTACGCCTCGTACGGCTACCCGGCCGGGACGAACATCGCGGCCATCAATACCGTCGTGATTCCGCCGACTCCGCAGTGACCTACATCGTCTGACTCCGCCCCACCGAAATGGGGCCGAGACGCGCCTGTAGCTCGCACTTCCCTGGGGATTCCGCATCATCCCGCGCGCGAGGGGTTTTACATGACGACGCGCGAGAACATGCGGCGCGAGCTGCAAGATTTGGCGAAGCTGGCCAAGACGATGCCGAGCGAGTCCGCACGCTCCGAAGGAGTTCGGACTCGAACACCCGACGCGGCGCCGCAGCCGGTGACGGCGAAGCCGCCGCGGCCGGTGCTGCAGCGGCCGCCCACGCCGTCGACCATCTCGGTCACCATCCCGCCGACGGTCGCGTCGGTGCCGCCGCCCGCGCCGGTGCAGGCGTCGGCGCAGGCGAAGTCGGCCAAGAAGAGCGGACGGGGCACGCTCGTGGCGGTGGCCCTCCTCGGGCTCGCGGTCGCCGTCGGCGGCGGCGCGACGCTGGGGCGCACGCTCGCGCGGCGCGCGGCTCCTCAGGCGGCTGCTGCGGCGGTCGTCCAGGCGCCCATCGTGACGATGAAGCCGGTCACCGCGGCGACCGCGGTGCAGCCCGCGGCGGCGCCGGTGCAGGCGCCGCATACCACGCCGGTCGCTGCCGCCAATCCGTCGCCCTCGCCGAGCCCCGAGCCCGTCGCCGCGACGCCTCCGGCTGCTCCCGCGCATGCCGCGACGCCTCCGGTCGCCGTGACGCGACGCATTCCGCCGGCGAAGCCGGCGGCCAAGCCGGCCGCCGCGCCCGCGGCGCCGGCTGCACCCGTCGTCATCCCCGCTGCGGCGGGCACGATGGATCCGCTCGAGGCCGCGATTCGCAAGGCCGTCGCGCAGCCGTCGAAGTGAAGTCACCGCACCACCTGTGTCGCCCTTGCGACGCATGGTGGAAAGTACGACGCCGACGTCATGGCGCCGCGCGCGGAAATCCCGCGCGCTGCCGTGATCCGCGCGCGGCACGTGTCGTGCTTTGCGTCCTGTGGGGACGGGCAGCAAATGTCTCAGCGCGCTCACTTCTGGCTCCGCATCACCGGCCTGGCGGTCATTCTCGCCTGCGAGTTCGGCCCGAAGCTCTGGCAGTCCAGCGCTGAGCCTGCCCCCGCGCCCGTGGCCGCCGCCGTCGCCCATCGCTGAGGGTGAGCAGCCCGCGGGCCGCAGGAGAGGCCTCCCCGGCTCAGCCGGACGGCCAGGATTGCATCCTTCGCCGCGGCGCGTAGCCTCCGGGGACCTCGCGCGATGCGGCTGCTGATCCTCTCTCGAAACGCGACGCTCTACTCCACGAGCCGGCTGGTGCTGGCGGCGCGGTCCCGCGGCCACCACGTCTCGGTGGTCGACCCGCTCGAGCTGCGCATCGTCATCTCGCGCGGACGCCCGTCGCTCTTCCTCGGCGACCGGGCCGCGCCCCGCACCGACCTGGTGCTGCCGCGCATCGGGGCGTCCATCACGAACTACGGGCTGGCCGTCGTGCGCCAGTTCGACCTGATGGGCATCCCCGTGCTCAACACGGCGCTCGCGATTGCCCGCTCGCGCGACAAGCTGCGGGCGATGCAGCTTCTCACGAAGAAGAACATCGACGTGCCCGTGACCGTGTGCGCCCGCACGCCCGATTCGATCGAGCAGGCCCTGGCCCACGTCGGCGGGCCGCCGTGCATCGTGAAGCTCCAGCAGGGCGCGCAGGGCATCGGGACGATGATCGCCGAGACGCCGCAGGCCGTGACCTCGCTGCTCGAGACCCTCTGGGCCATGGGCCAGGACATCGTGCTGCAGCAGTACATCGCCGAGGCGAAGGGGCGCGATCTGAGGGCCATCGTGGTCGGCGGGCGGGTCGTTGCCGCGATGCGCCGCCAGGCCAAGGCCGGTGAGTTCCGGTCGAACCTGCACCGCGGCGGCCTCGGGGTCCGGGCGGCCCTCGACGAGCGCTACCGGCGCGCCGCCATCGCCGCCACGCGCGTCATGGGGCTCGAGGTCGCCGGCGTCGACATGCTCGAGACGCGCGAGGGGCCGAAGATCCTCGAGATCAACAGCTCCCCCGGGCTCGAGGGCATCGAGCGGGCGAGCGGCATCGACGTGGCGTCGGCCATCGTCGCGCACGCCGAGCGGCACATGCAGCGCCGCAAGCACCGCCGGCGCACGCTGATCGACGACGAGCGGCGCCACTCGCGCATCCGCGAGGGCGCCGTGGCTCCCGTGTCGCGGTCGCGCGTCAGCGGCGGGGGCTGACGTGCGCGTCGAGCGCCGGGGCGACGCCGCCGTCTGGACGCTCGCCCGACCGAAGGCGAAGAACGCGCTCGATGGCGCCACCTTCGCGGCGCTCGAGCGGGCCATCGTCGGGGCAGCGGCCGACAAGACGCTGCGCGCCGTGGTGCTCGCGGCCGAGGGCGACACCTTCGCGTCGGGCGGCGACCTGCGCGAGCTGCGGACGGCGCTGGGGCCGGCGGACGCGGTGCGCGTCGCGGAGGTGGGGCGGCGCATCTGCGACGGTATCGGGGCGCTCGAGGTACCGGTCATCGCGGCGCTGCCGGGCGCGGCGATCGGCGGCGGCGCGGAGCTCGCCCTCGCCTGCGACCTCCGGATCGCCGACCCGCGGGCCACGCTCTGCTTCAAGCACGCGCACATGGGCGTGACGACCGCGTGGGGCGTGCTGCCGAGGCTCGTCGCGGTCGCGGGGCACGCGGCAGCCTCGCGCCTCCTGCTCACGGGGCGGGTCGTGGACGCCGAGGAGGGGCTGCGCATCGGCCTCTTCGACGCCGTGAGCCCACCCGGGGGCGTCCTGGACCACGCGCTCGCGTGGGCCGCCGAGATCGCGCGCGGGGCGCCGCTCGCAGTCGCGGGGATGAAGGCGCTGCTCCGCGAAGCCTGCCGGGCGGAGGGTCTGCGCGCCGTCGAGCGCGGCCGGTTCGTCGCGACGTGGACGAGCGCCGACCACGCCGAGGCCGTCGAGGCCTTCTTCGAGAGCCGGCCGGCTCGCTGGACTCGGGCCGACTAGCCGCGACGGTGCGCTAGCTCGGCGAGCAGGAACGCGTTGGGCACGTCGCCGAGCGGCGCGGCGCCCAGACGCTTGCCGCCGTGGCCGCGGAGGACGATCTCGCCTCCCTCGGCCTCCACCTCCTCGACCGCGTCCCACTCCAGCACGGAGTCGCCGACCCGGATCCCCTCACGGCTCGCGGTCACCGCGCCGAAGCGCAGCGTGTCGCCGTCCGCGATGCGCACCTTGAGCGACGGCGTCCGCTGCTCCACGAGGCGCACACGGATCTCGTCGACCAGCTCCTCGACGTTCGCGATCGACCGGCCGAGGCTCAGGACGGCGCCGTCGGTCGTGCGCAGCAGATGGCGCACCACCCCGGAGCCGTCCGGCGCAGGCACCGCCGTGATCGACTGCACCTCGTCCCAGCGCACGGCGCGCGGGCCCGCGCGCAGGTCGAGCAGCCCGTCGGCGTGCACGCGCACGAGCTCCCCGCCCCCGACCGCCGCGGTGTATCCGATGAGCGCGATGGCGAGCACGAAGAGGATCGTCACCGCCAGCGCCGAGAAGCCCGAGTTGAACCAGTGCCCGAGCTGCCCCTGGTGAAAGAGCCACACGACGTACGCGAGCAGCAGCACGAACGGCGTCACCGCGAATATCGACTTGCTGTGCGCCGCCCCGCGGAACGTGCGCACGTGCGGACCGAGGATGCCGTCGGCCGACGCGACCGACGTGGGTCCCGAAGCGCGCAGGCGGTACGGAGCGCTCATCCGCACTCCGTCTGGTGTTTGAGTCCGCACCCTTCGGGCATGCGGTACTCAGTATGACGCACGCGCGGCCTGCGCGGGCGGGTGGCGCCTGACCTCGTCGAGCGCCTCGACGAACGCCGCGAGCTCCTCGTCCGTCGTGTAGAAGTGCGGGCTCACCCGCAGCCCGCAGCGCGGCCGGTAGTCGTGGAAGAAGCGACGCCGCACGAGCTCGGCCGACACGCCCTGGGCGCCCTCGAAGTCGAAGCAGATGGTGCCGCCTCGCGACGCGTCGTCGCGCGGGGTGTTCACCGTGAACCCGCGCGCCTCCACGAGATCGCGCAGGAGCCGCGTCTGCCGGAGCGACTTGGCGCGGATGCGCTCGACGCCCAGCTTCGCGACCGTCTCCCACCCCGCGCGCGCGGTGTACATCGCCGGTACCGGCATCGTGCCGCCGATCATCCGCCACGCGTCGGCCGCGTAGCGCATCGGCCCCATGTCGAAGGCGAACGGCTCGGCGTGGCCGAACCAGCCGGTGGCCGCCGGCTCGAGCTTCGGCAGGAGGTCCGGCCGCACGTAGAGGTAACCCGCGCCCGGCCCGCCGCATGCCCACTTGACCGAGCCGCCGCACGCGATGTCGCAGCCCCAGTCGGCGAGCTTCAGCGGCACGGTGCCGGCGGACTGGTACACGTCGAGCAGCACCATCGCGCCGACCGCGTGCGCCCGCTCGATGACCGCCCGCGCGTCGTACATCCCGCTCGACCGGAAGAGCACGTGGCTGATGGGCACCAGCAGCGTGCGCTCGTCGATCGCCGCGAGCAGCTTCTCGAGCGGCGGGTGGATGCCGTCCTCGCTCGGGACGACGACGACCTCGGCACCGCGACGGCGCTGCGCCTGCCACACGTAGTGGACGGTCGAGAAGTTCAGGTCGTCGTAGACCACCTTGTTGCGCTTGCCCTGGAAGTCGAAGCACGACGCGACGATGGTCTGCGCGATCGACACGTTCGGCAGCATGCACACGGTGCCGGGCGCCACGCCGAGGACGCTCCCCACGAGGTCGCCGAGCGACCGGATCGCCGGCAGCCAGTGCAGGCCCCA
>DASVWO010000562.1:0-8725 GCA_036393165.1 Polyangiaceae bacterium | reverse complement strand
CGCGAGCGCCGAGCTCGCGTCGATCCTCGGCGGGATGCGGATGGCGGACGAGGGCGCGCGCTCGCTCCGCTTCGCGCAGCTGCTGCAGCGCGCGTCGACCACCGCGATCCAGACGCGGTTCGGTGACGCGGTCGACGGCGGCGTGCACACGGCGGGCTTTTACGTGCTCGTCGGGGCCCGCATGCCGAGCGTGCTCTTCGAGACGAGCTACATCTCCAACCCGACCGACGAGCAGCGGCTCGGCGCCGACGACGTGCGCCAGCTCGTTGCGGACGCCATCGCGAACGCCATCCGCGCCTACCGCGAAGGACGCTGACCCACACGCGCCTGTCCTGACGGACAGTTGTGGCCCGGCCCTTGCGAGCCGTTCCTTTGGGAGATGCTTTCCGACAGTCTGCCCGCGGAGTTGCAGGCTGCCGTCATCCGCGTCCTGGACGCGGAGGCGGAGTCCCAGCGGGAGCCGAGCAGCGAGCGAACGCGCAGCCGGCGCGAGCAGTTGCTGGGGGGCGCGCGGTCGACGCTCGCCGACTGGACGGTCGGCAAGCTCACGACGACCGAGGCGATTGCAGCTCTCGACGCGCTGCTCGATGGTCGCTCCCACGCGTGAACGGGCGTGACGAGGCCGCTCATGCGTGGCATTCCGCCACGCCGGGTTTCAACCTCCCTGGAGTCGCTCCAGGGCCTCGCGCAGCTTCGCGGGGTCGCCGCGCGGAACCACCCTGACGTGACGCGTGCTGTCGCTCGAGCCGAGGCCGCGCGCGAGGTCGTCGAGACCGAGCGGCGCCACGTCTCCCACCACGAGGACGTCTGGGCGCGAGGTCGCCGCGGTCACGATGGCATCGACCACGTCGTCCGCGGTGGCCACGTCGAATCGGCGCGACAGGGATCGCTTGCTCGCCGCGAGGGCCGCCGGGTCCTTGTCGACGACGAGCACCCGGAGCCGCGCCGACCGCAGCGCCTCGGGGATGCCGAGCTCCCACGCGCGGAGGAAATCGATGACGTCGAGGGGCCAGAAGCGCAGGTGCCGTCCGCCCGTGCGATGTCCCCGGATGCGTCCCTTGCCGACCCAGTTGTGAATCGTCTTGATGTCCACGCCGCACATGCGCGCCACCTGCGTGGCGGTGAGGAGCCGCCCGCCGCGCAGGTTCATGCCGGCGGGTCTTCCGGCAGGAAGCGATCGCCGCGAAGGACGTAGCGCGAGCGGCCGGGCGAGCGCGACTCGGGCACCTCGTGCTCCGGGTCGCCCGGGAGCGCGAGCCCGAGCGTGTCCCCGCGGGAATCGCGGTGCGTGACGAGACGCGGGCACACCGGGTCGAGGCACGCCGCGTCCGCCAGGGCGACCGCCGCGCGCGCGTCCCTCGCCGTGGCGAGGATCTCCAGCGTCCGGTGCGTCGGCGGCGCGAGCTGCAACGTGCCGGCGACGAAGCGCTGCAGCACTTCGGCGGGCGCGGCCCAGAAGCTCGCCGTCGTCTCGTGGTCGTCGTGCGCCCCGGTCAGCGCCGCCTCGGCGACGTAGAGGAAGAAGCGCGTGTCGAACCGGCGCGCCTCGGCGATCGGCGTGATCCAGCGCGCCATCGGGTGCAGCGCGGCGAGGTCGAGCCTCGCTCCGCGCGCCTTCAGCAGCGAGAGGAGGGACTCGCCGGCCGCCGCACGCGTGCGCCACGCGAGCAGCTCGTCGTGCGAGAGCTGGTCGCCCGCGAGCGGCAGGATCGCCGCCTCCTCGAGGGCCTCGCGGCAAGCGGCGACCGCGAGACCGCGCAGCGTCGCTTCGTCGTCGGCGATGGGGGTGCGCGGCCGGAGCGGCGCCGTCGCCGCGCCCGCCCAGCCGGGGTCCATGTCCGACGCGTCGAGCTTGCCGCCCGGGAAGACGACCGCTCCCCCGAGGAAGCCGACCTTCTGCCGCTCGACGCAGAACACCTCGACCCCGCCGGCGCCGCCGCCGTCGCCCCGCGCGTCGCGCACGACGATCAGCGTGGCCGCGTCGCGCGGCTTGGCTCCCTCGCGCGTCGGATCCAGGTCGAGCATCGTCACACCGTCCGGACGCGCCGGCGCTCGTCGGCCGCGCGCTGCTCGACGAGCTTCTGCGACGGCGCATCCTCCACGAGCCACCACGCGTCGTGCTCGGGCGAGGACCCGAGACACTCGAGCGTCAGCGAGATCGCCTGCTCGGGATCGATGGCCCCGCTTCCACGGCCGGGCAGCTCGACCACGGCGCGCCGCACGTGCATCCCCTCGAGCGCGCCCGCGATGTGGCTCACGGCGCGCCGGAACGCGTCGTCGCAGAACGAGGCCCGCGTGCCCAGGCCGACCACGAGCACCTTCTCGTACGGCAGGTGCGGCTTGCCCGGCACGAGCAGCGCCTCGTCGGCGGTGCCCGTGGCGAAACCGGCCGCCAGGAGGGCGCTGATCCGGCCGCCCAGCCGCCAGTCGAGCAGCCCGGCGAAGCCGCGCACCGGTCGCTCGTCACTCCAGATGCCGCACGCGCACAGCTCGACGTTCGCGTCGTCCAGCCGGCGAACCTCGGGGGGTAGAAACCGGATGTCCACCGCTCACCCCGCCTTCGGCTCGGCGGCCCGACCCACCGCGTCGGCCACCGCGGCGAGCACGCCGTTCACGAACGCGCTCGAGTCGTCGTTCCCGTAGGACTTCGCGAGCTCCACCGCTTCGTCGAGGATGACCGCGCGCGGCACGTCGGCGCGGTGCGCGAGCTCCCAGGCGCCGAGACGAAGCACGTTCCGGTCGACCCGCGTCATGCGCTCGATGCGCCAGTTGGTGGACGCCTTCGTGATCTGCGCGTCGATCTCCTCGCGCGCCGCGGTCACGCCGCGCACGCAAGCATCGGCATACTCGCGCGACTCCGGATCGGCGTCGGCGCCGAACGCGCGCCAGAACAGGTCGATGGCCTCGTCGGCGCTCGCGCCCGACGCCTCCATCTGGAAGAGCATCTGCAGCGCCGCCTCGCGTCCCGAATGTCGCGCGCCCACGCTTCTACTCCTCGCCGCGGCCCATCGAGTGAAGCGGAACGCGCTCCACCACGTCGAGCCCGAAGCCGTGCAGACCGGCGATCTTGCGCGGGTTGTTCGTCAGCAGCCGGATGCGGTGCAGCCCGAGGTCGACCAGCACCTGCGCGCCGAGGCCGAACTCGCGCAGCGGCGCCGGAGCGCTGGTCGGCGGCGGGGCCTTGCGCATGGCCCCCCACGCGTCGAGCTCCTTGCCGATGTCGCCCCGCGCGGCGATGTAGACGAGCGCGCCGCGCCCTTCCTGCTCGATCTGCGCGATGGCCTCGCGAAGGTGCTGCCCGCCGTCGCGCGGGGTCGACGCGAAGACGTCCGCGACGGCCGACCCCGTGTGCACCCGACAGAGCGGAGGGGGCCCCGAGGCCAAGTCCCCCTTCACGAGCGCGAGGAACTGCCGCTCGTCGATGCCCGACGTCTGGTACGCGACGGCGTGCCACTCGGTCCCCGTCTGATCGAGCACCAGCGGGCTCTCGCCCACGCGCTTCACGAGCCGCTCGGTGAAGAGGCGGTACTGGATGAGGTCCGCGATCGACAGGATGCGCAGCGCGTGCTTCGCGGCGAACCGCTCGAGATCCGGCATCCGGGCCATGGTGCCGTCCTCGTTCATGATCTCGCAGATGACCCCCGCGGGCGTGAGGTCTGCCAGGCGCGCGAGGTCGACCGATCCCTCGGTCTGTCCGGTGCGTACCAGCACGCCGCCGCGACGCGCGCGCAGCGGAAAGACGTGCCCCGGGGTCACGATGTCGTCCGGCCGCGACGCCGGGTTGGCCGCGACGCGGATGGTGTGCGCCCGGTCGGCCGCGCTGATGCCCGTCGTCACGCCGTGGCGCGCCTCGATGCTGACGGTGAACGCCGTGCCGAGCGGCGGACCGAGGCGGCCGGGGGCCTCCATCATCGGAAGCTTCATCCGCTCGACCTGCTCCTCGTTCAGCGCGAGACAGATGAGCCCCCGGCCGTGCGTCGCCATGAAGTTGATGGCGTCGGGCGTCACGAACTGGGCAGCCATCGTGAGGTCGCCCTCGTTCTCGCGGTCCTCGTCGTCGACCAGGATGACCATCTTGCCGGCGCGCACGTCGGCGATGGCGCCTGCGATGCGCTCGGTGAGCTTGGGGTCGATGGCCCGGGACACGGCTACTCCCTCCACCGTGCCACGTAGCGCGCGACCAGGTCCACCTCGAGATTCACGGGGTCGCCCGGGGCGAGCTCCCCGAGCGTCGTCACGCGCAGGGTGATGGGGATGATCATGACCTCGAAGGAGTCCCCCGCCACGCCGTTCACCGTCAGGCTCACGCCGCCCACCGCGACGGACCCCTTCTCGGCCACGAAGCGCGCCAGCTCGGCCGGCAGCGAGAAACGCATCGCGACGGCCTCGCCCACCTCACGCCGCTCGAGCAGCTTGCCCACGGCGTCGACGTGGCCCGTCACGAGGTGTCCGCCGAGCCGGTCGCCCGCCCGGACGGCACGCTCGAGGTTGACCCGCTTGCCCACGGGGAGCGCCCCCAGCGTCGTCCGCGCGAGGGTCTCCGCCGTCGCGTCGACGGCAAATTCGGCGGCCGTTGAGGCCGCACCAGCCTGGGAGAGCGCGAGCTCGACAACAGAGAGGCAGCACCCGTCCACCGAGATGGATTCCCCCAGCACGAGCGGCTCGTGCGCCAGCTCCGCACGCACGATCAGGCTGGCCCCCGGCCCACGCGCCTCGCGCGCGGACAGCACCCCGGTGGTCTCGATAAGCCCCGTGAACACACATGCGGTGTTAGTGACGGCCGGCGCAGCCGTCCAGTAGCGGTTGCCAGGAGCGCTCCTGCAGTCGAAACTCCTTCTGTGGGAGCTTCGCGAGCGCTGCTGGCCGCCGTGGCGGTCGTGCCGATCCTGGCCTGCGGGCCGAGCTTCCAGGCCGTCTACGAGTGCGACGTGCGCTTCGAGCACTGCTACGCGCTCGATCAGGACGGCGCCGCCCCCGACGCGGCCAAGAAGGCGTGCTGGCGCGAGTGGCTCCACGGCTACACGTACGGGCAGCCGCGCGATCGCGTCGAGTACGCCGCCACGCGCTTCAGCGAGCTGTCGCTCGATCCGACGCTGCCCAAGGTGGAGACCGAGGCGCCCCGCCGCGCCCACGCGATGGCGGTGCCGGCACCGACGAACGCGTTCGCCCCGCCGCCCCAGGTCGCCGACCACGGACCCGCGGGGGAGGGATCCGCGTCGCCCGCGGCGCCGGCCAAGAGCGCGCCGACCGCGGTGGTCGCCGCCGCCCACGCTCCCGGCGAGGAGTGCGCCGAGAACTGCGCGAGCTACTGGAGCGCGTGCCACAAGAGCTGCAAGGACGGCGCGTGCGAGGCCTGCGACAAGGCCTACCGGCTCTGCGTGCCGGCGTGCTTCCCCAAGCGGTAGTCGTTCAGCGCCGCGCGGATCACTTCCTGGGCCTTCTCGGGGCCGTCGAAGTCCTCCACCTCGACGCGCTTGTTCTCGAGCGTCTTGTAGTCGAGGAAGAAGCGCCGCAGCTCGAGGAGCACGTGCGGCATGAGCTGGTGGATGTGACGGAACTCGCGCACCGCAGGATCGTCGAGGTGCACGGCGATGATCTTGTCGTCGAGGCCCTTCTCGTCCTGCATGCGCATGAGGCCCACGGCGCGAGCGCGCATGATGCACATCGGCACCGGTGACTCGGTCCCCAGCACCAGGACGTCGAGCGGTTCGCCGTCGTCGCAGTACGTGCGCGGGATGAAGCCGTAGTTCTCCGGGTAGTGCACGGCGCTGAAGAGCACGCGGTCGACGCGCAGGAGCCCGGTCTCCTTGTCGAGCTCGTACTTCAGCTTCGAGCCCTTGGGGATCTCGATGAACGCGGGGAAACCGTCCTCGACCGGCTCGGGCACCTCGATGTCGTGCCAGGGATGCGTCATGCGTCAGTCGTGCGGCGCATCGCCCCCGGCGTCAACGGGCGGCGGCACGGTGACGGTCGCGACGACGCGCAGGTAGTACAGCGCGCATGTGGCGTTGAGCAGGGAGAAGCTGCGCGCGCCGGTGATCTGCATCTCGGCCGGCTGACCGCCGGCCACGACGAACTGTCCTGCGTCGACCTGATCCGGATCGGTCGACACGTACGGCACGAGGGTCATGCCGGGTGTCCCCAGGGGAGGGAAGTCGCTAGGCAGCGTGAAGTTGATGGTCTCCTGGCCGTTGAACGTGATCCATCCGCTCAGGATCGAGCTCGTCTGCCACGTCCACGTGCCGTCGTACTGCGTGACCGTGCCGGCATCGGGTCCTTCGCTCTGCGTCGACGCGTCGCACTGGTGCGTCGAGCAACCGGAGAGCAGGAGAGGAGTGAACAGGAAGATCAGAAGATCAGAAGGGAACCTTCCTGAACTTCTGATCTTGCTGTTCCTCTCAAGCACCGAGCGCCTCGGCAGCCTCGATCGCGTGGTACGTCAGGATCCCGTCTGCGCCCGCGCGACGGATGCTCGTGAGTACCTCCATCATCGCGCGCCCGTAGTCGATCATGCCGGCGGCCGCCGCCGCCTTGAGCATCGCGTACTCGCCCGACACGTTGTACGCGAAGAGCGGCAGCGGCGAGCTCTCGCGCACCGCGCGGATCACGTCGAGGTACGGCAGCGCGGGCTTGACCATGAGCATGTCGGCGCCCTCGTCCTCGTCGAGCGCCGCCTCGCGGAGCGCCTCGCGCACGTTGGCGGGATCCATCTGGTAGCCCGCGCGATCGCCGAACTGGACCTTCACGTCGACCGCCTCGCGGAACGGCCCGTAGAACCCGCTCGCGTACTTCACCGCGTACGAGAGGATCGCCGTCGCGTCGAACCCGCCCGCATCGAGCGCGCGCCGGATGCGGCCCACGCGCCCGTCCATCATGTCGCTCGGCGCCACGACGTCGGCCCCGGCGCGCGCGTGGACGACCGCCATCTCGGCGAGCAGCTCCAGCGTCGCGTCGTTGTCGACCTCCGTCTCGCCGTCGCGCCGCGTGCGCAGGATGCCGCAGTGCCCGTGGTCGGTGTACTCGTCGACGCAGACGTCGGTCATGACGACGAGCCCGGGCGCCGCGTCCTTCATCGCCGCGACCGCCTTGGGCACCGGCCCGTTCGGATCGAGCGCGCTCGACCCGCGCGCGTCCTTCGTCTTCGGCAGGCCGAACAGGATGACGGCGCCGAGGCCGTGCTTGCTCGCCTCCTTGGCCACGCGCGCCGCCGCGCTCACCGGGAGCTGCGAGACGCCGGGCATCGTGCCGACGGGCTTCGGCTCGCTGACCGTCTCGCTGAAGAAGAGGGGCCACACGAAGTCGCTCGGGGCGAGCGTCGTCTCGCGGACGAGGGCGCGCATCGCCGGGGTGACGCGGAGGCGGCGGGGACGGATGGTCGGGAACGGCATGGCCCGCGTCTGGGAAATAGCACGCCTCGGGGGCGTTCACGTGCGCAGCGGAGCGCCGAGGGGTAGGCTCGACCCTCCCAGTGCCCACCGCCCGCTGGTTCGCTTTCTTCGCCCCGATCGCCGCCGCCCTCGCCGCCGCCTCCGCATGCGGCAGCCGCACCGGCCTGCTCGTTCCGCCCCCTCACGACGCGTCGTCCGACGTGGAGCCGGACGTCGCGCCGGACGTGGGGCCCGACGCGCCCGAGGAGCCGGGGATGGACGCGGCCGAGGAGGACGCGCTGCCGGGGCTCGACGTGATCGAGGAACCGATCAACATCTGCCCCGACGCAGGGTCGACGCTCATCTACCTCATCACGACGCAGAACGTGCTCCTGAGCTTCTACCCGCCGACGGCGACGTTCGCGCAGATCGGCACCATCTCGTGTCCCGACCCCGGGTCGAACCCGTTCTCGATGGCGGTCGACCGCACCTCGGGGCTCGCGTACGTCGTCTTCACGCCGAGCGGAAACCTCTGGCGCGTGACGACGACCTCGCCGCCGCAGTGCATGCCGACCCCCTTCGCGCCCGGGCAGGGCGGCTACCCCACGCTCTTCGGCATGGGCTTCGCGGCCAACCCGGTCGACGCGTCGACGCCGGAGACGCTCTACGTGGCGGGCGACCCGGGCATGGTCGGCACGGGCGATGGGATCCTGGCGAGCATCGACACGAACACGTTCGCGCTGAGGCAGGTCGGGCCGTTCTTCCCGTCCATCGCCGGCGTCGAGCTCACGGGGACGGGCTCGGGCGAGCTCTTCGCCTTCTATGGCCTCAACGGGATGCAGGACTCGGCCATCGGACAGATCGACCGCGCGACGGCGCAGGTCACCGGGCAGGCGAACCTCCCGGGCCTCGCCATGGGGAGCGGGTGGGCGTTCGCGTTCTGGGGCGGCGACTTCTACACGTTCACGTCGCCGCCCTTCGTGACCCCGTCGAGCCTCGTCACGCGCTATCGCCCGTCGGACGGCAGCATCACGCAGATCACGCAGACGCCGGGCCTCACGATCGTGGGCGCCGGCGTCTCGACGTGTGCTCCGCAGCAGTGAGAGCGAGCCTTCAGCGGCGACCGCGACGCTCCTCGTAGACGTGCGGCTGGGCCACGTACCGCCTGGGCTCGAGCCTCGTGCTCACCGCGGGTGGCGCGACCCACGGACGGCTCACGCGCGGATGCCACGCATGACGCACCCAATCGCCCGAATGGTAGCGCCCCGGACCCCAGGGCGAGACGTACCAGGTCCACCCGTACGTCGGCGTGTAGAGGTACGTGTACGGCGCGCCGCCGTAGAGCACCGTGCTCGCGT
>DASVWO010000561.1:0-11515 GCA_036393165.1 Polyangiaceae bacterium | reverse complement strand
TGCCGCGTGCCTGATGGTCGTCGAGTTGATCGTCGACCTCAGACCGGATGACGGGCTCGCGTTCAATGGCGAGCCGCTGCTGGACGTGTTCGCGCTCGGGGGCCTGCTCTGCCTCGTCGTCGGGCTCGCACCCGAGAAGCGCCGTCCGTCGCTGGCGTGGGTAGCCGCGGCAGGCGTGCTGGTCAGTCTGGCCACACTGACCAAGCAAGTGGCGGCGGTCACGTTCGTACCCTTCGCGTTCTGGACGCTGTCGGCGTGCCTGGGGCGAGACACGGAGCAGTCACGATTGCGCCGGTTTGCGCCCACGCTCGCTTTGGCCGGCGGCGCTGCGGCGCCGGTTCTCGTCGTCATCGCGAGGTATGCGTTCGCCCGCGAGCTGTGGGCTCTGCGGTACTATCTCTTCACGTACAACGCGCACGTCTACCTCGCGCCGTACGGTGACGCGAAAGCAGATCGGTTCGAGGAGTGTCTGGTCGCCCACGCGGGGTGGGAAATCCTGGCCGCAGTGCTGGTCTCACTCGCACTGGCCCGGGCCTTGTCTTACGTCCAGCGGGGTTCGTTCTGGAAGGCGCTCGACGAGAACGGCTTCCTGGTCTGCGTCGCCCTGTCCGCCGCGAGCGCAGGTCTGGCTGCGAACGCCTCGCTGCGCGATTTTCCGCACTACTACCTGCAGGCGCTGCCCTGGTTTGCGCTCCTCCTCGGTCTCGTCGTCGAAGAGTTGGTCGTCCCGAAGCAGGCCTCGATGTTGCGACGGATACTGGTGCACGCGGCGATGCTTTTCCCGCTGGTCCTCGCGTTCGGCGTCCTGAGCTGGTTGAGGATTCGCGGGTACGTCAAGGAAGCCAAGTCACGCCGGCCACCCGGGATCTGCGCCTACGTGCAGGCCCGAACACGCGCGACCGACAGCATCTATGTGTGGGGCTTCGCGGCGGACATCTACACCTTCTGTAGACGCCGGCCGGCCTCACGCTACGTGTTCTCGACATTCGTCTCGGGTTACGTTCCGTTCGACGATCGCGCGACGCACGCTCAGGACGAAGCGCGAATGGTCCCAGGCTCGCACGAGATCCTGATGTCCGAGCTCGAGGCGGAGCACGCGGCCGCCGTCATCGACATGCCCGGTACGATGGGCGGCCGCAGCATGACGGCGTACCCCGACCTGGCCGAGTACCTGAAGCGGTTCTGCCCGCCGATCAAGCGCGAAGGTGTGGACGTCTTTTTCCGGCGCGACCCGAGCGGCGCCTGTATCGCCCAGTGACAACCTCGAGTCTCTGACCCTCACTTAAGACGTGTCCGCCTGCTGGTCCGGCGGTTGCTCTTTGCGGCCCGGGCCGGAGGACGGGGTCACCAAGGGTTTTCGCGCACTTACCAGCGCGATGAGCGGGTCCCTGACGGTGAGGACCCGGGCTTCTCTCGTGATGACCGCGGTTTCTCTTCGGATGACCGCGTCTTCTCTCGTAACGAACGCGGTTTCTCTTCCGTCGGGAGCACTTTCTCTCGCGATGAGCGCGTTTGCTCTCGTGTTGACCGCGCCTTCTCTCGTGACAAGCGCGGTTCTCACGAGAGAAAGGGCGCCTTCGAGTCGTGGGGCACCTTGTCTGCCTCGTCCTTCATGATCTTCCGGGCCGCCTGGGCCGTACTCGAGTCGGAGCCGGGGAGATCGAGCAGGTGGGCTGCCTCCAGCTTGTCTTCGGCATCCCCCAAGTACCCCTTCTGCGCGTCCACGAGCGCCATCTCCCACAGCTTCGCCGCCTTCTCCTGGGGCGTTTCATCGTGCGTCGGCGGGTCTCGGCTTTCGACTGTCCGGGACCTGGTCCCGGTCTCCAGAAATCGCGTTCTTGTGTGCAGCGACACAATCCAGGGATGCCCGGACGCGCTTTTTGCTCACTTCTCGGCGTGGGAGGGCTTGTCGGTCCCGGGCGCCACGCCGTTCGTCGTGTCGTCGTGCGCGAGCTCGAGCGGGAGGAGCGCCGTCGTCAGCGGACCCGCGTTCGCCGGGAACTTCGCGCCGCGGAGCGCGTGCGCCAGGCACACCACCGTATCGTGGTCCGTCACGGTGGTTTCCTCGCCCGGCGCGTCCTTGATCACCTTGCCGGACGCGTCGATCTCGATCTTCGCCGTGAAGTGGCCCACGAGGTCGGGCTTGCGCTCGATCCCCTTCTTGTAGCAATCGACGAGCGCCGGCTGCGCGTCCTGGATGGCCTTGACGATGTCGGGCGCCTGGAGCGCGCCGATGGGCTGCGGCGGCGCGTAGAAGCGCACGACGGGATCGCCCTTGAGGGGCGTCGGCGTCGGCGTCTCCAGGGTCTTGGCGCTCTCGCACGAGAAGACGTCCACCTTCTGGGCCGCGTCGCGGAGGACCTTGGCGCGATCGGGACCGGCCGCCGCCTGGCGCAGTGGATCGGCGAGATCCTTCGTGCGCGGGCTGATGGCCGTCTTGTCGATCCAGTCCTCGAGCATCTGAAGGCGCGTGTCCTCGTCGCTCGCGAGGAGCTTGGGGAACGTGAAGGCGGAGCAGAGGCGCTGCACGTCGACGCGGTAGTCGGCCTCCGCGGCGATGCGCTTGCAACTCTCGACCAGCGGGCACGGGCTGACGCGCGCCTTGTCGGCGCCGTCCTGGAGGACCTTGGCGCGATCCACCACCTTCGCGTCGGACACGGCCGAGAAGAGCTCGTTGCCCTCGGGCGTGCCCAGGTGGTCGCGCAGCCAGCTGGACATCTTGGACACTTCTTTGTCCGCCGGATGCCCCGAGAGCTGCTCGGCGTTGCAGATGGTCCGCACGTCGGTCGTGTAAGACGTGCCGAGGAGCTTCCACGCGATGACGCCGCCGACGAGCACGACGCCGAGGAGGGCCCACGTGCGCCATCCGAGCGGCGCGTCGTCCGTCGCGGGTCGAGCGGAAGCGGGCGCGGCGCCAGCCTTGGGCTTGGCTTTGGTGGTCTTCTTGGCCTCTGCCATGCGGGGGCAAGCCTTAGCATGAAAAACTTGGCCCCCCGAGCGGGCGCGCGCGAGGCTCGAGCGCGATCATGCGAGCCTCCGAGTCGTGCTGCGTGGTGTGTGGAAACCGGGATGCCCGCGCCCTCGTCGACGTGCCCCTTCGCGGCGGCGCGCAGGCGACGCTCTGCGGCTCGCACGCCCTGATGCACCGGCGCAGCCCCGTGCAGGCCGCCAGCGCGGCGGAGCTGCGCGAGCTCTTGCGCGAGCGCCGCGGCCGTCGCGACCGCCGGGACGACAGGGACGAGCTCGGGGCGATGCTGAACGCGGCCTTCAACGGCGACCGGCGTCAGCAGGTGCGCCGGGCGGCCCGCTCGGGCGGCGGTACCTCGTAGTCGCGCCACGCCGAGGGACAACCGTCCCGCCCGTCCATCGCGGCTCGTGCGACGTTGTACATCTCGCGCGCCGTGACGTAGTGCACACGCCAGGGGCTGCCCGAGCGACGCGGCAGATCGCGAAGCGCCTCGTGCAGCGCGGCCATCGGCTCGCCGAGCATGATGCCCGCGTTGCCCTCGGGGGCGCCGTGGGCGTGCAGCTTCACGAACGTCCACTCCGGGCGCCCTTCGATGTGCACCCACTGGTCGACCCACGTCGCCAGCCTCGCGGCGCTAGGCGGGTCGCTCGCCGACAGCGCGCTCGATTCGATGCGCAGGCGCGCAGATCCGGGTCGTCGCGCCACCGCGAGCGGCCCCTGCACGAGGAGCACACGGTTGCGCCTCGGGGTGCCGACCGCCACGAGCTCGGCCTCGTCGTACGCGCGCCGCCGCGAGTCGTCGCGCGCGTAGTAGATCGCGTTCACGATGGGCGGCTGGCACGGATCGGGCGCGCTCGGGAACGTGAAGTCGGCATAGCAGCCGAGGTCGTGCAGCACGCGTAGCTCGTCGTCCACGCCGCACCAGCGTCCATCAGGGCGACCGTTGGCGAGCGACCAGTTGCCGTGGATGAAGCTCCACGCCGGGAGTCCCGCGCGGCGCGGCACGATGCCGTGCGCAGACAGCACGTCGACCGTCGCGAGGATCTTCGTCGAGAGCGACTCGCGCGTGTCGCCGTCATGGTGCAGGTGCACCTCGACCTCGCCCAGGCCCATCTCCACCATCTCGGCGAGCGGCTCGACGAAGCGCGGATCGTACTCCTCGCCAGGGAAGAAGAAGGTGTGGCGCGGCATGCGGCCGTCCGAGTCACGAAAGCGCGACGCGAGCCGGGGCAGCCGGTCGCGCCATTCGCGCACGCGCGCGAGGCCCACCTCGCGCGATGCGCCTCCGTGGAGAGGCTCGAAGTGATCGCACACCGCGATGAGCAGGTGCCGCTCGCCATGCGGTCTGGGAGTCAGCGCTTTGCGCGTTCGGTCTCGCAGCCACGCTCCCGCCCAGACGTGGACCTGCTTGTCGATCACGCGCTGCAACGGCCCCCCCTTTCCCAGCGCGCTCAGTGGTCCCACAGGACGACCCCGAGCGCCTTCCGGTCCCCCAGTTGCTTCATGGCGGCTCGCAGGTCGGCGCCTTTCGATGCACGGCTGCGCGCAGCCACGATCACGCCGTCGACCGCTTCCTCGACGACGTTGGCGTCCCCCGATCCGAGCACGCTCGGTGCATCGACGACGATCCAGTCGTAGACGCGGGCGAGGCGCTCGACTCCGGTGCGGAAGTGGACAGAGTGCAGCGTCTGCGGAAATCCGGTCTCCGCCTCGCTCTCGACCAGCGCGTGAAGCGCAGGACCCAGCGCGAGCACCGTCCACGGATCGCGCATGCCACGCATGCGGTTCGCGAGCTGCACGGAGAAGCCGAGGCCCTGCGGCACCTGGAACCCGAGCATGCGCGCGAGCGACGGTCGGTGCATGCTTGCTTCCACCAGGAGCACACGCGCGCGCTGCGCCTCGCTGAGGGCGAGCGCGAGCTGCGCCGCCAGGGTGCTCTTGCCCTCGCCGTCGCGCGCGCTGGTGACGGCGAAGGTCCACATGCCCTGCCCCCTGCGCGCTTCGAGCCGATGGCGGACGACCCGAAGCGCCGCAGGCACCTCGGGCGGTGCATCGCCGAACATCGCGAGCACACGCACGTCGGGCGGCGATGCCCACACCGGGACCACGCGCACCGGCTCGTTCTCGCGATGTCGCTCGGCACGCTGCGCGAGCTCGCTCGGGCGCAGCGCGAGCGTCGTACGCACGGAGCTAGGCTGCGACACGGTCATTCCTCTTCTCCTCGTCGGCGGGGTCGATGTGCGGAACGACGCCGAGCAGCGGCACGATGCCGAGCGCCTCGATGTCATCGGGGTCCACCAGCTCGTCGGCCACCGTCACGCGCAGGGTCGCGTAGCCGAGGGCGAGGAGCAGCGTCAACGCGAGCCCCGCGATGGCCGCATTCGTGCGTCCTCCCTTGGCCGGGTGCGTCGGACGGAAGGGAGGATCCACGATGGCCATGCGCTGCGTCGCATCGACGCGCGCGGCTTCGAGCGCCAGCCTCGACCGCTCGGCGCGCGTCTCGAGATCGTCGTGGTGCGAGCGCGCGTCACTCAAGGCGCGGAGGAGCCGCTGCCACTCCGTCTCGAGCTCCACGACCGGCGCGGCCCCGGGATGCTTGGGCGGTTCCGCTTCGGCGCCTCCGGCCGAAGCGCTCTTGTCGAGCTGCGCGCGCCGCGCGGCGATCTGCGCGTCGATCGACTTGAGCTTGTCGCCGAGCTCCGCGGGGATGTCCGTCGGGGTCGGCGGCGGAGCGCCGCTCGCCTTGAGCTGCTGGAGCGCAGCGAGCTTCACCTTCGACTCGTGCAGCCTGCGCGCGGCGGCTTCGGCCGCCATCCGGGCGGCGCGCATGTCGGGGTGATCCTCGGTGAGGTTCGACTTGGACGCGAGGTCGGCCTGCGTCTCGGCGACGCGCTTGGCCGCCGCTTCCACTTCGGCCTCAGCCTGGGCGATCTGATCGTCGGCCTGCTTCGCGGACGCCGGAAGAGGAGGCGGAAGGCCGTGCGCTGCCGCGGACGCGTTGCGAGCCTCGCCCTCGAGCCTCGCTCGCTCGCGCCAGAGCGCAGCGAGCTCCGGATCCGACGGCATCGGGGCAGCAGCAGGCGCGTGCTTCGACGACTTGGGCATCAGCGGGATCCCTGCCGTGGGACTCGGTCCGAAGGGCGTCGCCGCTGCCTGCTGCGCCTCGATGGCGAACTCCGGATGCGTCGCGAGAAACTCGGTCAGCGCCTTGGTGGACGCCTCGAGCCCCGAGAGCGAGCCCTGCTCCTGCTGCGACAGGAAGTCCGCCTCGCGCTTGAGGTCCTGCAGGTCCCCTTCGGCGTAGTCCTCGATGAGCGAGTCGGCCAGGTACTTGGTCACGTCGTAGACCTGGTCCTGGGTCTCGCCGTCGAAGCTGACGACGTATTGCGCGCCCTCGATGGACCGGAAGCCGACGTGCGGCTTCATCTCCTCGACCGCGTCGAGCATCGTCCTGGTCGCCACCGTCTGCGGATAGAGGTGGAACGTGCGGATCGCGCTCTCGAGGCGCGCGCGCGTGGTGAGCATGTCCTTCAGACGCGCCGCCTGGCGGGTCATCGCCTCCATCGACGTGTCCGGGCCGTCGTTGTCGCCGCCCGTGCGCATCCCGCCCTTCACGAGGATGGTGGCCTCGGAGCGGTAGACGCGCTTGACGTGCAGCGCGACGAAGATGGCCACCGCGGCGCCGAGAACGCCGATGGCCAGCGTGCCCTTCCAATAACCGAGACCTCGCCGGATCAGGGTGAAGATGCGGGCGAGACGCTCTCGGGGCGATCTTGTTTCCTCGTGGCTCTTTTGCTCTGCCATGCCGTTGTTCACGGTCGCGTCTTGCGAATCCCGTGCGAACGGGCGCGGCGTCGGTCGCTCATGTATAAGCCTTGCAGGGAAGAGGCAGAAAACGATGGCGCTTCATCTCGTGACGGGCGGTGCCGGGTTCATCGGGTCCTCGATCGCGGAGTCCCTGCTCCAGAGCGGCGATACCGTGCGCATCCTGGACGACTTCTCCAGCGGCCGCCGGGAGAACCTGGAAGGCCTGCCCGGCCGATTCGAGCTGATCGAGGGCACCGTCACCGATCCCGAGACCGTCGCGCGCGCAGTGCGTGGCGTGGACGTCGTGTTCCACGAGGCAGCGATCCCGAGCGTAGTGCGCTCGGTGGAGGACCCGGCTCGGTCCATGTTCGCTGGCGTGCAGGGCACCACCGTGGTGCTGGATTGCGCGAGGCGGGCCGGCGTCCGGCGCGTCATATTCGCCGCGAGCTCGTCTGCGTACGGCGACACGCCGACGCTCCCCAAGATCGAGACGATGCCGCCGAACCCGCTATCGCCGTACGCGGTCAGCAAGCTCACCGGAGAGCACCTCATGCGCACGTTCGCGCGGCTCTACGGCATGGAGACGGTGAGCCTGCGCTACTTCAACATCTTCGGCCCCCGCCAGGACCCGAAGAGCGAGTACGCCGCGGTCATCCCCAAGTTCGTCACGGCTGCCCTCCGCCGGCAGCGGCCCGTCGTCTTCGGCGACGGTGAGCACACGCGCGACTTCTGCTTCATCGAGAACGCGGTACGGGCGAACCTCGGCGCCGCGAGCACGTCACGAAAGCTCGGGGGCGAGGTGGTCAACATCGCGTGCGGGCAGCGCACTTCCCTCAACCAGCTCCTCGCCTACATCGGCGACCTCGCGGGCTACAAGCTCGATCCCGAGTATCGGGACCCGCGCCCCGGCGACGTGAAAGACTCGCTGGCCGACGTCCGCGCTGCGCACGACCTGTTCGGATACGAGCCCGCCGTGGACCTGCGTGCGGGGTTGAAGCGGACGTTCGAGGCGTTCAAGCGCCTCACCTGAGGCGTATTTACACGAGGGCCCTTTCCAGCGCGCCTGACCGTTCCTACGGTTGGGCCATGCCGCTGCCTCCGGGCCCCGAGACGCTGCCTGCCCTCCAGGTCCTTCGCTGGATGCGCGTTCCCTTCCGCGTCCTCGAAGAGTGCCAGGGGCGCTTCGGGGATGCCTTCACCATGCGCCTCCCCGGGCTCTCGAACGGTGTCGTGGTGATGTCCGATCCACGGGCGGTGAAGGACGTCTTCGGCCTCGGGCCGGACGAAGGGCACGCGGGCAAGGCGAACTTCGTGCTCAAGCCGCTGCTCGGCGAACACTCGCTCCTCCTTCTCGACGGCGCCGAGCACCTGCGGCAGCGCAAGATGATCCTCCCGGCGTTCCACGGCGAACGGATGCACGCCTACGGGCGCTCGATGATCGAGCTGACGCACCAGGAGATCGACCGCTGGCCGCTCGGCCGGCGCTTCGCCATCCACCAGCCGATGCAGGAGATCACCCTAGGCGTCATCATCCGCACCGTCTTCGGTGTGCAGGAGGGGCCCCGGTTCGCGGAGCTGGCCGAGCTGCTCAAGCGCGTGCTCGACATCGCGCAGCACCCCATCTACCTGTTCCCGTGGATGCAGAAGGACCTCGGGCCGCTCAGCCCGTGGGGCCGCTTCAAGCGATTCGGCGAGAGGGCGAGCGGCATACTGCGCGCCGAGATCCGACGAGGCCGCGAGCAGGGCACGCAGGGCCGGACCGACGTGCTCGCGATGATGCTCGACGCCCGCGACGAGAAGGGCCAGCCGCTGAGCGAGGACGAGATCCACGACGAGCTCGTGACGCTGCTCGTGGCGGGTCACGAGACGACGGCCACGGCGCTCGCGTGGGCGCTGCGATGGCTGCTGCCGGACCGGGAGCTGCGAGGGAAGCTGAACGAGGAGATCGCGTCGGCGGGAGGCGACCCGCTGAAGATCGCGAAGCTCGAGCTGCTCGACGGCACGGTGAAAGAAGCGCTGCGCCTGCAGCCGGTGATCCCCATGGTGGGAAGGGTGCTGCAGGGACCAGAGAAGATCGGGACCTGGGACCTGCCTGCGGGCTCGTTCGTCGCACCCGCGATCTACCTCGTGCACCGTCGGGAGGATCTCTATCCCGACGCGAAGAGGTTCAAGCCCGAGCGCTTCCTGTCGTTCAAACCGGCGGCGTGGGAGTGGCTCCCCTTCGGCGGCGGTCTGCGCAAGTGCGTCGGGGCCGCCTTCGCGATGTACGAGATGAAGATGGTGCTCGCGACGATGCTCCCGCGCGTGGAGATGCGCCTGGCGACGGACAAGGTCCGCCCGGTCAGGCGCGCGGTCACGATCACCCCGAGCGACGGTCTGCCCGTGGTGCTGACCGCGAAGCGATCGCGGAGGGACGCGACGCCCAAGGCGGCTTGAGCGATCGAGGTCCTCCCGGACGAGAAGCCCGAGGACCGCATGGACATCGTGTGCCACGAGCTCTTCCACTTCTTCTACGCATCGCGCACGCCGGAGCAGCAGGCGCAGCTCGCCGCGCGCTTCGAGGGCTCACCCGATCCTGTGGCGGGCGTGGCGTACCAGCTGCTCGACGAGTCCGTCGCCACGGCGCTCGGCAACGGCGTCGTGAACCGCGCGGTCAACCGTCCCGACTACGACAAGCGACTGCACCGCGAGATGGGCTTCTACGCGAACCATGCGATCGACGCGACCGCCAAGGCTCTCCTCAGCCGCACCGGGGACGATCCGACCGCCGGACCACCGCTCGATGCCCCCGAGACAGTGGCTGCCCTCATCGCCGCTGCGCGCGAAGCGGTCGGCGCCGAGCCGAAGCCCATCGAGTACCTGCACTCCTACGCCATGGCCTCCGACGAGGGGTGGAAGGACGTCATGAAGCGCACTGGGGAGCGCGCGAACACGAACAACCTGTACGGCTATGCCCCGCTCGACACCGCCGATGGCGTCGAGATGATCACGCAGCACCCCGCGCTCTCGGCGGTGCTGCTCGTCCCTCGCGCAAGATTGTCGGCGCTCGGCGTCTACGGCGATGCCGTGCCTGCTGCCTTACGTGCCGCCGTCGCCCGCGAAGCAAAGCGAAAAGGGGCGTTCGCGTATGTGTGGCACCGATCGAAGCACGCGATGCTCTACGTGATCGTTGCCGATGATGCGGCGAATGCCACGCATGTGGTCGACGCACTGTTCACCAGCGACAGGGCCGTCACCGGCGTCTTCCGTCTGCCGCCCTGAGTCATGGTCGTCCGTGAACGAGGCAATGACCCTCCATCTGCGATCGCTGACTGACTGGGCTAGGTTCCCCGCGATCGCTCCGGTCATCTCTGGTGCACCATCGCGTGCGCGGTCGCAGACGGACTCGGGTGTGCGCCTCGAGGAGCTCGCTCCACATCTTCGTCGTGCAGAGGCCGTATCCCGCGTGATGTTCGACAAGCACTCGGGTGCGCGAGGCAGGCACGAGTGGGCGGTCATCGACACAAATGGAGGAAGACGGGGCGAGATGCCTCCGCGCATCGCTCACACGCCTCACGCGAAGCCTCGAATTGCGTCAAGTCCGTGTCGACTTGGGGGCGCGCCCGTTGCTTCAGCCGTCACAATGGGTCCGGGGACTTGGCGGGCGCAGCTTGCGCACGCATCACGCTGGCAGTGGTTTCTCAAGCTCGCCTTCCTGGCGTTCTTCGTCATCGCGACGAACGACGTGCTCGGGCGAAGATCGCTTCCCGGTTACGCGCTCTTCGGTCTCGCCTGGGCGGTCTCCGTGGCGTCGCTGCTTCACGTCGCCGTCTTCGGCGGCCGCGTGGCGCGGCTCCTGTGGACGGTGGCCATCGTCACGTCGACCTTCGTGTGCACGACGTTCCAGGCGATCCAGCAGGCGCCGCTCACATATGCCGATCAGAACGTGCTCATCCAGAACGTGGCGTTCGCCGGCATGGTGATGGAGTTCTATCGCCCTTTCCTGTCGGGGCCGGTCCTCTTCGGACTGATCGGGATCGCCGCGATCAACATGCCACCGTACGCGCGGCCCGCCGACGGGCGCCGGACGCCGGCGGAACGGCTCGGCGCGCTCGGCCTGCAGCTCTCCCCCGTCCTCGTGACGATGGCCGTCCTCTACCTCAAGCACGGCGACGGAACCAACGGCTTTGCCGTCCAGCACAGGACGCTGGCGTTCCTCGGCGTCGAAGGAATCGAGCGCTTGCGCGAGGGGGCGCCGCCGGAGCGGCGCGAGGTGACGATGCCCCACTCCGGGACGAGGCCGCTGAAGAACATCATCGTCGTGATGGACGAGAGCATTCGCGGCGATCTCCTGGACATCAACGTCGAAGGCGGCGTGCCGACCGGGCTCAAGGGGCGACCGGACGTCATCAACTTCGGCGTCATGTCGTCCATCGCGAACTGCTCGCACGAGACGAACGTCGCGTTTCGCTACGGCATCGGCCGCCACGACTATCTTCGCCAGCTCGCCACGAATCCGAGCATGTGGGCCTACGCGAAGCGCGCGGGTTACGACACCTTCTACTTCGACGCGCAGCGCACGGGCGGGCAGACGCAGAACGGCATGGACCCTCGCGAGGTGAGCGAGATCGATCATTTCGTCCAGCTGTCCGCGGACGTTCGGGCCCAGGACCGGGACTGGAAGATCGCGACTGCTCTCCGAAGCGCCCTCGACCAAGATGCGGGCGCGAAGCCGATGTTCGCCTACGTGAACAAGGCCGG
>DASVWO010000560.1:0-6677 GCA_036393165.1 Polyangiaceae bacterium | reverse complement strand
CAAACGCACCTCGAGCCGCAGCAGCGCTCCGGCAAGGGACGACGTGGTCGCGAGATCCGTCGCAGGGACGCGCACCCCCAGCTCGCGGAGGATCTCGGACAGGATGGTGACGCCGCGCTCGACGTGACCGGCGCGCAGCAGCTGCTCGCCCGCCCGGCGGCGGAGCTCCTTCGCGGCGATCCCCTGGAGCAGCGAGGAGGCACGCAGGAACGCCCCCGCGGCGTCTGCCCCGCGTCCCGCGTCGGCGAGCGCCTGACCGAGCCTCTCCTCGAGGTGCGCGCGCTCTCGCGGGGCGCTCTCGGCGCGAACGGCGAGCTCGAAGAAACGAGCGGCGTGCTCGAACGCCAGCTTCTGGAGTGCGCCCTCTGCCGCGGTCCGCGCGTAGCGCGCCGCCTTGTCGCGCACGCCTGCCTCGAAGAAGTGGTGCGCGAGGGCATCCACCGCGTCGGGCGACCCGGTCTCCATCGAGGTGGCGAGGCGCAAGTGACGTTCTCGGCGGGTGCCGTCGTCCAGGCTGTCGACGACGAGCTCGCGGATCCGGTCGTGATAGATCTGCACCTCGTCGCGCTCGGTCAGGCCGCGGAACGAGGCGAGGTTTTCCGACCGCAGCGTCGAGACGACCTGCGGATACTCGGCCGGCTCGAGCCCCGCGGCGCTGCGCGCCGACTCGTGGACGACCGGCGACGACGCGACCGCGACCACCTCGAGGAGTCGGCGGCAAGCTGGAGCGAGCCGCGAGATGCGCGCCGACAGCGCCGCCTCGAGGCTGCGTCCCTCGCGCGCACCGGGCGCGTCGTAGAGGACGAGCTCGTGGATGAACAGCGGGTGCCCGCCCGACGTGCGCGCCACGATCGCGGGCAGCAGATCGGTTCCGCGGCCCAGGCGCCGCAGGAGCTCGGACGCGAGCAGCTCGCTGTCCGCTGGAGGCAGCGGTCCGAGCTCGAGCGTCGTTTCGACGCGTGCCGCACGCGCGATGGTCCCGGAGCCGCCCGCACCGGCGGGGCGCTCGGTGAAGACGAGGAGCGTGCGCGATGGCGCGTCTCCCGACACGAGGAACGAGAGGAGTGCGACGCTCTCGGAGTCGATCCACTGGGCGTCGTCGACGTGGATCACGACCGGCCGATGCTCGGCGAGCCCCGCCAGGAGATCGCGCAAGGCGGCGAACGCGAGGCGACGCGCCTCCTGGGGGTCGTCGCGCAGGAGGGACGAGGCGGGGGTGCCGTCGAACTCGGGCAACGCGCGCAGGACCGGGAACACCTGCCCGAGGAGCGCCGCGTCGCTCGGCAGCACCATCGGATGCTGCCGGTATTGCGCCTCGCGCATGTGGCGCACGAGTGCGTCGACGACGCCGTCCACCCCGCCGTAGGGCAGCGTCTCGCGCTCGTAGCAGCGGCTCGAGAGCACCACGGCGCCGTCCTTGTCGCGCCCCGCCTCGGCGAGCCACCTTCGAAGGAGCGCCGTCTTGCCGACGCCGGACTCTCCCACGATGCGCACCACCTCGGATCCCCCGCGACGCGTGCGGTCGAGGGCGGCGCGAAGCACCTCGAGCTCCCTCGCGCGGCTGACGAACACCGTGCGCGAGAAGTGCAGCTGGGTGCGGAAGCTCGCGCGTGCCCTTTCGACCCGCACGTCGAGGCCGAGCCGGCCGGCGATCGCTTCGGTGCCCAGGCGCTGCTCGACGTCCGGCTCCAGGAGGTCCATGCACGTCGCGCAGAGATCCGCCGGAAGCTCGACGTCGCGCGCGAGCTTCTGTGGGTGCCAGGGCTTGCTCCTGCGCGCGGCGGCCCACGGCGGCGTCCCGGCGAAGGGAAGCCCTCCGGTCAACGACTGGTAGAGGACGACGCCCACGGCGAACCAATCGGCTGCCTCGGTGATGGGTTGCCCGCTGAGGAGCTCCGGCGCCATGTAGTCGACGGTTCCGACGAGCTCTGGCCGGAGCCCGCGCTCCTCTTCGCCGATGGCGACGCCGAAGTCGAGCAGGACGACGCGCCCGCTCCGGTTGACCAGCACGTTCTGCGGCTTGATGTCCCTGTGGATCACGCCCGACGCGTGGAGCGCCACGAGCGCGCTCGCGAGCTGACCCAGCGCGCGCCGCAGGCGCTCCTCGTCGAGCACGTCGCCGGGTCGCACGTAGTCGAGGAAGCTCTCGCCCTCGACGAGCTCCATCGTCAGATAGAAGCGGCCGGCGTCCTCGAAGAGCTCGCCGAAGCGCACGAGGAACGGATGCGACAGCTCCGAGAGAACGCGGAACTCGTGCTTGAACTGGTAGAGGATCGAGCCCGCGCCGTCGTGGAGCGCCTTGATCGCCAGGCGCTGTCCCGTGCGTCGGTCCCGCGCTTCGAACACGGTGCCCATCGCACCGGATCCGATCGCGCGCAGCAGATCGAATCGCGCGATGCCGGTGGGCTCGGCCGCCTCAGGGAGCGAGCCTGGGGAGTACACGACGAAGGAACCCATTGTAGAGCCGATCGCGCGCTCCGGTCTTCCGACGCACGTCATCCATCCGGGTGACACCCTCGGCGTACTGGCCTGCCACCAGCCCGTCGGGCGCGCACACGTTCTTCACGAGGTGCACGCGTCCGCCACGCTCGTCGCAGCGTACGGCGAGCTCGCTCAGCGCCGCCTCCTCGCGCGCGAAGCGGGTCGACCAGAGCTTCTCGAACGTGAAGGTCACCGCGTACCCGGGAAGGCGCCTGCTCGACGAGAGGGCGAACGAGTCGGCCCCCTCGTCGGGCATGTAGAGGACGTCGAGCAGCGTCGGCGAGAGCTTCCTCTCGTCGAAGAGCGTCTTGGCCTCGCGCAGGAACTCGGCGAGGTTGCGCTCCGAGGCCTCGAGCGCGTCGGGGTCGAATGGCACGATGTACGTCTGCTGCCGGATGCCCATCGGGAACCCGAGGAAGCGCAGCAGGTAACGAAGGTTGCGGTTGGAGTCCTCGAAGAACGTGTAACCCGCCAGCTCGTCGACGTACTTCTCGGGCTTCTTGTAGCCCCACTCGAAGACGAACCAGTAGCCGATGGTGCGCAGCACCGGGAAGAGCGCGGCGATCTGCAGTGCCCACGAGCCGAACGAGCTCGGGCTGTGGAACACCGAGCGGTGCAGGGCGCTCGGAGGGACGCTCACGTAGCGCGACGTCGCGACGAGCCCCGTCTCCTTCCACATCATGTTGACGGCGACCGAGACGGCGCATGCTTCGTCGAGCGGGGCCTGCGCCGCCTTCGTCAGCGCCTCGCTCGTGGAGCGCCACTTGCCCTTGTGGGCGTGAAGGCGCACGTGCGAGAGCAGGCGCGCCGCGATCTGCTCGAGTCCCTGCACCTTCTCGAACGTCGTCGCCACCGCGATGATCTCGCCGGGCCGGGTCGGCACGCGGAGCAGCCGGTGGGTGACGTCGACCACGGCGCCGACGTACCCGAGGCCGCCGATCGCCGTGCCGAAGAGCTCCGGGTTCTGCGTGCGCGAGCACTCGAGCGGCTCGAACGGCGCGCGCATCGGTACCAGCGAGAACCTCTCGACGTGGTGCCCCTCCCTTCCGAGGGTGGGCGAGAAGCGCGACAGCGAGTCCGACGAGAGCGTGCCGGCGGCGCACGCGTGGCTCGTCGTGACCATCACGTGCGGGACGAGGCCGCGCTTGCTGGTCTCCCGGAGGATGTCGCCCCAGGTTGCCCCCGCTCCCGCCGTGACCGTCGCCTTCGCCTCGTCGACGTCGATGCGCCTGAGGTCGGCGAGCGAGACGACGAGCGTGTCGTTGAGCGACTGGGTGTCGAACGCGTGTCCCCCGTCGCGGAAGGTGACGCAGGGAAGATCGTTGCCCCGCAGCACCTCGCCCAGTTCGCCCGCGTCGCACGGCTTCACGAGGCTCGTGCGGACCTTCACCCCACCGTAGCTCTCGAGCGTCGTCCTGCGCCGATGCGGCCCCTCGCCGTGCACGGGCCGCGAGACTATCACTGACGGCGGCGCCCCCCTCTGGCACACGATGGCGCGGGTTCTCGGATAGGCTCACGCCCGATGCTCGAACGCGTACCCCGGAAGGCGGCGGCCTCGACCTCCCACGCGCACCCCGTCACGCTGGCCATCGACATCGGCGGGACGGGTCTCAAGGCGCTCCTGCTCGATCCGCGCGGCACCCCGCTGACCGATCGCGCGCGCGTCGAGACGCCGCACCCCGCGACGCCGGACGCCGTCCTGTCGGCGCTCGTTGGCCTGCTCGCACCTCTGAAGGGTTACGACCGCATCTCGGTCGGCTTCCCCGGCGTCGTGTTCGACGGTGTCATCAAGACGGCGCCGAACCTCGACCCGTCGTGGTCGGGCTTCCGGCTCGCCGAGGCGCTGCGCAAGCGACTGGGCAAGCCCACGCGGGTGCTCAACGACGCCGGCGTACAGGGCTACGGCGTGATCGAGGGCAAGGGCCTCGAGATGGTCCTGACCCTCGGGACAGGCCTGGGCTGCGCCCTGTTCTACGACGGGACGTACATCCCGAACCTCGAGCTCGCGCACCACCCGTTCCGGGGCAAGAAGACGTACGAGGACTACCTGGGTGCGCGCGCCCTCGAGAAGGTGGGCAAGAAGAAGTGGAACAAGCGGGTGGCCAGGGCCCTGGCCCAGATCGATCCCATCTGGAACCCGGACCGCATCTACATCGGCGGGGGCAACGCGAAGCACCTGAAGATCGGCCTCCCCCTGCACGTGAAGGTCACGTCCAACGTGGCCGGACTGCTCGGGGGGATAGCCCTCTGGCGGGCCTGACGAGGCGCAAGCCTGGCACGGGATTTTCAGACGGGAAGGTGCCCCGGCGGCCATCTGGGAGTACCGTAGAAGCGCGCCGAGAGGAGGGTCCCCGTGCCTCGCGCCTTTTCTTCCGCTCTTCGTTTCGCGCTTCTCGCCTCGCTCGCGGCGATGGTCGCCATCGTGGTCGCCGCGTGCGGCCGCTCGGATCTGGTCTTCGAAGCGGGTGAGGGCGGTCTTGCCGACGCCACCGACGAAGGCGACGTCGTGCAGCCCGACGTGCCCACGTGCAACGCATCGAACTGCCCGAAGGGGTGCTGCAGCACGTCCGGCGAGTGCCTCAACGGCGCGGCGCCCGACGCGTGCGGAACCGGCGGCGAGGCGTGCCAGAACTGCCAGGCCGAGGGCTTCCAGTTCTGTTACGAGACAACGCAGACCTGCGGCAACGCGGTCACCGACTGTGGTCCGAGCAACTGCAAGGGATGCTGCGTGGGCGGCGTGTGCCTCGCCGGCAGTGATCCCACCGAGTGCGGAGTCGGTGGCGTGGCGTGCTCGAACTGCGCGCAGCAGGGCAAGACGTGCAGCGCCGGCCAGTGCTCCACCGCGACGAGCTGCGGACCGGGCAACTGCAGCGGCTGCTGCCAGGGCAACACGTGCCTGCCGGGCACGGCGCCGACCCAGTGCGGCGTCCAGGGGCTCGCGTGTGCCGACTGCACCAAGAACGGGATGACGTGCAACCAGTTCGGGCAGTGCACCAGCGGGCAGACCTGCACGCCCCAGAACTGCCCCAACGGCTGCTGCAACGGCAACGTGTGCCAGCCGGGTACGTCGAGCAACGCGTGCGGCTTCGGCGGGCAGGCTTGCCAGAAGTGCCCGAGCGGGAACTGCCAGAACCAGATCTGCCAGGCCGAGCCGCAATGCAACGCGCAGAACTGCGGCTTCGGTTGCTGCGAGGGCAACGTGTGCGTCAGCGGGACGTCGAGCAACGCGTGCGGCTTCGGCGGCCAGGCCTGCCAGAACTGCCAGGCGTTCGGCGAGGCGTGCCAGGGCCAGGTCTGTCAGGGCCAGACCGGGTGCAACGCGCAGAACTGCGGCTTCGGCTGCTGCCAGGGCAACTTCTGCAACTCGGGCACCTCGAGCAACGCGTGCGGCTTCGGGGGACAGCCTTGCCAGAACTGCCAGGCGTTCGGCGAGACGTGTCAGGGGCAGGTCTGCTCCATCGTCGGGACGTGCAACGCGCAGACGTGTCCGAACGGGTGCTGCCTGGGAGGCGCGTGCATCCCCGGGAACCTCGACAACGCGTGCGGCTTCGGCGGGCAGGCTTGCCAGAACTGCCAGTCGTTCGGCGACATCTGCCAGGGCCAGGTCTGCGTCCCCGCCGGCGGCTGCAACCCGAACAACTGCTTCGGTTGCTGCCAGGGCAACTTCTGCGTCCCGGGCACCACGGACAACTCGTGCGGGTTCAGCGGCCAGGCGTGTCAGGACTGCCAGCTGCACGGCGAGACGTGCCAGAACCAGCAGTGCCAGACGGCGTGCAATCCGAACAACTGCCAGGGCTGTTGCGACACGAACCAGATGTGCCAGCCGGGCTTCCTCAACAACCAGTGCGGCGGCTTCGGTCAGTCTTGCGTCGATTGCACGACGCTCAACCCGCCGTCGACCTGCAACGGAAGCATCTTCCCGCCGCAGTGCGCGAGCCAGCAGATGTCGTGCCCCTCGCCGTACGGCGGCTGTTTCGCCCAGCCCGAGCAGCCTCCGTCGCCCGTGACGGCCTGCTCGTCGACCGACCTGCAGAACGCGGCGGCCGCCTGCGCGGGAGGCGCGCAGTCGACCTCGTGCCAGAACTTCTTCAACTTCGAGTTCTCGCAGAACCCGGGGTGCGGCCAGTGCCTGCAGCCGTTCGACTTCGATTTCGCCGATCAGCAGGGCGTCTTCCTGTGCATCGCGCCGTTCGTCG
>DASVWO010000559.1:0-26370 GCA_036393165.1 Polyangiaceae bacterium | reverse complement strand
TGCGCGAGCAGCGCATCGGCGCCGAGGACCCGCTCGGACCGCTCGGCCTCTACGCGACGTCGCTGCGGCCGGTGCCGGTGCCGGTGCGCGTGCGCGTCGTGCTGGTCGGCGCGCCGGAGCTGTACGCGCAGCTGCTGGAGGCGGACGCCGACTTTGCGGCGCTCTTCCGCGTGAAGGTGGAGGTCGACCCGATGATCCCGCGCACGCCGCGGAGCCTCGGGGCGCTCGACGCGTACCTGATGGCGATGGCGGGCGAGCGCGGGTGGGGACGGTTCGACCGGACCGCGCGCGGCGAGCTCTTGGACCTCGCGACGCGCCTGGCGGGCGACCGCGACAAGCTGGCGCTGATTCTCTCGCCGCTGGAGGAGACGATGGCCTTCGCCAGCGCGCTCGCCGCGGGGAGGGCGCTCAAGGACCACGACGAGGAGCGGTCGGCGGGGCAGGAGGACGATCCGGACGCGCCGGTGCGGCCGTTCCGTGCGTCGGTCGCGCCGCCGCAGGCGAGCGTCGTGCGTGCCGAGGACATCCGCGCCGCGTGGCTCGAGCGCCGCGAGCGCGCCGGGAGCGCCGAGCGGCACATCCGCGAGGTCACGCTGCGCGGCGAGGTCGCGCTGGACACGACCGGGTGGCGCGTGGGCGTCGTGAACGGGCTCAGCGTGTTCAGCGCCGGGGACGTCGAGTTCGGCCAGCCGATGCGCATCACCGCGGTCGTCGGCATCGGGCGCGAGGGGCTCATCGACGTCGAGCGCGAGGCGCAGCTCGGCGGGAGCATCCACACCAAGGGCGTCGCGATCCTGCGCGGGTACCTGACGCGCATGTTCGGGCAGGAGCGGCCCCTCAGCGTGCGGGCGCAGCTCGCGTTCGAGCAGAGCTACGGCGAGATCGACGGCGACAGCGCGAGCTCGAGCGAGCTGTTCGCGGTGCTGAGCGCGCTGGCGGACGTGGGGGTCGACCAGGGGGTGGCGGTCACCGGGAGCGTGAACCAGCTGGGGGAGATGCAGGCGATCGGCGGCGTGTGCGCGAAGATCGAGGGCTTCTTCGACCTCTGCCGCGCCCGCGGGCTGACCGGAGCCCAGGGCGTGCTCTTGCCGCGCGCGAACCTGCCGCACCTCGTCCTGCGCGACGACGTGGCCGACGCAGTGGCCGTGGGCAAGTTCCACCTCTACGGCGTGGACACCGCGGCGCAAGGCATCGAGATCCTGACGGGCCTACCGGCCGGCGTGCGCGACGAGAGCGGACGCTTCCCGGCGTCCAGCGTCTTCGGGCGCGTCGAGCGGCGCATCATCGAGATTGCCGAGAAGCTGCGCGAGGCCGAGGGCCACATGGTGGCCGAGGCGGCAGAGGCGATCGAGGAAGCGCACGCGGCCGAGGGTATCGACGGCGGCAACGTGCGCCGCCGGTAGAAGCACCCTAGGATCCGGTCGTGGCCGACTGGACGACGCTGCTGCGCCCGGAGCTCGCCGAGCTCGCGGCGTACGTGCCGGCCGCGCCCGTGGGGGTGCGGGCGAAGCTCGACGCGAACGAAGCGCCGCCGAATCCGTCGGAGCGGCTGCGCGACGTGGTCGCGCGTGCGGTGGGACGGACGGCTCTCGAGAGGTACCCGGACGCGCGCGGGGTGGAGCTCAAGACGCGCATCGCCGAGCGTACGGGGGCGCGCGTGGAGGATCTGCTCGTCGGGAGCGGCTCCGACGAGGTCATCGCGCTGCTGCTGACGGCGTTCGCGCGTCCGCGGCCGGGGGCGCCGCAGACGGTGGTGCTCGCCGTATCGCCGACGTTCGTCATGTACCGCGTGACGGCGCGCGCGCACGGGCACAAGGTGATCGAGGTGCCGCTCGACGGGTCGTGGGATCTCGACGTGGGCGGGATGCGGCGGGCGATCGAGATGGCGCGGCCCTCGGTCGTCTTCGTGGCGAGCCCGAACAACCCGACGGGGAACCGCATGAGCGACGACCGCGTCGAGGCATTGCTCTCGGCGGCGGGGGATGCGCTGGTCGTGCTCGACGAGGCGTACGTGGACTACGCCGGGGAGTCACGGCGCTCGTGGCGCGTGCGCCACGAGCGGCTCGCGATCCTTCGCACGCTGAGCAAGCTGGGGCTCGCGGCGCTGCGCGTCGGGTGGCTCGAGGCGGACGAGGCGCTCGTGCGCGAGGTGGACAAGGTGCGCCAGCCGTTCAACGTGAGCGCGACGAGCCAGGCGGTGGCGAGCGCTGTGCTCGCCGATGCCTGGGGCGAGGTGATGGCGCACGTGTCGCGCGTGGCGGCCGAGCGCGACCGGCTCGCGGCGGCGGTGCGGGCGATGCCCGGGTTCTCGGTGACCGAGAGCGCAGCAAACTTCCTGTGGGTCGAGACGCCGGGTCCGGCGGCGGCGACGTACGAATCGCTGCTGCGGCGTGGGGTGCTGGTGCGCAGCTTCCACGCGTCGGGGGGGAGGCTCGCGCGCCGGCTGCGCGTGACGGTGGGGACGCAGGCGGAGAACGACGCGTTCCTCGAGGCTCTCGCGGGCGCGGGGGCGACGTGAGGCGCGCGATCGTCGCGACGGCGGGGATCGCGCTGCTGGCGGGCGCGTGCGCCCGCGAGCCGGCGGTGCAGCGCGCGTACGGCGGCAACGTGATCGTCGGCGCGTTCGTCGAGCCGGAGGCGTACGCGTCGGTGCTCCGTGGGGCGATCGCCGAGGCCGGCGGCCACTGGCCCGACGCGCTGCAGGCGTACGAGGAGGCCGCGGCGCGCGCCCCGCGCAGCCCCGAGGTGTGGACGCGCATCGGCGAGGTGCGCTGCCAGGCGAACCCGCGCGACGCGAGCGCCGACGCGGCGATCGACCATGCACTGCGGCTCGATGCCGAGTACGCGCGCGCGTGGTCGGCACGTGCCCGGTGCGATCAGGCGCGGGGCGACGCTGCCGGCGCGAACGCGGCGGCGGCGCGCGCGGCCGAGATCGACCCGGCCGCCGACGGCGCCAACGTGCTCCTCGCGCGAGCTGACGGTCATGGCGCTCCCGGGGCCGGTCACGTCGACGTGTCGACGCGCGAGCGCCTCGTGGCGCTGACGGCGACGGCGCGCGATCCGGTCGTCGCGTGGGGAGCGCTGGCGACGTGGTCGGAGGCGCGCGGGGACGTTGCACTCTGGTCGCGCGCCCTCGTGGAGCTCGCGCGGCGGTCGCCGTCGAAGCGCGACTCGATCGCGGGCGCCGCGGAGGCCCTCGCCGGCGCCGGCGCTCTCGGCGAAGCGCGCGCGGTCGCCGCCGCCGCCTTGGACGCGGCCCCGGAGCCGATGGGGCCGGGACGGGGGCTCGCCGTGCGTCTCGCCGTCGACGAGGCAATCGCCCGCCACGACGTCGACTCCGTCCGCGCGCGCACCACGCGCGGCCGGCTGCCGCTCGACGAGGCGGCCGGACGCGCCCTGCTCGCCGGCGAGACGACGCTCGCCCGGACCCTCGCCGACGAGGAAGCCTCGGCCGATCCGGCGTCGCGCGGCGCACGCCTGGTGCGCGCTGCGGTGAGCGGCGGCGATCTCGTCGCGGCCGCTTCCGACCCGCGTTCCAGCGACTCGCGCCCCTCGGCTGCGGCCCTCGTCGCCTTCGAGGCGGCCCTGGCGCGCTCCGTCCCGCCGGCGCGTGCGATTGCGGCGCTACGAAGCCTCGAGGCCGACGCGATCCTCGACGGCGATGACCGCGTCGAACGTCCCTCCGTCGAGCTGGTCTCGCGCGGCCTGATGGCCCGCGACCGCCTGCCGCCCGCGGGCGTCGTCGAGCTCGCGGTGCTCGAGGGCGACGCCCGTGCGCTCCCCGTGCAGGGCCCTCTGGATGCGCGCCACGAGTACCTCTCTCTCGCTCTCGCGCATCCCGACACGCCGCGGGCCCGCGAGCTCGCGAAGCGTCTGGCGGTCGTCGGCGCGGGCGACGACCTCGTCGCCGTCGCGGCGGCCCTCGAGGAGCTCGCCGCAGGCGCCACGATCCCGCCCGAGGCCCCCCGCGATCTGCTCGCCCGCAACCCCGCGGACCCGCTGCTTGCTGCCACGGCGCTGCGTCTCGCGGAACGAGTCGGCGACCAGGACGTCGCCCGCCGCGCACGCGAGACCCTCACGGCGCTCGGCCGCAAGCCCGGCGCCGACGTCGATTGAGCGACGGCTTCAGCCCGCGCCGCCGAGCTTCGCCGCCGCGACCGCCACGTCCAGATACCGCGTCGGCATGAGCCCGAGCACCAGCACGAGCACCGCGCTCACCAGGAGCGCCGCGTTGACGTACCCGCTGCGCATCGGCACCGCCACGGGCGCCCCCGCAGCCGGCTCGCGCATGTACATGTAGACCATCACGCGCAGGTAGTAGTACGCGCCGATGACGCTGTTGATGAACGCGATGACCGCAACCCAGTAGAGCCCCGCGTCGATCGTCGCCTTGAAGACGAACCACTTGCCGAAGAACCCGGCCGTCGGCGGGATGCCCGCGAGCGACACGAGGAACAGCGAGAAGGCGAGCGCCGCGGCCGGGTGACGCTTCCCGAGGCCCGACAGATCGTCGTACGACACCGCCTCGCGTCCGTGGCTCCCGCACAGGATGAGGGAGCCGAACGCCCCGGCCGTCGAGACCGTGTACGCGAGGAGGTAGTAGAGGACGCTCGAGGTCCCCTCGCTCGCGTCGCGCAGGATCGCCGTCACGCCGAGCAGCGCGTAACCGGCGTGGGCGATGCTCGAGTACGCGAGCATGCGCTTGACCGACTCCTGCCGTCCCGCGATGAGGTTCGCCACCGTCATCGTCAGGACCGCGAGCGTCGCCACCACCGGCGGCCACCCGCTCGCCCACGAGGTCCACGACGCGTCGCCGAAGCTCGTCACGAGCACGCGCAGCAGCATCGCGAACGCGGCCGCCTTGACGGCGACGGCCATGAACGTGGTCGCCGGCGTCGGCGCACCCTCGTATGCGTCTGGCGTCCAGGCGTGGAACGGCACCGCGCTCACCTTGAACACCATCCCGGCCAGCACGAGCACCGCCCCCACGATGAGCAGCGGGCTGCGCGGCCCGGCGTTCTGCGCCGCCGCGCCGATGCCGGCGAGGTCCGTGTGCCCACAGGCGCCGTAGATGAGCGCGAACCCGTAGATGAGCAGCGCCGCGGCGAACGACCCGAGCAGGAAGTACTTGAGCGCCCCCTCGGCCGACCGCGGGCTAGCCCGCCGGAACGCCGTGAGCGCGTAGGCGCCGATGCTCATCGTCTCGAGCCCGAGGAAGAGCGTCAGTGCGTCCCCGGACGCCGCGAGGACCATCGCCCCGAGCGTCGCGAAGAGCAGGAGCGCGTAAAACTCGCCGCGCTCGATGCGGTGCTCGGCCAGGTATCCGCCCGCGAGAAGGGCAGCGAGACCGCCGCCGAGGCACAGCAGCATGTCGAAGAAGAGGCTGAATCGGTCCACGATGAGCCACGGCGCGAGCGCCCCCGCGTCCGTGAGCCGGTCGACGCCGTAGAGCCACGTGGCCCCCGCGAACGTGGCGCCGGTGAAGAGCACCGCCGCCGCTCCGAGCGCGAGCCCGGCCTGCCGGCGCGAGAACGCCTCGGCCATCATGAGGAGCAGCGCGCCGAAGCCGACGACGAGCAGCGGAGAGAGAGCGATCGCGATGGTCATGGTGCACTCTTCGGCGCTTCGGGACGCCGCGGCAGCAGCTTGATCGGTCCCTCGTAGAACTTCGGCGGCGGGTTGATGTCGAGGCGCGCCTCGTAGTCGTCGATGACCCGGTCGGCGGCGCCCTTGATCTGAGTGAGGAACACGTTCGGGAACAGCCCGATGACGAAGATCGCCATGACCAGCGGCGCGAGACACACCAGCTCGCGGGCGGTCAGGTCTGGAAGCCGGCGGTTCTCCTTCTTCGTGATGGGGCCGAAGAACATTTTCTGGACCACCATCAGCATGTAGATGGCGCCCAGGATGACGCCGATGGCGGCGCCAACGGCCTGCACTCCGGCGAAGTGCCCGAGCTTGTTCGACGCGAACGTGCCCGTGATGACCATGAACTCGCCGATGAACCCGTTCGTCCCCGGCAAACCGACGCTCGCGAGGGTCGCGATGACGAAGAGCGTCGCGTACACCGGCATCGGTTTGGCGAGGCCCCCGAACTCGTCGATGTTGCGCGTGTGGCGTCGGTCGTAGATGACGCCGAAGAGGAGGAAGAGCATCCCCGTCGACACGCCGTGGTTGACCATCTGGAGCACGCTGCCCTCGACGGACGCCTGCGTGACGGCGAAGAGCCCGAGCATCACGTAGCCGAGGTGCGCGACCGAGGAGTACGCGATCAGGCGCTTGACGTCGTCCTGCTTCCACGCGCAGAGCGCGCCGTAGATGATCCCGCCGAGGACGGCGACGCCTGCGAGGTTCGCAGCGAAGTACGCGCTCGCCTCGGGGAAGAGGCCCATCGAGAAGCGCAGGTACCCGTACGTCCCCATCTTCAGCATCACGGCGGCCAGGAGAATGGACCCCGCCGTGGGCGCCTCCGTGTGCGCGTCCGGTAGCCACGTGTGCACCGGGAACATCGGCACCTTGATGACGAAGGCGAGCGTGAAGGCGAGCCACAGCCAGAACTGCGGCCCGTGCGGCCAGAACTCGCCCGGCCCCGGGCCCCAGAAGGGCACGAGCACGCGCTGCAGGTCGAAGTAGTCGAAGCTCATCGTCCCGCCGCTGACGCGCTGGTACGTGTACGCCATCCAGAGGATGGCTCCGAGCATCAGCACCGAGCCGAACATCGTGTAGAGGAAGAACTTGATCGCGCTCTTGATGCGGTTCGCGCCGCCCCAGACGCCGATGATCAGGTACATCGGCACGAGCATCAGCTCCCAGAACACGTAGAAGACGAAGAGGTCGAGCGCGAGGAACGCTCCGAGCATCCCGCCCTCGAGGATCAGCAGGGCGAAGCACCAGTCCTTCAGGCGCTTCTCGATCGGGCCGAAGGAGACCCACGCCGCGATGGGCGTGATGAACACCGTCAGCATCACGAGCCACAGCGAGATGCCGTCGACCGCCACGTGGTAGTGGATGCCGAAGCGCGGCATCCACACGACGTTCTCGTCGAAGTGGTACGCGCGCCCCATGGGCACGCGGAGCAGCGGGATCGCCGCGACGAACGTCGCCAGCATCACGAGCAACGTCGTCCACCGGAGCGTCGAGTGCGCCTGCCGCGGCAGGAACAGCACGCCGACCGCGCCCACGATGGGCAGCCAGATCAGCCAGCTCAGGACGTGTCCCGACTCGGACGGTGGCGCCGCCCCCTCGATCGCCGCAGCCGTCTCGGGCCACATGCGCGCGACGAAGAACGCGAGGAGCGCCGCCGTCGCCGCGATGGGCCCGCGCACGTCCCACCCGTGTCGGCGCGGGACGATGGCTGCGACGACGGCCGCCGCCACGACGACGAAGGCGTGGTTGAAGAAGCGCGTGGCCACGACGCCCGCCGCCGCGACGAGGACCAGCCCGACGATCTGTCCCCAGCCCAGCTGGACCGGCTCTTCGCGAATCGCTTGTGTGCTCTGCGCCGTGGACATCGCTTTCCTCTACAGCGCCGAGAGCGGCTCGGCGGGCGCCTTCGGGCGCTCGACGTGGATGGTCTTGCCGGCGACGAGACCGAAGGTGTTCTTCACCTCGAGGTGCACGTTCTGGCTCTTGCCCGGCTCGATGTGCAGCTTGAGCGTCGCGTCGCCGCCGAAGTCCGCCTTCTCCGGCTTGCCGTCGCCGTCGGCGTCCCAGCGGTAGGCGTAGCCGAGCCCTGGCGCGGCGGTGACCACGTAGTCGTCGTTGCCCGCGTCGACGACGGTGGCGTTCGGGTGCGGCATGGCGAAGAACCAGCCGACCGCCGCGAGGCCGACGACCATCATCGCCGCGTAGACGTGCACCACGCCGTTCTGGAACGCGCGCAGGATCGTGCCGGCCGCCGCGACGACGAGCGACGTGAGGCGCGCGATGATGCCGTCGACGATCGTCTTGTCGACGGCCGCCGCCGTCTCGGCGAGCGAGTCGACCGCGGCGATGACGGTGTTCTCGTACAGCTCGTCGACGCGCCACTTGTCGAGCACCAGGCGATGGAGCGCCGGCACCGCATCGGCGATGCGCTTCGCCGGCTCGCCGTGCCGCACCACGTACATCCAGTACGCGACCGCCGTGCCCACCGCGAACGCCGAGAGCCCGCCGAGGGCGAGCGGCCAGGTCATCGCCTCGGCCCACTTGGCGTCGTTGCCGTGCCCGAACAGCACCGCACCCTGGGACGCCGCGTCGAAGACCGGCTCGAGCCAGTGCTCCATCGGCATCTCCTTGAGGATGTGGAAGCCCGGGTTCAGCCAGCCGGCGAACACCGAGAACGCCGCGAGGATGATGAGGGGAACGGTCATCTGCCACGGCGACTCGTGCGGCGGGTACCCCGGCGTGGCGAGGTCCTCGTGGTGCTCCTCGTGCTCGGCCTCTTCCAGCTCGGTGTCGTGCGACGTGTCCAGGGCGTGGGTGTCCGCCAGCTCCTGCTTCGCGAGCAGCGACGGTCTCCCGACGGTCCACCCGCGGAACTCGCCCCAGAAGGTCACGAAGTAGAGGCGGCACATGTAGAAGGCCGTCAGTGTCGCCGCGGCGAGCGCCACCCAGTAGAGCGTCGGCCCGATCCAAGGCGGCGGCTCGTAGACGCCTGCCTTGGCGAGCAGGCCCTCGCCGGCGCGCGGGTTCACGGTGTGGTCGACGAAGGCGCGGTAGAGGATCTCGTCTTTCGAGAAGAACCCGCTGGTGAACGGCAGGCCGATGATGGCCGCCGTCGCCGCAGCGAAGGTCCAGTGGGTGAGGGGCATCCACTTGCGCAGGCCGCCCATGTTGCGGATGTCCTGCGCCTTGTCGTCGTCGTGCACGCGCGCGTGCATCGCGTGGATGACCGACCCTGCGCAGAGGAAGAGGCAGGCCTTGAAGAACGCGTGCGTGAAGACGTGGAAGAAACCCGCCGTGAACGCGCCCACGCCGACGCCCAGGAACATGAACCCGAGCTGGCTGATGGTGGAGTAGGCGAGGACTTTCTTGATGTCGTTCTGCGCCACGGCGATCGTCGCCGCGAGCAGCGCCGTCGCCGCGCCGATGATGGCGATCACCATCATCGTGAAAGGCGAGAGCACGAAGACGAACGACATGCGGCAGATCAGGTAGACGCCCGCCGTCACCATCGTCGCCGCGTGGATGAGGGCGGACACCGGCGTGGGGCCGGCCATCGCGTCCGGGAGCCACACGTAGAGCGGAATCTGCGCGCTCTTGCCCGTGCACCCGAGCAGCAGCGCGAGCCCCACCGCCGTCGCCGCGCTGATCGTCACCGGGTTCGTCGGCTGCAGGAAGTGAAGGACGCCCGTGTACTGCCCGCCCCCGAGCGGCCACACGTGCACGCGGAACGGCTCGCCCGGGTGCACCAGGCTCGCCGCCCCGTTGGCGATCCCGTTCCAGTCGAGCGCCCCCGTGTAGTGCACGAGGAGGAACATGGCGCAGAGCAACCCGAAGTCGCCGACGCGGTTGGCGATGAACGCCTTCTTGCCCGCCGCCGCGTTCGCGCCGTTCTCGTACCAGAAGCCGATGAGCAGGTACGAGCAGAGCCCGACGCCCTCCCACCCCACGAAGAGCAGCGGCAGGTTGTCCCCGAGGATGAGGACGAGCATCGAGAAGATGAAGAGGTTCATGTACGCGAAGAACCGCGCGAACCCCTTGTCGTTCGCCATGTACGACGTGGCGTAGAGGTGGATGAGGAAGCCGACGCCGGTGACGACGAGCATCATCACGCCGCTCAGCTGATCGATGCTGAAGCGCACGTCGATGGGCACGCTGGCGTTCTGCGCCCCGCCGGTCGTGTGCATCCACTCCCACGCGGTCCAGGCGAGCTTCACCTGCTCGCCCTTGTGCTGGTCGGCGAGCTGGTGGAGGCCGATGAAGGCGGCGACCGACGCGACGAAGCTGACGCCGACGGCCGTGAGCGTCATCAGCCGCACTGCGTCCTTGCCGAGTCGCTTGCCCCAGACGCCGTTCACGAAGGCGCCGAGGAGCGGCATCCCGAGGATGACCGCGATGAGCAGGTAGTCGTTCGGGGAGAAGAGAGAGAGCATCGCTCAGTTCTTCAGCAGGTCCGCCTCGTCGGACCGGACGGTCCGTCGCAGGCGGTAGAGGGACAGCACGATGGCGAGGCCGACGGCGACTTCCGCCGCCTCGGCGGCGATGATGAAGAAGGCGAACACCTGCCCCGTATGGCTCTGCCCGGGCGCGCCCGAGACGATGGGGTGCCAGGTACGCGAGCGGTTGAACGCGACGAGCGCGAGGTTCGCCGCGTTGAGCATCACCTCGATGCTCATCAGCGTGACGAGCACGTTGCGGCGGACGAGGAAGCCGATGCCGCCGAGGAGGAACAGGACCGCACTGAGGAGGACGTAGTGTTCGACGGGGATCACGACGCGTGCTCCTTGGCCTCGTCGATCTCGTGGCTGAAGACTCCCGAGCTCTCGCCCCCGCGCGGACGCGGAAGCTCGGCCGACACGGAGGACTTGGACCGCGCGATCTCCAGCTCGCTCTTGGACAGCGTGTGCTCGCCCTGACGCCCGCGCGCGACGGCGATGGCGCCGACGACGGCGACCATCAGCAGGGCGCTGGAGATCTCGAAGGGCGCGAGCGCGTCGGCGAAGAGCACCGAACCGAAGGCGTCGATGCCGCCGAAGCTGGAATCGACGGCCGGCATCGGCAGCGGGAGCTTCGTGACCATCCACGCGTGCACCACGAGCCCGATCGCGCCGGCTCCCGCGAGCGCGAAGAGCGCGCCCCCGAAGACGCGTGGCACGATCCCTCGGCGATCGCTCGGCGTCGCGGCGCTCGGCCCGAGGAGCATGATGACGAAGAGGAAGAGGACGACGATCGCGCCCGCGTAGACGATGAGCTGGATCGCCGCGAGGAACTGCGCGTGCAGCGCGAGGAAGAGCCCCGCGACGCTCAGGATGAGGAGCAGCAGGCCCATCGCCCCGCGGATCGGGTTCTTCGAGACGACCACCGCGAGCGCACCGAGCACCGCCGCCGCCGCGCACGCGTAGAAGTAGACGAGACCGAGGGTCGCCATGTTCAGGTCAGCTCCAGGGCTCCACGGTGAGCCTCGCTGCGTCGCGCCTGCGCTCGCTGCGCGCGTACTGCTCGAACTCTTTCCGGAACTTCTGCAGGAACGCGAGCGCCGGCATCGCCGTGCCCTCGCCGAAAGCGCAGATGGTGTTGCCCATGATGCCGTTCGCGATGTCGTGCAGCTCGTCGAGCTCCTCGATCGAGCCCTTGCCCTCGAGGAGCTTGGCCGTCACGCGCTCGAGCCACGCGCTGCCCTCGCGGCACGGCGTGCACTGCCCGCACGACTCGTGGCGGTAGAACTGCATGAGGTTCTGGAAGCACCAGAGCGGGTCGGTCCCCTCGGCGATGACGGTGACGCAGCAGGTGCCGAGCATCGTCCCGCACAGGCGCATCGTCTCGACGCCGAGCGGGACGTCGAAGACGCTCTTGCCATCGTACGGATGCAGAGGCGACTTCGGATCGGGCGCCTTCACGATCTCCTCGGGGCGCAGCACCGGCGTCGACGACCCGCCCGGGATCGCACACAGCACGGGGCGCCCGCCGAGCACGCCGCCGCCGACGTCGTGAATCAGCTCGTTGAGCGTCGGTCCGACCGCGAGCTCGACCACCCCCGGCTTCTTCACGTGTCCGTTGATGCCGTAGAGCCGCACGCCGCCGTCGCCGATGTGATGCAGGGCAGAGAGCTTGCTGAACTCCTCGCACCCCATGCCGAACGCCGACGGCACCGCCGCGATCGACTCGAGGTTGTTCACCGTCGTCGGGCACCCGAACGCGCCGGCGTTCGCCGGGAACGGCGGCTTCATGCGCGGCTCACCGCGCCGGCCCTCGAGCGAGTTGAGCATCGAGGTCTCTTCGCCGCAGATGTACGCGCCCGCCCCCGAGTGCACGTACACCTCGATGGGGTAGTCCTTCCCGAAGGGCTTCTTGCCGACGTATCCCTTCGCGCGCGCCTCTGCGATCGCGCCCTCGAGGCGCGCCTTCGAGAGGTGCAGCTCGTCGCGCACGTAGATGTAAGCGACGTGCGCGCCCATCGCGTAGCAGGCGATGAGGCAGCCCTCGACGCACGCGTGAGGGTTGAGCTCCATCAGCGTGCGGTCCTTGTGCGTGCCGGGCTCGCCCTCGTCGGCGTTCACGACGAGGTAGTGAGGCTTGGGCCCCACGGCCTTCGGCATGAAGCTCCACTTCACGCCCATGGGGAAGCCGGCGCCGCCGCGGCCGCGGATGTTCGCCTTCTTCGCCTCGTCGACGACCTCTTCGCGGGTCATCGACGTGAGGACGCGCCGCGCCACCTCGTAGCCGTTCATCTCGCCCACGTAGACGGGGAGCGTCCACCCCTCGGGCTTGCCGTAGACGCGCGTGAGGTAATCGGTGCGCTTGAGCATCGCGGGCTCAGCCTTGCCCTTCGACGAGGCGCCGCAGGATCGCGTCGACGCGCTCGCGCGTGAGGTTCTCGTGGTACTCCTTGTCGACCTGCATCATCGGCGCGGTGCCGCAGCTCGCGAGGCACTCGGCCGTGCGCAGGGTCACCTTGCCGTCGGGCGTCGTCTCGCCGCACTTGATGCCGAGACGCTTCTCGCAGTGCTCGATGACGTCGTACGCACCGCGGAGCGCGCACGGCAGCGTGCGGCAGACCCACACCTGGTGCTTGCCCGGCTTCTCCTGGTTGAAGAGCGTGTAGAACGTCACGACGCCCTTCACGTGCGCGGGCGACAGATCGAGTCGCTTCGAAACGAAGTCGATGACCTCGTCGCTGATCCACCCTTCCTGATCCTGGCAGAGGTGGAGCAGCGGAAGAGTCACCGCCATCTTGGTGGGATAGCGCTCGATGATCTCGGCGAGCTTTCGCTCGCGGTCTGGACTCAAGGCGAAGGGCATGCGTGGGGGCGCTCGCTAACCGCCGAAAACGCCGCGGAAACTAGTGGCGAGCGTGCACGGGTGTCAAGCCGTGCCTCCCCCGTGCTCCGCTGTGCCTCCCCGGCGAGGGATGAGACAACAAGGTCGCGAACGCCAAGACAATTCGCTCGACTGTCCGGATTGCACACCGCTATGCTCCGTGCCCGCGAGGTGCGGAGTGTTCTGTCCGAACTGCGGGACCCAGAATCCTGATGCAGCGCCGACTTGCTCGAAGTGCAACTTCAACCTGAAGGGAGCAGCGGCGCCGAAGTTCAAGGGCACCATGCTGATGATGAATCAGCCGGGTTCCGCTCCGCCGGGGCCGGGCGTCGGCACGCCGCCGCCTCCCGCGCCGGCTGCCGGTGCACCGCCTCCGGCGCCCATGGGTGCGGCAGGTGCGCCGCGTCCTCCCGGCCCGGCGGCTCCGCCGAGCAAGCTGAAGGGGACGATGGTCGGCGTGGCTCCGCCCATGTCCGGCGGCGCGCCGTCGCCGGTCGCCGTGCCGGGTGCGTACGGGGCGCCGCCGGCGCCTGGTGGCCCGGGCTTGCGCACGCCGCCGCCTGCGCCTGCGTTTCCTCCGCCGCAAGCTCCCGCAGGGCCTCCGCCGACGGCCGCGGTGGCGCCTCCGCCCGCGTTCGGCGCTCCGCCGCCCATGGGGCCTCCCGGTGGGTCGCCCCCGATGCCTGACCAGGGGGCGTTCTCCCCGCCGGTGCCGCAGCAGGGCGTCAATCCACTCGGCGGGACGGTCGTCAACCCGCTGGGCGGGACCGTCGCGGCGGATCAAGGAGGGTTCGCAGCGGCCTTCGGAGGCGCGCCTCCGCCGATGAACTACGGGCCTCCGCAGGGAGGGCCTCCTCCTTACGGTGCGCCCCAGGCGGGGCCGCCTCCGTATGGTGCGCCTGCCCAGGCGCCGTACGGCGCGCCGCAGGATCCGTACGGCGGTCAGCCGCCGCCGAACGCCTACGGGCAGCCGCCGCCGCAGGCGGGCGGGTGGGGTCAGCCGCAGGCACCCGCGCCGATGATGCCCTACGGGCAGGCGCCGGGCGGAGGGATCCCGGGCATCGGCACGCTGCAGTCGGCGGGCGTCGGCACGCAACCGACGCGTCGCAACGCGCTCATGACGTTCCTCGTGCCCGCGCTCGTGATGTTCGGCGGGATCGTGCTCAGCGTGATCCTCGCGTTCATCTACGCGCCGCTCGGAACGCTCGCGGGCCTCTTCGTCCTCGCCGGCGGAGTCATGTACCTGCTGAGCGCGATCAAGATGGTCAACGAGCTCAAGTCGGTCACGAAGAACGCGGCGTTCCCGTGGTGGCCCATCTTCGTCCCCATCTACAGCATCTACTGGATGTGGTTCATGGTGCCGGCCGAGGTCGGGAAGGCCAAGCAGATGGTCGGGGCCCAGGCGCCGCCGCGGAGCATCGTCCTCTACATTTTCCTGTGGCACTTCGCGCTCGCGAGCGACATCAACGACATGGTCCGTTGAGGGTGCTAGAACTGAGCCTCCGGCAGTGACAGGGCGGCTCTTTTCGCTTTTCCTCCTCGCTAGCCCGCTCGTCGCGGGATGCAGCACGGGATCCGTCGCGGAGGGGCCGCGCGACGGCGGTCCCACCGATGCGACGACCGACACGTCGGTCCACGACTCGTCGCGGCCCGGCGACCACGTGCTGCCTCCGGACCTCGACGCGATGCCGCCGCCTGGCGCGTTCTGCGCGCTGCCGGGCTCGGTCGTGTTCACCGAGCAGGGCCCCGAGATCGTGCCTGGCTCGGACGCGTCCGCGCCCAGCCTCGACTGGCTCAACCTCCCCGTCGGCTTCTGCGCCCACGTCTTCGCCACCGTGCCGAACGCGCGCCAGATGCGCTTCGCGCCCGACGGGCACCTGTTCGTCGCCTCGCCGACGACCGGAACGACCGGGGGCGGCGGCGGCGGGCTCGCGTCGATCGTCGCGCTGCCGGACGACGACGCCGACGGCGTCGCCGACCGGAGCGTGACCTTCCTGAACCAGCTCGCGTCGACGCAGGGGCTGCTCTTCAACGGCGGCTACTTCTACTTCCAGGACGGGACGACGATCCGGCGCGTCGCGTTCAAGAACGGCGACCTGCAGCCGTCGGCCGCCGTGGAGACCGTCGCGACCATCACGGCGCCGCAGTCGTCGATCCACTGGCCGAAGATGCTCGATGTCGCGCAGGACGGGACCATCTACGTCACGAACGGCGGCGACCAGTCCGATCGCTGCATCTCGACGCGCCCCGTGCTCGGGTCGATCTTCTCACTCGGCTCTGGCGGCGCGACCAACCTCGTGTCGCGCGGATACCGCAACCCCATCGCGATGCGGTGCGAGACGGATCACAACGTCTGCCTCGCCGTGGAGCTCGTGCTCGACTACTCGAGCCAGGCCGGCGGTCGCGAGAAGGTCGTGCCCGTGCGCCCCGGCGACGACTGGGGCTATCCCTGCTGCGCCACGCAGGGCGTGCCCTACGCCAACGTGACGTACGGCGACACCGGCGGCACGCCGGACTGCTCCGGCGTGGTGCCCGAGCCCATCTCGTTCCTCGTGGGGCACACGCCCTTCGGCCTCGCGTTCGAGACGGGCCGCTGGCCTGCCCCCTGGACCGGGCGCGTCTTCGTCACGCTGCACGGCGAGTACGTGAGCTGGGCGGGCGCCCGCGTCGTCGGCGTCCCCCTCGACGGAAGCGGCCTGCCGGCGCAGGCGACCGACACCGACGGCGGCAACTCGAGCAGCATGATCGACTTCGCGACGGGCTGGGACGACGGTCACAACGACCACGGGCGCCCCGCGCCCGTCGAGTTCGCGCCCGACGGACGCATGTTCCTCGGCGACGACAACCGCGGGCTGATCATGTGGATCGCCCCCGTGAACCTGAAGCCATAGAGGGTTGTTCGGGCCCCTGTCGTCCCCGGAAGTCTCGTGCTAGCTGCGGCCAACTAACGTGGCTCTCTCGATCGGCATCGTCGGCCTCCCGAACGTCGGCAAGTCTACGCTCTTCAACGCGCTCTCCACGGCGAAGGCCGAGGCGGCGAACTATCCGTTTTGCACCATCGAGCCGAATGTCGGCGTCGTGGCGGTGCCAGACGATCGTCTCGCGGCGCTCGACGGCATCGTCCACTCGGCGCGCGTCGTTCCGGCGACCATCGATTTCGTCGACATCGCAGGCCTGGTGCGTGGCGCGAGCAAGGGCGAAGGGCTGGGAAACCAGTTCCTCAGCCACATCCGGGAGGTCGACGCAGTCGTGCAGGTCGCGCGCTGCTTCGAGGACGGCAACATCGTCCACGTCGAGAACCGGGTCGATCCCGTCGCCGACATCGAGACGGTGACGACGGAGCTCTGCCTCAAGGACCTCGAGACGGTGAACAAGCGCCTCGACCGCGCGCGCAAGATGGCGAAGGCCAACAGCCCGGTCGAGAAGGTCGCCCTCGAGATGTGCGAGTCGGTCGCGGCTCACCTGGACAGTGGCAAGCCGGCGCGGCTCTGGAAGGCACCCGACTCGCCCCACGCCGCAGGCATCCTCTCCGAGATGCACCTCTTGACGGCGAAGCCGACGTTCTACATCGGCAACGTCGACGAGGCGTCGCTCGCGAATCTGGCCGGCAACAAGCACTTCCAGGCGCTCCAGGCCTTCGCCGCGAAGGAGCATGCCCTGGTCGTCCCCATCTGTGCCGCGCTCGAATCGCAGATCGCCGAGCTCGAGCCGGGCGATCGTCCCGAGTTCCTCGCGAGCGCCGGGCTGAAGGAGCCCGGGCTCTTCTCCGTGGTCAGGACGGGGTTCGAGCTGCTCGGCCTCATCACGTACTTCACCGCCGGCGAGCAGGAAGTCCGGGCGTGGACCATCAAGCGCGGCTGGAAGGCGCCGCAAGCAGCGGGCGTGATTCACACGGACTTCGAGAAGGGCTTCATCAAGGCCGAGGTCATCTGGTGGGAGGACTTCGTGAAGCTCGGCGGCGAGGCGCGCTGTCGGGACGCAGGCAAGCTCGGGATTGAAGGCAGGGAATACGTCGTCCGCGATGGCGACGTCATGCACTTCCGTTTCAACGTCTGAGGTCCCGTGAAGCGCGCGCTGTTGCCCCTGCTCTTCGTGCTGGTGGGGGGAGTGGTGGCGTGGCTCGCGATGCCGTCGCGCGCGGTGACCCCGGCGCCGCCGGCCACCGCGACGATGGAGGGCGCGGCCGTGCCGACGACGGACGCGCCGGCCGCGCTGGCGGCGATGCGCGAGGCGTCGCGAGCGTGGCTCGAGCGCGGCGTCACGGTGGTGGTCGACGGCACCCGCGTGGACGCGACGCGCGAGCGGCTCGGGGCGCGCGTGGACGGGGCGCACCTGCAGGCGCTCGCGGCGGAGCTGGCCGACGCGCGCAGCGCGCTCCGGCGTGCGCACGGGGCGAACAAGGCGACGGCCGCGGGGCCCATCGGCGTACCGGTGCCGTACGTGCTCGACACGGAGGCGGCCCTGGCGGCGCTCGTGCAGATGAAGGACGAGCTCGACGTGCCGCCCGTCGACGCGCGGTACGACTTCAAGACGCACGAGCTCTCGCCCGACAAGCCGGGAAAGCGCATCGACGCGTGGGCGACGCTCGCGCGCGTGGACGAGGCGCTCGCGGCCGGGCGCACCGAGGTGGGCGCCGTCGTGCAGAGCGTGGCGGCGACGCGCCCGGCCTCGCGCTTCGCCGGCGCGTCGACGGACGCGGTGCTCGGCTGGTTCGAGACGAAGTACGCGCGCGATCTGAAGCACGAGGCGCGCACCTTCAACCTGCGCCTCGCGGCGTCGCGCCTCGACGGCTACGTGCTCCTGCCGGGCGAGACGTTCGACTTCAACGCGGTCGTCGGTCCGCGCACCGAGGCGATGGGCTATCGCGTGGCGCCCGTCATCGCGCAGGGAGAGCTCGTCGACGGCATCGGTGGCGGAACGTGCCAGATAGCCGGGACGCTCCACGCGGCGTCCTTCTTCGCGGGGCTCGAGATCCCCGACCGCCGCCCGCACACGCGCCCGAGCTTCTACATCAAGATGGGCCTCGACGCGGCGGTCGCGTACCCCGCGGTCGACCTGCAGCTCGCCAACCCGCTGCCGTTCCCCGTGGTGCTGCACGAGACGGTGGTGGGCGGCGTCGTGCGCGCCGAGATCCTCGGCCCGCGCCGCACCGAGGACGTGACCTTCGGGCGCCGCATCGACGAGGTCGTGAAGTTCGCCGAGAAGGACGTGCCCGACGCGGCGCTCCCCAAGGGCGCGCGCGAGCTGAAGCAGCGCGGCATCCCCGGGTTCAAGGTGACGCGCTGGCGCATCCTTCGCGACGGACCGTTCGCGGTGCGCGAGCACCACCAGGATTACTACCCGCCGACCACGCAGATCTGGCGCGTCGGCACCGGCCCGGAGGACCCGAAGTTCGAGGCGGACGACGACGCGCACCCCGAGTACGTGGCCGACCAGTACCTCTTCATCACGCAGGGGCCCGACATCCAGGGGCCGCACGGATCGGACATGGTCGAGTCGCGCGTGGCCGGCAAGACGGGGGAGTACGGCTGGACGGTGCGCGAGGGCTTCGCCAAGGAGACGCACGGCACGCACGCCAAGGGCTCCGGCGACAAGGATACCGAGAGCAAAGAGGGGATCGACTAGGGCGTGTCTTCAATGTCATCGACGTAGGTGAGATTGCGGCTGTCGAGAGGAGATCAGGTATGGGGGAGCCGCCAAGCCGCCAAGACGCCAAGACATGCGCCAAGAAGAGTGGGGGTGGACGCAACCGGCGCTAACCTCGGCATGCCGCGCATGTAGTCGGGGATCCGCGGCGCCCTGAGGACCCGCCAACCAATCTTCTTGGCGCGTATCCTGGCGTCTTGGCGCCTTGGCGGCTCCCTCATGCCCCAATTTAGGCCGTGTAGATCGAGGCGAGGTGCTCCTCGAGGGGCTTCCATGCGGCGGGCTGGCTGCGGAAGCCGACGTAGCCGTCGGGGCGAAGGAGATAGAGGCACTCGCTTCCGGCGCCGTAGCGGCGGTGTAGCGCCCTGCTCGAGTCGAGGAGCACGCGTTCGCCTTCGGGGAGCCCCTTGGGGCGCTCGCCGCGCGGGACGACGACGACGGGCTCGACGTGCGCGCTCCAGCGCTCGCGCACGCGGCGCGCGATGTCCGCGAGGTTCGCGTAGCCCTCGGGCGTCGGCGCGCTGCCGTCGAACAGGAGGAGCGTGCTCTTGGTGTGCCGCAGCAGCGTGTGCAACGACGTCGCCTCGTCGATGCGCACGTCGGGCGCACGGTCGCCGGGGTGCGGCGCCGCGCCGAAGTCCATCCAGTCGCCGAGCGTCGGCCCCTCGCCGACGCGCTTGCCCACCGTCGCCCGCGCGACGGGCGCGCGGTGCTCGTCGATGATGGGGCTCGAGCGGTAGTCGATGGCGACCTCGCTCGCCTGCGCGAGCATCCGCCGCTGCACGATCTCGAGGCTCGACAGATACCCCGCCAGCCGGTTGCGCACCTCGCGCGCGACCGGGTTGCGCAGGGTGACCACCTTCGTCGCCAGGTCCGTCCCCGTCAGCGTCGCCGCGGCGACCGGCCGCCGCTCCGCCTCGTACGAGTCGAGCAGCGACTCGCGCGCCGCGCCGTGCACGACGAGCGCGAGCTTCCACGCGAGGTTGAACGCGTCCTGCATCCCCGTGTTCATGCCCTGCCCGCCGACGGGGCTGTGGATGTGCGCCGCATCGCCCGCGACGAAGCAGCGCCCCACGCGGTAGTGCGGGACGATGCGCCTGTGGATGCGGAACGAGGCGACCCAGTTCGTCTCGCGCAGGGTGAGCGTCGGCACCCCGCGCGTCGCGAGCAAGCGCATCACGTCGTCCACAGTCGGCTGCTCCAGCGGCGCGTCGACGATGACGCGCCAGCGCCCCGCCGGCAGCGGGAAGAACGCGGCCAGCCCGTCGGGCGCGAGATACGCCGACACCTCGTCGTCGGGCAGCCGGCAATCGAGCACCACGTCGGCGAGCACGAAGCGCTCCTCGTACGGCACGCCGTCGAAGCTCAGGCCGAGCGCATGGCGAACCGCGCTGTGCGCGCCGTCGCATCCCACGAGCCACGCGAAGCGCGCCGTCTCTCGCTCCCCGCCGGGGCGCTCGAGCGTCGCCGTGACTCCCGCATCGTCCTGCGCGAGCGCCACGAGCTTCAGCCCCCGCTCGACGGCGCCCCCGAGCTCCGCGAGCCGCTCGCGCAGCAGCCGCTCGGTGTCGGCCTGCGGCAACGCGAGGACGAACGGGAAGGGCGAGTCGATGTCGTGGAACTCCACGTGCACGATGCGCTTGTCGTCGGCGAACGCGTTCGTCCCGTGGATCTTCCGCCCCGAGGCGACGAAGCGATCCGCGAGCCCCATCGTGTCGAGCAGCTCCAGCGTCCGCGCGTGCACGCCGAGCGCCTTCGACTTGTCGGTCGCCACCTCGGCGCAGTCCACGATGCGCACCTCGGCGCCGCGCCGTCGCAGCTCGCACGCCGCCATCAGGCCCACCGGGCCCGCACCCACCACCAGGATCGGCTCGCTCACGCCGACGAGCCTACACGCGTCAGCGCCGCTCGTAGACGCCGACGGTCTCGCCCCAGGCGACGACGTGCCCGCGCATCGCGTGCAGGAGCGACGAGCGCCCGGCGCCCTCGCCGACGTCGAGGGGCTCGTCCAGGGCGAAGACCTGGAAGTGGTAGTGATGCAGCCCGTGCCCGCGGGGCGGCGCGGCCGGAGCGTACCCGCGGCGCATCGTGCTGTTCTTGCCCTCGCGCAGGCCGTCGAGCTCCCACGGATCGAGGCGCGTCACGGTGGCCGGGATGCCCCAGACGAGCCAGTGCACGTAGGGCCGCGGGAGCGGCGCGTCCGGATCCTCGCACGCGAGCGCGAGCGACTGCGCCTGCGCCGGCACGCCCGACCAGCGGATCGCGGGCGGCGCGCCCTCGCCTTCGATCGTGGCCGAGCCGGGCAGGCGGCCGCCGTCGGGGAACGCGGGGCTGGAGACTTCGACCGTGCGCTGCGCGACCGTGGCGAGGACGCTCGAGAGCAGCTTGTGGTCGCCGGCGCGGACGCTTCGCAGAGCCGTCCCGATCGCTGCCGTCGCGTCGTGACCGATCGCCATGGTGCGCTCCTCCCTGGGGTCGGGAAGCACGCCGCATGCTACGAGCGGGGACGTGGCTGAAGCGAGCGGCGGCGCGCGCACGGCGGTCGTGACGGGAGCCAACCGGGGCATCGGCGAGGCCGTCGCCGCCGAGCTGCGCGAGCGCGGCCTGCGCGTGGTGCCGACGAGCCGCGAGCCGCGGCAGGGCTTCGTCACGCTCGACGTCACGCGCGCGGACCAGGTGGCGGCGCTCGCGCGGCAGCTCGCGGGGGAGGGCGGCATCGACGTGCTCGTGAACAACGCGGGCACGTCGCTCGACGGCTTCGACGAGGGCGTCGTGCGCCGCACGCTGGACGCGAACTTCCTCGGCGCCATGCGCGTGACCGACGCGCTGCTGCCGCTCGTGCGCCCGGGCGGGCGCATCGTGATGGTCTCGAGCGGCCTCGGATCGCTCACCGGGGTGCGCGGCGACCTGCGCGCCCGCTTCGAGGACCCGGGGCTGACGCGCGAGGCCCTCGTGGCGCTCGTCGAAGAGTTCCCCCGCGACGTCGCCGCGGGCGTGCACGAGCGCCGCGGGTGGCCCTCGAACGCCTACCGCGTCTCGAAGATCGCGATGAACGCGCTCGTGCGGGTCATGGCGCGCGAGCTCGCGGGCGACCCGCGCCGCATCCTCGTCAACGCGGCCGACCCGGGCTGGGTGCGCACGCGCATGGGCGGCCGATCGGCGCCGCGCTCGGTGGAACACGGCGCGCGCACGCCGGTGTGGCTCGCACTCCTGCCCGAGGGCGGGCCCACGGGAGGCTTCTTCCGCGACGAGCACGCCGTCGCGTTCTGACCGCTCGCGTATCATCGCGCGATGGTCCTCGAAGTCACCGGAGCCTCGCGCATCCTCGTCGGCGGCGGGGTCGCGAACCTCGTGCTGTCGTTCCTCCTCGGCTGGGTGCTGTCGGCCAAGCGCGTCAAAGGGCCGATGGAGCCGCACCGCTGGCTGCTCGTCGCGCACGAGGTGTCCCTTCAGGAGGGCCTGCTCCTCCTCGGCGTGGCCGTGGCGATCCCGTACGCGCGCCTGTCGCCCGGCGTCGCCGAGCTCGCCGCGTGGCTCCTCGTCGTCGCGTCGCTCTTCCAGGATGCCTCGGGCATCGCCAACTGGCTGCGCGGCATCGGCGACCAGTTCGCGCAGAAGTCGGCGGGCTGGGTGCTCGCCACGATCAACGCGATCGTCAACTCGGTGGGGCTCGGGATCGTCGCGTACGGCGTCGCGTGCGGCCTCGCCGCCGGCTGATCACTTCGTCTTCTCGGCCCTCGTCGTCTTGTCGCCCTTGACCGGTGGCGACATGGCATCCAGCGTCTCCTGCGGGTTCATGCCCAGCGCGACCATGCGCGCGAGCGCCGCGAGGAGCCCCGGCCGCATCTGCGCCGGCGTGCACTGCATCGCCTCCGCCCCCGCGCACACGACCGAGTCGGCCAGATGTGCCTGCGACGGCATCGGCCGCGTGGGCGGAGCGGCGGCGGGCGTCGCCTGACCACCGGTCTCTGCGAGCTGCGCGAGGGCGGGTAGGGGCGGCACCTGGCCCGTCACGAGCTGCGCGATGGTGGCCGCGGCTCTCTGGGCGCAGTACGCGGCGAGCACGGCGTCGCGAGGCTGCAGCGCCTTCGCGAGTGTGGCCCACTGCGACGGAAGGAACGTCATCCCGCTCTGGTAACGACGGATGATGGTACGGCTCGACAGCCCGACGAGGGCTCCGAGCTCCTTCTGTGTCATGCGGAGCGTCGACTGCAGCCGCCAGAGCAGCTCGGGGATGGGGATGTGCGACGGAACGGCTGCCATCTCGTGCTCCGTTGTCACACAAAACGACGCGCATGTCACGTGTTGCGCCCCGTAGGCTGACATGCGAGGCACGGTGCATGACAGACGCGGCGCGTGTGTCAGGCTACGCCGAGCGATGGCTGACACGGAGGCGGCACGTGTCAGCCTACGGCCGATGCTACATGACAATCAGGCGGTGCATGTCAGCTTCAGCGGCGTGCACGCTGACATCCGCGCGCTGCGTGTCACCGCATGCGGGGCGCGCGCTGCCATCCACCGGCGGCGCATGCCCGAACGCCGCTCACCGAGTGACAGGCGCGGCTCGCGCGTGCGCTCAGAGCGACAGCGCGGGCGGTGTACGTGGGCGTGGAGTGACCGTCGTGTCGCCGAAGAAGGTCCAGAGGGCGAGCCACATGACGACCAGGAGGATCCAGAGGCCGAGCACGAGGAGGAGGAAGCGTCGCGGCTTGAACACGGGGCCGAACCCGCCGCCCTGATCCCCGGACACGGTGCGCACGGCCGTCAGCTCGTCGAGCAACGTGACGTCCGACGCGAGCGCGCCCTCGATGCGGTCGCGCGGACGCGCGTGCCGCAGCTGCCCCCACGCGAACGCGAACGCCGACCAGCCGCGCAGCGTCTCGATGGTGCCCCACGTCGCGAGCTGAGCCCGCAGCTCGTCGTACCCGTCGATGACCCGCGCGACGCTGACCGTGCGCCGCGGCGTCGTGCTCACGAGGGAGAGCGCGCGCCGCGTCTCGACGATGCGCGTGACCTCCGGGCGCAGCATCTCGGCCGGCTGCAGGAGCGGCATGGCGCGCCGCACGACGCGCGCGGACACGACGACCTCGAACATCGCGAGCTGACGGTCGGCCTGCGCCCGCAGCCGGAGCCACGAGACCACGACGAGCGCGCTCAGGACGACGGCCGCGATGCCCATCGGCAGCAGGGACGCCACGCCGATGAGCGACAGCCAGCCCGTCACGACGGCGAGCATGACCGCGAGCACGACGACCTGCCTGCGGAAGAAGATGCGGCGCACGAGCGCGAGGTACGGCTCCCGCGCCAGCTTGTAGCGCCGCATCCCGGCCGGCAGGACCGCCTGCGGCACGTGCTGCGGCGCGGGCGCGGGCGGCGCGTACGGGTTCATCCTCGGGCGAGCCTACCGCGACCCTCCCGGCCCGTGCATGCGGACCCTTCGCACGTGTTGTACGGTCGTGGACAGATGGACGAGACCACGTACCCGCACGGGCCGCTCAGCGGCAAGACCGTGGCGCTCTGCGTGACGGGGAGCATCGCCGCGTACAAGGCGGTGGAGCTCGCGCGCCTGCTCGTGAAGGCCGGGACCAAGGTGCTGCCGGTGATGACCGCGTCAGCGGCGCGCTTCGTGGGCCCGCTGACGCTCGCGGGGATCACCGGCGAGAGCGTCGCCACGGACATGTGGGACCCGAGCGTGGCGGGGGAGCTCCACGTGTCCCTCGCGCAGCGCGCGGACCTCGTCGCCATCGTGCCGGCGACGGCGGACGTCCTCGCGCGCCTCGCCCACGGCCGGGCCGATGATCTGGTGACGGCGCTGGCCCTCTGCGCGCGCGGGCCGGTGCTCGCCGCGCCGGCGATGCACCCGCGCATGTGGGAGCACCCGGCGACGCAGCGCAACGTGGCGGAGCTCGCGACGCAGCGTCGCGTGACGCTCGTGGGGCCGGTCGCCGGCGAGGTCGCCTCGGGCGACGTCGGCCTCGGGCGCATGGCGGAGCCGGACGCCCTGTACGCGGCGATCGTGACCTCGCTCTCGCGGCGCGACCTCACCGGGCTGCGCATCGTCGTGACCGCGGGGCCGACGCTCGAGGACATCGATCCGGTGCGCTTCCTCGGCACCCGGTCGAGCGGCAAGATGGGCTTCGCGATCGCCGAGCGCGCCGCGGCGCGCGGCGCGGACGTGACGCTCCTCGCCGGCCCCGTGAGCCTGCCGACGCCGCACGGCGTGCGCCGCACCGACGTGCGCGGCGCGGTGAGCATGCGCCAGGTGCTCTGGCAGGCGATGGGGCTCGACCTGTCGCGCGCCGACGCGCTCGTGATGGCCGCGGCGGTCGCCGACCACCGGCCGGCGGAGCCGAGCGCGAGCAAGATCAAGAAGAGCGACGAGCGCATCACCATCGATCTCGTGAAGAACCCCGACCTGCTCGCCGAGGTGGGTGCGGCGCGCGCTGGCAAGCGCCCCGTGCTCGTGGGATTCGCCGTCGAGACCGAGGGAGGCGAGGGGCTCGTGGCCTACGCGAAGCGCAAGCTGACGCAGAAGAAGGTGGACCTCGTCGTCGCCAACGAGGCGAGCGAGTCGTTCGGGCGCGAGGACAACCGCGCGACGCTCGTGGCGGCCGGGGACGTGCAGCCGCTGCCGACGATGACGAAGCTCTCGCTGGCCGACGTCGTGCTCGACCGCGTGCGCGAGCTACTCCAGACCAAGTGACGCGCGCAGCACCGCCGGAAGCGACGCGCCGTCGGCGGCGCCCAGGACGCGCGTGGCCCCCGCTTGCTCGAGGGTGCGCGCGCGCGTGCGCGTCGTCTTGCCCGCCACGATGACCGGGAGCGACCGCGTCGCCGCGTGACGGCGGAGGGCCGCGACGGCCGCGGCGACGTCGACCGAGCCCGCGGACGGCGGGAGCACGAGCGCCGCCGCGCTTCCGTCGGCCACGGCCAGCAGCGCGGCGCACGGGTCCTCGCGCGCCTCCACCGTCACGCCGGCGATGCGCACCGAGCGCGCGAGCGCCGCGCCGGCCACGACGACCCGCCGCACCGCCGGCGCCGCGAACGGGGGCAGCGGCATGCCCTCGCGCTCGCAGAAGGCGCGCACGTCGGCGACGCGAACGCGGAAGTGCCCCCCGGGCGAGCGGATCGCCGCGAGGCGCCCGAGCCGGATCCACGACTGGATCGTGCGCGGGTTCTTCTCCCAGAAGCGCGCGAGCTGTGACAGGCGCAGGAGCGTGGTCACCGCGGCGTCACTTGCCGGTGAGCCACGCCGTGAGATCCGCCGAGGGATCGAGCGCGACGAGCACCGCGTCCACCGTGATGGCGGCCACGCGCGTCCCTTGCGGCGCGACGTGCACGCTGCCGTCGGGCGCACGCCACACGACGACGCGCACCGCCTGCGAGTGGCGGATCGACGGGTCCTCGACGACCGCCGGCGCCGACTGGGGCTCGGGCGGCACGGGCGCGGCGGGATCGTAAGCGGGCACGCCGATGCGCGTCTTCTCGTCCGGGTCGGGGATGTTGCCCGACGAGTCGGGGGGCAGGGGCGCCGGGAACTCGCCGCTCGACGTCTGCGTCGGCCACGCATCCATCTCGGCGGGCGTCGGGGGTTCGACGCGCCCCGGCGGCGCGAAGGCCCGGGGCGCCGTCGGCATCTGCGCCGCACGCACGACTTCCTCCGCCGGCGGCCTGCTCGAGCGTCCGCGTCGCCGCGCGACGACGGGCACCGCCTGCGGCGTCGTCACCTGCGTCACCTCGTCACTGGGGCGCGAGATCTGGATG
>DASVWO010000558.1:0-28351 GCA_036393165.1 Polyangiaceae bacterium | reverse complement strand
CGGTGCTCGCTCGGCGGTGGGGGCCCACCAATGGCGCGTGGAGGCCACGCTCCGCTTCGCTCCGCATGGCCTCCACCCCGCCTGGGTCCCCCCCACCGCCTCGCTCCGCCCGCCCGTCCGAGCGCGGGCTCTTCTCGAATCGGCCTGCGCGACGGTTCCGAGTCGTCCCAGGTCCGCCTAGCGCGAGTCCAGGAGCGTAGAGGCGCGCCGCTCCGGCAATACGAGACCGATGCTGCGCAGCGTGGGCATCAGGTCGTCCTTGATGGCCTTGGAGACGCGCGCGTGGAAGGTCGTCGTGTCGATCCAGAGCGCCTGAACGTCTTCGAGGCGGAACTTCTCGGGTGCGGGAGCGTCATCGGAGCGCGACTTCCAGAGGACGCTCATTCTCTCGAGCGTGTCGAGCGCCACGAGGCCCAACCGTTCGCGTTCGGCGTCGTCGAACATCTCCTTGGCCCACTCGAAGTAGACCGTGCCGAGCCGCATGTGGTGCGCTTCGTCGCGAGCGATGATCTCCTCTACCGCCCGAAGCAGCGGGTGACGAGCGACTCGCATGGTGCCGGTCGCGATGGCGCTGCTGATGGTCTCGCTGATGACCGCGACGCGCAGTACCTGCTCGTTGGCGGTCTGAATCGCCGTGAGATCCGGGTCGCTGCGGACGAGGAGATCGGTCGTATCGACCTCGATCGGAACGGCTCCGCCGAGCTCCATCACCACGCGGCTCGCCATCTCCGCGTGACTCAATTCGTCCGCGACGAACTCGCTGGCCATCCCGATGATGTCGAGCGGCACGCGGGCCTCGAGCATCGTCTTGAGCAGCGTCGCGAACGCGGTGGCCGCGCGGTACTCGTTGAGCGCAATCTGTGTCCAGGCAACACGCGCGGCGTCGACGAGCGTCGGCGGATACCGCTTTGGATCGAGTGTGCCCCAGGGCAGCCCCGCCGTGTCCGGACGGAGCTTGCGAAATCGCTTCTCGGCGGAGCCGCCGAACCACTCGATTTCGAACAGCTCCTTCACTCGATCGATCCGTCTGAGGGCGAGTCGTTGGCGACGTGAGCATCGGTCGCGGAGCCGCCGTCCCGAGATCCGTCATCGACGCCGGCATCGATTGGCGGACCGCCGTTGCCGCACCCCCAGGTGCTGGCGGTGAATCCGTTGCAGGTCGGATGGGTGTCGCTGCAAGCGGAAAGCGCCACTCCCGTAGCGCTCACTGCGACGACCGCGAGCAGCAGGCGGCGTTTTCGCGTGACCATGGCGCCTCATGATGCATCGCGGGTGGCACGACCGTCGACTCCCTCGATTCACGGGCGGTTAATCCGAGTGAGCGTCCGTCGCGACGTGAACATCGGCCGCGGAGCCGTCGCCCGGGGGTCCGTCGTCGATGCCCGCATCGATGGGGGGGCCTGCGTCGTTCCCGAAGTGACCGACGGTCGAGGAGTCGTCGTCCGAGGATCCGTCAGCGACACCTGCATCGAACGCAGGACCAGAGACGCAGAATCCTTGGCACCCCGGAACAGTGCCGTTGGGACAAGCGACGAGCGCAGTGCCCGTGCTGCTCACCGCGACGACCGCGAGGAGCAGCTGGCGCTTTCGCGGGACCATCCCGGTCGTTGTTGCACCGCGGGTGCCGACGGCAAAGCCTTCGATTCGTGGTACCTGCGCTGCATCGCGACCCGGCGTTCACACGAAGTAGGACAGCGCCGCCATGTCGTGGCGAGTCAAGTCCAGCCCGCCCGAGTCGTTCAGTCAGCCGGGGGCCGTGCCGGTACGATGCCGGCCGTTCGGCAGTCGTCATTCGTGCCACGCGGTGGTCGCACGTGGGGCAGTCTTGGGCTCGATTCCTCGGGAGCGATGTCACGCACGTCGGGTGGCGTGGTCCACGCCTCCAACTCGGAGTCGAAGATCCCGCCTCGCCGAGCCGCGCAGTCCTGGCAAAGATAGGCGCGAACCGCGAACGAGAACGCGCGATCGTCCTCCCACAGCGATGCGTCGCAGTCGGAGCATCCGAGCCCGATGTCCCAGTCCCATTCGTCGCGCATGTTCCCTCTTGGAGGGGCCGAGTCAGAGCAAGCGGCGTACCCGATTCGGGGCACGGTCGAGCGCGCTCGGGCGCGGCGGCGCGGTACCATCGCGACGTGAGTCTTCTGAATCGGTGCGGCGCCGTTCTCGCAGTGGGTGTTTGGGGAGTGTTGGGCGAGGGGTGCGCGTCGAGGACGACTCCTGCGAGCCCGGCTCCCGCGTCGGCGACCCCTCCGGTGCTCGACTTGTCGTGCGCAGTGTGGGACCGCGAGGTCGAGTTCGCGCTGTCGGTGAAGGATCATGACGCGAAGGCGTTCGCGGAGCACGTTCATCCGGGTGCGGTCTTCGTCGAAGGGGACGGGTCCGTGCTGCATGGGCGGGACGCTGTGGTGACGTCGTGGGCGTCGATCATCCGGGGCGATGAGGTGCACCTCGAGTGGTATCCGACGTCGGTCATCCAGACGGGGGCGCCGGACGTCGCGCTGTCGCGGGGGCCCTACTGGGTGGAGATCACGAAGCCGGATGCGAAACAGCGCTTTCTCACGGGCGTGTTCCAGTCGATCTGGGTGCGCGACACCGATGGGATCTGGCGGGTGCTCGTCGATGGCGGGACTCCGCCGCCCACGCCGGCGACCGAGGACGACGTTGCGCGAATCAAGACGGGCCGAGGCTCGACCGGTGCCTGCATCCACGACAAAGCACGATGACGTGGAGGTGGGAGACCAACCGCACTGCCCGATGTCCGCTGGCACGACGGTTCCGGCGATGCAGTGCTCCGCACCGCTCGCGAGGTTACGCGCGTTCGCCGAAGAGGGCATCGATGCCCCTCACGAAGGGAGTGGGGCGAGCCAGGTCGTTCCGCAGGAGTGATTCGGGTGCGGACTGGCCTGGATCAGGGAGCAAAGCGGATCGCCGAAAGGGGGCATCGATGCCCTGCGCGCAGGACGCACTCGGGGCCAATGCCTGAGGAGCTGGGTGTCTGGTGTCTTCGTGGTCCTTGGCGGAGGGCATCGATGCCCTCCGCGGAGGATCGAGGTGGGGTGGCACACCTGACGCCATGGCTCCTGGGTGTAGACCTGTTGCTTCGGTGAGGGCATCGGTGCCCTCGGGGAAGAACCCGCGTGGGTATGCAGCCCCGACCCGTGGGGTCCGGGCGTTGCCTGCTCCGCGTCCGGGACCGAGGTGGCTCCTCGGCGGAGGGCATCGATGCCCCGTCGGGAGAGCCTGAAGGGGAGTGAACACCGGCGGCATTCGACCGCGATCGCAGCATCATTCCTTCGCGCCGGGCGCCGGTGCCCTCACGCAAGGAGCCTCTCGGGACCGCACACCCGCGAGGATCGCTCCCGAAGGCAACTCGCGTTCTCGGAACGGGGCATCGATGCCCACTCGGAGGGCCGTCACGACCGCATGGGTGCACGGGGCTCGCCGTCCAACCTTTCGCCGGGGAGGTTCGAGCCATTCCTGCCTCCTCCGCCAGGGGCATCGATGCCCTCCTCGGCGACGCTGCATGACTCCCGCTGGGCCCTTCGCCTATCTTCCGACTTCGCAGGAGAGGAGCAGCAGGTGCCCAAGCGAGGGAAGCCCGACAAGCGCGCGCGCAACAGCGCCATGGTCCAAGGGATACGCAAGCACAAGGCGGTCTTCGACAAGGTGCCTGTCGGTCCCGACCGATTGAACGCCGATGCGCTCATCGCCCGGTTCGAGGGCCACACGCAGGTCATCGACGAGATCGACGATCTCGACGCGAAGAAGAGCGAAGCCGTCGCGAGCGAGCGCAAGATGGAGCCCGAGATCCGCGAGCTGAGGGACCTCGTGCTCCATGCCATTCGCGCTCACTTCGGAGACGACACCATCGAGACCGAGTCCTTCGGCGTGAAAGCCAAGCGACCGCCGCGCTTGCCCATTGCCACGAAGGCGGCTGCGGTCGTGAAGCGCAGGGCGACCCGCAAGGCACGGCACACGATGGGTCCGAAGCAGCGCAAGCGGATCAAGGGCTACTAGGGGCCGAGCGTGGTCCGCAGCCAGTCGACGAACGGGAAGGCGAGGACGAAGAGGGCGACGGCGACGAAGAGGATCACGTTGAGGCGCTTGCGACGTGCGCGCGCCTGGGCGAGGGCGGCAATCTCGTCGGCGCCGATGAGCGGGCCGGCGGGTCGATAGGGGCTCGCGCCGGCGACTGCGTGGGGCTGCTCGAGGCGCGTCGCGAGATCGACCGCGCACGCGAGCAAGATGCCGAGGAAGGCGCGATCGAAGGCCTCGTCGCCGGAGGAGCTTTCTCGCTTCGGCCAGCGTTCTCGTGCGCAGGCGGCGCTGGTTCACCTGCGAATACAGGGCGAAGGCCAGCACGGCCCCGACGAGGACCAAGGGGAGAAAGCTCACTCCCGAACGATATCGGCTCCGGCTACTGCGGGCCGGTCTTCTTCCACGCGTCGGTGTCGCTGATCCGATTGAACAGGGACTGGACGTGCGGGAACTCGCCCACGGGGACGTCGGTCTGCTTCGCGTACATGAGGGACGACGCGATCGTCAGGTCGGCGATGGTCAACGCATTGCCGACGACGAACTGCTTGCCCTCGAGACGCTTGTTCAGCACGGCCGCGAAGCGACGGAAGCCCGCGAGGGCGTCGTCGAGCTTTCGCTGGTCGGGCTCGCCCATGCCCATCATCCCCTTGATGAGCTTCTCGAACGTGAACGTGCCGAGCTGCGGCGAGAAATGGGACGAGTCCCAGAACTGCCAGCGGGTGACGTCGGCGCGCGCCTGCTCGTCTTTCGGGAGCAGCCCGGACTCGGGCTTCTTGGACGCGAGGTACTGCATGATCGCCCGCGACTCGGTGAGCACGAAGTCGCCGTCCACCAGCGTCGGGACCGCCCCGTTGGCGTTGAGGGCCAGGTACTCCGGGTTCTTGTGCTCGCCCTTGGCGAAATCGAGCTTCTTTTCCTCGAGCTGCAGGCCCAGAACGGCCGCGGTCAGGCGGACGCGGCGGACGTTCGGTGACATCGCGTTCATGTAGAGCTTCATGCGCATTCCTCCGGGTGCCTTGGATGCCGGACCACGGCTAACATCGCGCCGTGAACGAGTCACGAGCCATCGCCGCTTTCTCCGGGCTGGGGCTGGCTCTCGTCGCCGTCGCGCTCGGCGTGTCGCACACGTCGCGCGAAGGCGAGGGGACCCGCGAATCGCCGCCCGTCGCACCCGTCCCGTCCGCCACGGCGCCGGCAGCGCCTCTCCCCGACGGGGGAGCGCTCTACCCGCAGCTCCCGAGCGAGACGCCCTCGGCCTTCACGCCGGGCCAGGACGACTGGGACTACGTGCGTCGCAAGGTCGACATCCCGATGCGTGACGGGGTGAAGCTGCACACGGTCATCGTGGTGCCCAAGGGCGCCAAGGGCGCGCCCATGCTGCTCACGCGCACCCCCTACAACGCCGAGCGCTACACGGAATCCGCCGACAGCGTGCACATCGCGCTCGCCGCCTCCGCCGACGTGCCCGACGAAGCGCTCGTCAGCCGCGGGTACATCCGCGTCGTGCAGGACGTGCGCGGCAAGTACGGCTCGGAGGGCGACTACGTGATGAACCGGCCGGTGCATGGGTCGCAGAACCCGACACCGGTCGATCACGCGACCGACACGTACGACACGATCGACTGGCTCGTGAAGAACGTGCCCGAGTCCAACGGCAAGGTCGGCATCCTCGGCACGTCGTACGACGGGTTCACCTCGGCCATCGCGCTCTACCAGCCGCACCCGGCCCTCAAGGTGGCGGTGCCGATGAACCCCATGATCGACGGCTGGCGCGGCGACGACTGGTTTCACAACGGCGCCTTCCGCGAGACGATGCTGGGGTACATCTACGGGCAGGAGGCCACCCGCAAGTCGAGCGAGAAGTGGCCGAACCTCGCCCACGACGAGTACACGGCGCTGCTCGACGCCGGCTCGGCGCAGGAGCTCGCGCGCGTCCGCGGGATGGGGCAGGTGGGCTTCTGGAGCAAGATCGTCGCGCACCCGAGCTACGACGCGTTCTGGCGCGATCAGGCCGTCGACCGCCTGCTGGCCGACCAGCCGCTGAAGGTGCCGGTGATGATCGTGCACAGCCTCTGGGACCAGGAGGACATCTACGGTGCGCCGGCGCTCTACCGGGCGCTCGAGCCGAAGGACGTGCGCAACGATCGCGTGTTCCTCGTGATGGGTCCCTGGTGCCACGGCGGCTGGCGCGGCGATGGGAGCGCGCTGGGCGCGATCCACTTCGACGCGGACACGTCGCTGGAGTTTCGCCGCGACGTGCTCATGCCGTTCCTCGACCAGTACCTGAAGGACGGCGCACCGAAGGCCGACGTGGCGCCCGTCACGGCATTCGAGACGGGCACGAACCGCTGGCAGCGGCTGCGCTCGTGGCCGGCGGGCGGGCCGAAGACGACCGCGCTCTACGTGCAGGCAGATGGTCACGCCGGCTTCACGGCTCCCGCGGCCGCGGGATACGAGGAGTACGTCTCGGACCCGGCGAAGCCCGTCCCCTACGTCCCTCGCCCCGTGGTGCCGCTCGGCATCGACGACGGGCACAAAGCGTGGCGCCAGTGGCTCGTCAGCGACCAGCGCCACGCCGGGGCACGGCCCGACGTGCTCGTCTTCCAGACGGACGTGCTGACGGCCCCTGTGAAGGTCGCGGGCGAGCCGATCGCCAACCTGATCGCCTCGACGAGCGGCACGGATTCAGACTGGATCGTGAAGCTCATCGACGTGTACCCGCCCGAGGTCCAGCCCCACCCGGATCTCGGCGGCTACGAGCTCGCGGTCGCCATGGACATCTTCCGCGGGCGCTACCGCGAGGGCTTCGACGCGCCGAAGCCCATCGCCTCGAACGAGCCGCTCCTCTACAAGTTCGCGCTCCCCGACGTGAACCACGTCTTCCTTCCGGGGCACCGCATCATGGTGCAGGTCCAGTCCACCTGGTTCCCGCTCTACGACCGCAACCCGCAGACGTTCGTCGAGAACATCTTCGCAGCGAAGCCCGGCGACTACCGCAGGGCCACCCAGCGCGTCTATCACTCTCCCGACCGCGCGACCTTCATCGAGCTGCCCGTCGTCTCCGGCGCTCAGTGAGCGGCCGAAACCCAGGGCAGTCACCATGTCATGTCATGTGACATGCTATGAAATGACCCCGTCAAGCGGCCCGGGGGTGGCCACGCCCGCCCTCGCTACGTTCCGAGTCGAGGAGCCCCGCGTCAGAGCGGCTTGACGTTCTCGGCCCTGGGCGCGTCGGCCTTGCGGCCCTCGGTGTAAGTGACGCGCTGGCCTCCGCGCAGGTCCTCGAAGCGGACGCCGAGGACGGCGGAGCGATGGAAGAACATTTCGTCCTCGCGTCCGACGTCGATGTATCCGAACCCCTCGATCGTGATCCGCTTGATGACGCCCTCAGGCATTCGCTCCTCCTCGGGTCTCTCCGCGACACCGCGGACATTACCCGGAGCGCGGGTCGATGCATGAGGATCGATGCACGAGGTCCCCTCTTTTTCCCTGCACACATGAAAACTTGAAGCGACGGCGATCGCCGCGTCGCGCCATCGCATTGCGTCACGGCTGCAACGCGAGCTCAGGCGAGATGCGTGCGGAAGAACGACACGATGCGCCCGCGCGCCAGGCGCGCCGAGGGGTCGTGGTACCCGGTGCGGCTCATCTTCATGACGATCCGGAGGAGCGCCGACACGTCCTCCTTCGCGTGGTCGTTCAGGAACGAGTGCCCGGCGTCGGCGTACTCGTCGACCTCGTGGGGAACGCCGTTCAGGGTGAGCGCTTGCTCGAGGCGCTTGGGCGCGCTCCGCAACGGGAAGTCCTTGGCGCCGAAGCTGCCGATGACCGGGCACGCGTGGGCGAGGAGCGCGTCGACGTCCTTGGGGACGGTGCCGTAGTTGACGCTCGATGCGGCGAAGCCGTGGCCGGGGGCGAGGAGCAACGCGAAGCCGCCGCCCATGCAGAAGCCGATGACGCCGACCTTGCCCGTGCAGTCCTCGCGTGCGGCAAGCCATGCGCGTACCGCATCGATCTCCTCGAAGGTGCGCCCCTTGCGCGCGAGGGCGTCGCGAAAGATCGCGCGCAAGCACTGCACCTTGCCTCCCCAGTAGAAGAGGTCGGGCGCAGCTGCGAGGAAGCCCTCGCTCGCCATCCACTCCGTCTGCCGGCGGAGATCCTGCGTCATCCCGAACACGTCGCTGATGACGACGACGGCGGGCCACGGCCCCGACCCGGAGGGCTTGCAGACGTACGCAGGCATTGCGCCGTGAGGCGTCGCGATCGTCGTGCTCGTCTCGCCCATGGCCACCTGGGTATCACGCGACGTGGTCGCAGGGCACACCCGATGCACCCACGCGCGCCCGACACGACCAACAGGAGGTGGATCATGCGTAAGCACGCAGCAATCCTCGGAGGCGCCGCGATTCTCGCCTCCGCGATCTGCTCCACGGCGAATGCCCAGGAGCGCAAGGAACCGTATCTCGTGCAGCACGTGCGCGCGCCGAGCGATGCGCTCGAGCTGACGATCGGCACCGGCTACGACCAAGGCGTCGGAACGCTCGCGCCGAACCGCGATTTCCGCAACGTCATGGGACCGGGCATCGCCGTGAACGCGGAGGTCGCGTACCGGCTCTCGCGCCCGTGGTCGATTGGAATCGAGGGGCAGTACGGAGAGTTCGGTCCCGAGCAGAACTCGGCGGTGCGCGGGCTCGCCGGCAACCTCGGCGTCACGTATCACTTCCTGCCGACCCTCCGCGGAGATCCCTGGGCACGTCTCGGCACGGGCTACCGGCTCGTCTGGGAGAACGACGCCCCAGGGCAGCAGGGCGTGTCGATGATGCGCCACGGTCTCGAGCTGGCAACCCTGAAGGTCGGCTACGACGTTCGCGTCTCGGAGGACGTGGCCATCGCCCCGGTCGCGGGCGCCGACGTGAACACGTTCATCTACGAGCTGCCCTCGAACGGCAGCAACTCGGCGATGTCTAGCGCCCAGACCGCCGTCTTCTTCTTCGCGGGGCTGCAGGGTCGCTTCGATCTGGGCGGCTCGCGCGGAGGCTTGCCCATGGTCGCGAGGGAGCCGCCGCCCCGGCATGACTTCATCGGCGTGACGGAAGCCATGCCCGAGAGCCCGCCTCCGCCGGCGGAGGAGCCGCAGCCGACGACTCCGACGCTCGCCGTCTCCGAAGACATCCTGCGCGCATGCCAGGTGAACCTGGATTCGATCGACAAGGCGCCGAAGTTCGGCTTCGACCAGAGCATCCTGCAGGCGCCGGATCTCACCGTGCTGAACCAGCTGGCCGACTGCTTCGTCACGGGTCCGCTGAAGGACGCCGGCGTGTGGCTCGTGGGACGAGCGGATCCTCGCGGCTCGGTCGACTACAACCAGGCGCTCGGGATGAAACGAGCGCAGGCCGTTTCCACGTATCTCGAGAGGCTGGGGGTCGATCCGTCGCGGATCGAAAAGACGTCTCGCGGCAAGCTCGACGCGCGTGGGCACGACGAGACCAGCTGGGCCGTCGACCGGCGCGTCGACATCCTGCTGACCCGCTAGGATCCTTCGCGTGAGGATCCTCGGTGTCTCCGGAAGCTTGCAATCCCGCTCGGGCAACCGGGCCCTCCTCGACGCCGCACGGGCATGCGCTCGCGACGGCGTCGAGGTCGTGATCTTCGAAGGCCTCCGCGAGATCCCTCCGTTCGATCCCGACCAGGACGCGGCGGGAGCGCCCGACGCGGTGGTTGCATGGCGCCGGGCCCTGGCCGGCAGCGATGCGGTGCTCGTGGCGTCTCCCGAGTACGGCTTCAGTCTGCCGGGGTCGCTGAAGAACGCGATCGACTGGGCCATCGGCTCGGGCGAGCTCGAGGGGAAGGTGGTCGGGCTCACGGCTGCCGTGAACGTCGAGGGGCGGGGCAGGAGAGGGTTGGAGGCGCTCGCGGACACGCTGCGCGCCGTGAGCGCGCGCATCGTGGGTGGCTCGGGCATCGTGCGCGGCCCCTCCTTCGAGCGCGACGTGGGGGCGCTCGTTTCCGCTCTCATCACGGAAGCGCAGCACCCCGAGCAGCCACCGGATCACGGCATGGGCATGCTGCGTCCTTCGGCGCTCGTGGCCGCCTGGGTCGACGCTTTCAACCGGGCCGACTCCGACGCGCTCGCCGCCTTCTACGCGGCGGATGCCGTGAACCACCAGGTGGCCGAATCACCCGCCTCGGGGCGCGACGCGATCCGCGCGATGTTCGCCCAGGGATTCGCCACGGCGAAGATGCACTGCATCGTCGAGAACGTCTTCGAGGACGGCGACTGGGCGATCCTCGAGTGGCGCGATCCGCTGGGCCTCCGCGGTTGCGGCTTCTTCCAGGTGAAGCAGGGGCTCATCGTGTTCCAGCGCGGGTACTGGGACAAGCTCTCCTTCTTGCGCCAGCAGGGGCTCCCCCTGCCGCGAGAGTAGGAGCGCGCCGTGCTGACGGTTCGCTCGTCGGTTCCCGAGGACGTGCCCGAGCTCGCGCGTCTCATCGAGCAGTTCATGCACGATGCGTTCACGCGGCCGTGGGGAGGCAGCGCCGAGGCGCTCGCGCGCGACGGCTTCGGTGCGCACTTCGAGATGAGCGTCGCCCGCATCGCGGACGGGGGACTCGTGGGTTTTGCCGCCTGGGAGGACATCTACGATCTTCACCACTGCATGCCGGGCGCACACGTCATCGACCTGTACGTGGCGCCGCCGCACCGGGGGATCGGGGTGGCGCTCGCGCTGCTCGCGGACGTCGCGGCGCGCGTGCGCGATCGCGGGGGGCGCTTCCTTCGTGGACAGGCGCTGCCGGCGCGCGGGCTCGAGCATCTCTACGGGCGCGTGGCGGTCCTCTTTCCCGGCGACGAGTGCAACGTGGGAGGGCGCGCGTTCCGGGCGCTCGCCGACCTGGCAGGGGTGCCCGCGCGCGAGGCCGTCCACAAGCTGCCGGAAAAGTCGTGGAACTACGAGCCTTGAGCCGCCGAAACCGGCGGTGCCCGCCCACCGTAATGATGGGCATGAAGCTCTCGGTCCTCATGCTCGCGCTTCCCATCGTCCTCGGTTGTCGCACCAGCTCGGCGGAGCCGCCGAAGACGCACGTCGGCACCGATCCGGGTCACGCGGGATACGGCACGCCGCTCGTGGCCACGGGGCACGACCGTCTCGCCGCGTTCGCGGCCGGTTGCTTCTGGGGCGTCGAGGATGCGTTCCGCCACGTGCCGGGCGTCGTCGCCACAGCCGTCGGATACTCGGGCGGTCACACGACCGACCCGACGTATCCCTCCGTGTGCACGCACACCACGGGGCACGCCGAGACCGTGCTCGTCGAGTTCGATCCGACGAAGGTGCCCTACGAGCACCTGCTGCGCGTCTTCTGGAAGATCCACGATCCGACGCAGGTGGGCGGGCAGGGGCCCGACGAGGGCGACAGCTACCGCAGCATCGTCTTCACGTTCGACGCCGACGAGGCGGCCGCCGCGCGTGCGTCGCGCGACGCCGAGCAGAAGTCGCTGACGGCCCCGATCACGACCGAGATCGTGCCGATGAAAGCCTTCTACAAGGCCGAGGGCTACCACCAGCAGTACGCCGAGCGTACGGGCCACCACGGTTGCCCCGTGCGCGTGCCGCTCGACACGCTGTGAGCGAGCGGAGCTACCAGGTCCGGGTCGAACGGACCGGGTCCTCGGACTCGTTAGGCAACGAGCCACCCACGGGCGTCGCCGGCTGCGTGATCGGAGGTGCAGGCACCGGCGTGGGCGGCCGCTGCGGCGGCTCCTGAGCAGGAGAGGGCGCTCGCGGCGATTTCTGGGCCATCGGTCACAGCTTCATACGGAACGCCGCGGCCGGGCCTTCCCCGTGCTAGGCATGGAGAGGGGGCGGGTAGCTCAGCGGCAGAGCGTCTGCTTTACACGCAGATGGTCGCAGGTTCGATCCCTGTCCCGCCCACTCAGTCCTTCTTGCGCCGGCGCAGGCGCAGGACCCCCACGAGGCCGATGCCGCCGAAGGCGAGCAGAGGCGACGAGGGGCCGTCTTCCGTGGCACCGGCCGTCTTGCACCCGCAGCCGCCGTTCTGGCCGCTGAACCCGGTGACGTCCGCGGCGTCCCCGCCGCCACCTTCGACCATCGCGTCCACCTCGCCTTGCGAGCCGCTGCTGCTGCCGGTGCCGGAGCTGCTTCCGCTGCTGCTGCCAGAGCTGCTGCCGCTGCCCGAGGAGCTGCTGCTGGAACCGCTGCTGGAGCCGCTGCCGGATCCACTTCCGGATCCGCTCGACGAACCGCTGCTCGATCCGCTGCTGGACCCACTGCCCGAGCCGCTGCTGGAACCGCTGCTCGACCCACTGCTCGATCCACTCCCGCTGCTCGAACCGCTGCTGCTGCCCGAGCTGCTGCCGCTGCTCGATCCGCTTCCGGAGCTGCTGCCCGAGCTTCCACCGCTGCTGCTGCCGCTGGCGTCGGGCGCGTTGCTCACGCACTGGTTGCCGACGCAGGTCTGGTTGCTCCCGCACGTACCGCAGGTCACGGTGCCCCCGCAGTTGTCCGGCTGCGTGCCGCACTGCGCTCCGCCGGTGCAGGTGGTGGCCGGCGTGCAACCGCAGACCCCCGAGGTTCCTCCGCCGCCGCAGGACTGAGGCGACACGCACGTGCCGCACATGATCATCCCACCGCATCCGTCCGCCTGCGTCCCGCAGTTCGCTCCACCGGTGCAGGTCGTCGCCGGGGTGCATCCGCACATGCCCTGCGTGCCGCCGCCGCCACACGTCTGCGGCGCGACGCACATCCCGCAGGTGACCATGCCCCCGCAGCCGTCGGCCTGCGTCCCGCAGTTCTGTCCGCCGGTGCACGTCGTCGCCGGGGTGCATCCGCACACGTTGGGCGTTCCCCCTCCGCCGCACGACTGCGGCGGCGTGCAGTTGCCCCCGCACGTGACCATGCCGCCGCATCCGTCGGACTGCGACCCGCAGTTGGCGCCCGCGCTACACGTGGTCTTCGGCGTGCAGCTGCACTTGTCGTCGGTCGCCGTGCTGCTGGACTGCACGCACGTGTCCCCGGTCGGGCAGTTGTTCGACGTCGCGGTGCACTGCTCGCAGTGACCGAAGTCGACGTTGGACGAGTTGGTCTCGCACACCGGCGTCGCGCCGGTGCACGTCGTGCCATTGTCGTTGCACGAGCAGAGGGTCGACGTCGTGCCCTTTCCGACGGTCACACAGTTGTTGTCCGCGTTGCTCCAGAGCTGCTGCACGGTCCACGTCGTGCCGCCGCTCGTGATGGTGCCGTAGATGAACGCGCAGATGTCGCCGATCTCGCCGCACGTGTTGTCGCCCCACGCCGCCGGTCGCGCGTAGCCGGCGCTCGTGTCGTCGGCGACGTCGGTGTCGGTCACGGCCTCGGCCAGCTCGTGCGCGGCGACGCCGGTCGCGTTGTTCAGCGCGTTGCCGGTCGTTCCGCACCCACCGCCTCCGCACGCGCCCTGCGTGACGTCGGGGAGCACGCCGTAGGGCACGACGACGCTCTGGCCGTTCAGCGTGTAGTGGAACGAGTAGTGGTACCCGCAGAACTGAACGCACGACGTGCCGGTTCCGGGCGGACCGCTGATCGTCACGTTCGACGGGAAGTCGACCATGTAGATCGTGCTCGCGAACCCGTCGCAGCCGAGCTGCGGCTTCGGCAGCGCGCCGCTGGTGATCTGGGCCGCGAGCTCGCTCTGGATCTGGGCGTCGCTCACTGTGCAGGCCGTCGTGCTCCCGCACCGGCTCGGTGTCAGCGTGTACTCGCCCGCGTACGAGCCATTGATCAGACCCTGATTGGAGCCGGGCTGGCCGTCAGCGCCGTTGAGCCCCACGGTCCGGTACTGGCTCAGCCAGGTGAACCATGTGCTCTGCACGGCGGCCTGCCAGAAGAGCGGCATGTTCGTGCTGAGCGTCGAGGCGACCTGCTTCGACCAGTTGACGTCGACCACGCTGACGTCGGAGATGATCTGCCCGCCGTAGTACTTGAGGTTCGGCTTGGCCCCAGGGTGGAGCATCGCGCAGTAGTTCGCGCCCACCGGAGGCGTCGTCGGTCCGGCCGCCTGCTCCTCGGGCGAGCGCATCGGGACGATGATCCCGCTCGGCGCAGCGTGCTGCTGCAGCGATTCGATCTCCGCCGGAGCCTGGGCGGGAGCCGGTTCGGGAGGCGGCGTCCCCGAGGGCTCCGAGCTGCACGCGCCTCCGGCGAGCGCCAGCCCGCCGAAGCCGCACAAAAGAATCCCCACACGCCGAAGAGAGCGCGCCTCCACCATGGTCCGATCGTATCGTCCACCAAGCTCGAGCGCGATGTAGGCACGCGCTGCCTTCGCCGTTTTCCTCGCCCCCCGTTCGGCGTTACCTTGGAGCGACGATGCCGGAGGACCCGCCGAAGGTCGCACCGTCGGATGCACCGTCGGTCAGCGCGCCGCCTCCAGCACCGGAGGCACGGGAAAAATCTACCCCCGGTGTGGGCGCAGCGAGCGCTCCTCCGCCGCCCCGCGTCAGCTCGACGCCGCCGCCCGTCCCCACGGCGGCCGGTACGTCGACGAGCGACGACGACCCGCTCGTGGGGAGTGTGCTGCTCGAGCGCGTACGCATCGACCGGCCCATCGCACGCGGCGGGATGGGCAAGGTCTATTACGGCATGCAGGTGAGCATGAAGCGGCCGTGCGCCATCAAGGTGCTCGATCCGCGGCTCGCCGGCGGCGGGGACGTGATCGACTTCACGCGCCGCTTCCTCCTCGAGGCGAGCACCGCCGCGAAGCTCACGCACCCCAACGTGGTCACCATCTTCGATTACGGCGAGACCGCCGACGGGCAGTGCTTCATCGCGATGGAGTACCTCGAGGGTCGCACGCTCTCCGAGGAGCTGAAGAAGAACGGGAAGCTCTCGGCCGAGCGCGCGATCCACGTGACGCGCCAGGTGGCGCGGGCGCTCCGGGAGGCGCACGCCCTCGGCGTCGTGCACCGCGACATGAAGCCCGGCAACGTCTTCCTCCTGAAGCGGGACGACGACGACGACTTCGCGAAGGTGCTCGACTTCGGGCTCGTCAAGGAGACGACGCCGAACGAAGCGCAGGACCAGACGCAGGTCGGCCAGATCATGGGCTCGCCGCGCTACATGGCCCCCGAGCAGGTGCAGGGCAAGGCCGTCGACGGACGCACCGACATCTACTCGGTGGGCGCGATGTTCTACGCGATGCTCGCCGGCAAGCCGCCGTTCGACAAGGCGACCGACCTCGCGACGATGATGGCTCAAGTGTCGGACGCGCCTCCGCCCATCCAGACCGTTGCGCCCGACGCGGTCCTTCCGCCCGGCGTCGAGGCCATCGTGATGAAGTGCCTCGCCAAGAATCCGGACGAGCGCTTCGCCTCGATGGAGGAGCTCATCGCGGCGCTCAAGATGCGCCCGGGCGGCGCCGCGACCACGTCGGACTCGGGCAGCAACCCGTCGCCGAGGCTGATGCCGCCCACGATCTCCTATGCGTCGGCGCCGCAGCCGCGACGCAGCGCGATGCCGTGGGTCATCGCCCTCGTCGCCGTCAGTGTGGCAGGCACGGTGGCATTCCTGTCGCGCGACCGCGGCGATTCCCAGCCGATCGCGGCCGTGTCCGCGACGCCTTCCACGGCGCCCGTCCCGCCGCCGCCACCCCCTCCGCCGCCTCCGCCCAAGGTCACGGCGACGCTGCACATCGAGACGGATCCTCCCGGCGTGAAGGTGAAGGAGGAGGGGGACACGATGTGCGAAGCGACCCCATGCGACATCGTGTACACGGGCGAGCAGGCCGATCCGACGTACGAACACCTGCTGTCCTTCCTGAAGGCGGACTACAAGCTCGAGCGCAAGATCGTGAAGGTGAGTGCGTCTCCCCTCACCGTGAAGATGACGAAAGCGCGCTGAGCGACACAGCCGGCGTGCGGATTGCTTGAGCAGCCCGCGATGGCGCTCTCGCAGCCCACGCCACCGTCCTCGAGCGCTCAGACCGCGCGCGTGCCGCGCCCGATCGTGATGCCGTCCAGTCCCTCGCTGTTCACGAAGGCACGGTCCGGGGCCCTGCGTGCGGCAGCCTTGCGTCTCTTGCCGCGCGCCGTGCTCTTCGCGAACGGCCGGCGAGAGCCCGCGCGACGGCGCATCGCCCTCACGTTCGACGACGGGCCCGACACGATGTCGCCTCGCTACCTCGACGTGCTCGCACGCCTCGGTGTGCGCGCCACGTTCTTCCTCGTCGGGGAGAACGCGGCGCGCGCGCCGGGGATGGTGCGCGAGTATGTCCGGCGCGGGCACGAGGTGGGTGGGCACGGCTGGTCCCACGACTCGTTCGCGGGGATGAGCCGCGAGTGCCTGGGGGACGAGCTGGCGAGGACGGCCGCGGCGCTCCCGCCGGCCCGAGGAAGACCCATCGTCCGACCGCCTCGCGGTCGGCTCTCGCTCCCCTCGCTCTACCGGCTGGCGATGGCCGGATACACGACGGTCCTCTGGTCGGTCGACTCCGACGACTGCCGCACGATGGATGCGCGCGTCGTCGAGCGCAGGCTGGCTCCCGAGCGCCTCTCGCCGGGAGACGTGGTGCTGATGCACGAGCAGCAGCCCTGGACGCTCGATGCGCTGCCCGCGGTGGTCCATGCCCTGCGCGCAGGGGGATGGGAGCTGGTGACGGTCAGGGAGCTGATGGAGTAGGCCATGATGAACGAGATCGAGTCGCGCATCCGGGGGATCCTCAGGCGCGTGGCCCGGCTGGAAGGGGAGTTCAGCGCGAGGGCGGACCTCTTCCGGGATCTCGGGGTCCGGTCGATCGCCGCGCTCGAGCTGCTGCTGTCGCTGGAGGAGGAATTCGGCGTGTCGATCGCCGACGAGTCCTTCGGCACGGCGCGCAACCTCGAGGCCCTGGTGGCGCTCGTCACGGGCCTGGCGCCCGGAGGGCTCACGTGAGCGCCCTCGAGTGCTCGCTGTCAGCCCCGGCGTCGATCGACGGTGACCTCGCCGAGGAGATCGCCAAGCAGGCGGCCTGGATCTCCCCTCACGTGCACGACGTGCGTGTCTCGGACGACGGAGGCCGCGTGCTCTTCCGCGTCGACGAGCAGGCCGATGCAGGGGCCGAACGCGAGCGGGTGGAGCGCTTTCTGATCGACATGGTCCGGCGGCACCGGCCGATGGCGCGCAAGCTCGTCATGCGCCGGGGCGATCCGGGGCGGCGCCTCGTCGCCGACGCGTACACCGAGCTCCGGAAGCGCGGGTGGGTGGTGGAGATCGCCCCCGGTCGCGTGTCGCTGCGGGGACCGGCGCTCGCCCTGGTCCGCGCGCTCGACGAGGATTGCGCGAAGATCGCGCGGTCGCTCGACGCCCGGGAGGAGAGCCACCCGGCGCTGGTCCCGGCGCAGGTGCTCGCCCGCTGCGGGTACTTCGCTTCGTTCCCGCACACGGTGTCGCTCGTGACGCATCTGGGCGAGGACTACGACGCCATCGAGCGCTTCCGGGTCGCCAACGTCGGAGCGCAGGACCTCGTGCAGCCTCCGGCCGCAGCGCTGGCTCCCTTCGCGGCCTGCATGCTGCCCGCGCTCTGCTACGCGGTCTACGCGGCGCGCGAGGGCTCGGCGATCGACGATCCCGTCGCCGTCGTGACCACGGTGGGTCGCTGCTACCGCTACGAGTCGCGCAACCTCACCGGCATCGAGCGCCTCTGGGAGTTCGGGATGCGCGAGGTCGTCTTCCTCGGCGAGCCCGATCGTGTCGCCCGCACGCGCATGCGCCTCCTCGAGGCGGCGATGGACCAGCTCGAGCGATGGGATCTCGACGGCACCATCGAGTCGGCCAACGATCCCTTCTTCCCCGCGGCACGGGCCGAGAAGGCCTGGTGGCAGCGAAGCGGGGACCGAAAGCTCGAGCTGCGCCTGCCCATCGGGACGGGAGCCGATGGGGCGCCCCGATCCGTGGCCTGCGCGAGCTTCAACCTGCACGAGCGCTTCTTCGGCTCCGCCTTCCGGATCGCCTCGATGGATGGCGCGTCCGCCACCAGCGGCTGCGTCGGATGGGGCATGGAGCGCTGGATGTTCGCGTGCTTCGCGCAGCACGGGTTCGACCCCGAGGGATGGCCCACGTGGCTGGCGGACCGCGTCTTCCGCTGAGCGCCGTCGAACGGTGGCTCCTGGCCGTCAAGCGCCGGGAGACGCCGGCCGCACGGCTCGCCCACGACGCGTATCGCTGGGTCCTGGGCGCGCGCGTGCCGGACAACGAGCTCCTCCGGCGAGGGTACCTCTGCGCCGGGTACCTCTACGACGCGTACGTCGACGCCCGCGAGGTCGTCGGCGCCAAGCTGCTCTGGGAGCCGCTGCTGCGCGCCCGCTGCGCTCACGTGGGCGAGCGCGTGCACCTCACGCGTGCTCCGTACATCCGGGGGCACGCGCGCATCGTGATCGGCGACGACTGCACCCTCTCGAGCTTCGACGTCCACTCGGGGCGCTTCTGCGACGATCCGGAGCTCGTCATCGGCGCGAACTGCCACGTGGGCTACGACAATCTCTTCGCGGTCAACCGGCGCATCTCGATCGGTCACCACGTGGGCATCTCGCAGCGCGTCGTCATCCGCGATTCGGACGGTCATCCGACGGACCTCGAGCGCCGCCGCAAGGGTGACATGCTCCTGCGCGAAGAGGACATGCGCCCCGTCACCGTCCACGACTACGCGTGGGTCGGCCGCGACGCCCACGTGCTCAAGGGCGTGACCATCGGCGCGGGGGCCATCGTCGCGGCGGGATCGGTCGTCACCAGCGACGTCCCGGACGGTGCGATCGCGATGGGAGTCCCGGCGAGGATCATCCGGCTCGCGGCGTGATGCCGCACGGATCGGCGAGGGCCGTGTACGAGAGGCTGCGGTCGCGCCCCAGCGCGATGCGCCACACCGGGACGATCGTGATGCCGGCGAGAGCGAGGGAGCGCGTGGCGCCCTCGAGCTGATGCGCCACGAAGAAGCTCGCCTCCCACGCCTTGCCGCGCTCGCCGAGCCACCGCAGCTCCTCGACGAACGCCCTCCTGCGCAGCCCGCCTCCGCGGAGCTCCGGAGGGGTCCAGGCGTCGTACCCGTAGGCCACATCCGGCGGCAGGTCGAAGACGCACCCGGGAAGGTAGGGATAGGCGCACGTGCCGCGGTCGTGCAGCCAGGTGTACGTCGCCACGCGGTCCCCGCGCAGACCGAGCAGCCACGTCTCGCCCCGTGCGAGACGGTCGCGGAAGTCGCGGACGTGCTCGTCTCCGTGGTGCGCGGGATCGAGCAGGCCCATGTGGGGAAGACCGCCGGAAACGAAGCGCATCGCGCCCGCTTCACCGCCGGGCTCGCCGTCCGGGGGAGGCGCGAGGACGACGGTAGAGCATTTGCAAAGGAACACCTCGCGCGCGAGCACGATCATGCATCCGCGACGTGCGGGAGGCGTGCCGGGAAAGACGATGACGATGAATCGAACGATCCTCGCCACCGCGCTCGACCGGATGCGCGTTCCGCAGCTGCTGCTGTCGCTGCGAGGCGCGTCCTCGCCGTGGCTCACGGTGCTCACCTACCACCGCGTCGCCGAGCCGGGCGCTGCCGGCGACCTCGACGAAGGGGTCGTCGACGTCACGCCCAAGCAGCTCGATCGGCAGCTCCACTACATGCGCCGGTGGCTCAACGTCGTGTCCCTCGAGGACGTGCTCGCATGGAGGCGCGGGTCGCGAGAGCTGCCGGCGAATCCGGTGCTCGTGACGTTCGACGACGGCTACAGGGACAACCACGACGTCGCCCTGCCCATCCTGCAGCGTCACGGCGTGCGCGCCACGTTCTTCGTGGCGGTCGACTACGTGCGCGAGCGCCGCCTGTACTGGTGGGACCGCGTCGCCCTGATCGTGAACCGGTCCGGGCGCGACCGGTTGCGAATCGAATACCCGGAGCCGCTCGAGCTCCCTCTGCGCGACGCAGGCGCGCGCAGAGCCGCGGTGCGCAAGGCACAGCGCATCGTGAAGGACCGGCGCGGGCTGGACCTGCCCCGGTTTCTCGAGGAGCTCGAGCGCGCGGCGGGCGTGTCCCTGGACCGCGAGGAGGAGCGCCGTCTCGCCGAGCAGACCGTGATGACCTGGGACCACGTCCTCGCCCTGCGCGACGCGGGGATGGACGTCCAGTCGCACACGCGGTCGCACCGCGTGCTCCAGACGCTGAACGATGAGGACCTGATGCGCGAGCTGCGCGGTTCGCGCGAGGAGCTGGAGTGCGTCCTCGGCCGGCCCGTGCTCGCCGTCTCGTATCCGGTGGGCAAGCCGCTCGGCGACGACCAGCGCATCAAGCGCGCCGTGCGCGACTGCGGCTACGAGCTCGGGTTCTCCAACGGGACCGGCTCGAACCGGGTCGAGGCGTTCGATCCATTCGATGCGAGGCGCATCTCGCTCGACCTGACCCTCGCCGACGAGATGTTCCGCACGATGCTCGCACTGCCCTGGCTGGCGTACTGACCATGTTGCGCACCTCCGTCTCCACCGATCCCGCCGACCTCGAAGCCCTGGCTCCCCGCTGGCGAGCCCTCCTCGGGCGCTCCGCCCGACCGCAGCCGGTGATGACGCCGCTGTGGCAGAGCACCTGGTGGCGGGTGTTCGGCGATGCCGAGCGGCGCACGCCGTGGATCGTCACGGTGGAGGACGGCGATTCGCTCGTCGGCCTGCTGCTCCTCTCGTGGCGCGTCACGTTGCACCGCGCGGGCATCCCGGTGCGTCGTCTCGAGCTGCTCGGGACGGGCGAGAAGGAGGCGGACGAGATCTGCTCGGACTACGTCGGGGCGATCGTGGCGCGCGGCATGGAGAGCGAGGTGGCGAACGTCCTCGCGGCGACGCTGCGCGACGCCGCGCCGAACGACTGGGACGAGCTGCGGATGCCCTCGATGAGCGCCGAGGATCCCTTCGTGTCCGAGCTGGCGGGCGCCCTGGGACGCGGCGGGATCGTGACGTCGATCGAGACGTCCGGGGAGTGCCCGTACATCCCGCTCCCGGACACGTGGGACGGGTACCTGCAGGCGCTGGGGTCCTCGCGCAGGTACGGCGTGACGCGGAGCCTCCGGGAGCTCGAGAAGTGGGCCGGGCCTGGCGGATGGGAGCTGCGCAGGGCACGCACGGCGGAAGAGCTGGCCGAGGGCGTGCGCGTGCTCTCGCAGCTGCATGGCGAGCGATGGACGTCGGCGGGGAAGAGCGGCGTCTTCTCCAGCGACCGTTTCCGGCAGTTCCACGAGACCGTGATGCCGCGGCTCCTCGCAGGGGAGGACGGCGTCTCGCTCGACCTGTCGTGGCTGCTCGTGCGCGGCGAGCCCGTGGCGGCCGCGTACAACCTCGTCCACGACGGCCGGCTGCAGTTCTACCAGAGCGGTCGCCGCGTCGACGTGCCCAAGAACGTGAAGCCCGGCATCGCGATGCACGCCCTCGCGATCCGCGCGAGCATCGAGTCCGGCCTGCGTGAGTACGACTTTCTCGCAGGCGCGTCCCGCTACAAGCGCGATCTCGCGCTCGCCTCGCGCAACCTGGTGACGCTGCGGGCGGTGGCGCCGGGCCTGAGAGCCCGGGTCGTGGAAGCAGCACGCGTGATCGCCGAGCGGGCCATCGCCCGCATCCGCGCGGCGAGTCACTGACGATGTCCCCCGCGCCCCGTCGCTCGATCCTGCTCCTGGCGGTGCGGGGCGTCGCCTGGACGATCGGCACCGGCGTGGGCTCGCGTGTCCTGGGGCTCGTCGGGACGCTGGTCATCACGTACTTCGTTGCGCGAGACGCGCTCGGAGAGGTCTCCGACGCGTCGATCATCGTGCTGCTCGCGAATCAGTTCTCGACTCTGGGGGTCGGGCAGTACTACGTGTCGCGGCCGTCGGTCGGGCGCGACGTCGCGTGGCACGCCACGGTCGCCCACGTCTCGCTCGGGCTCGTTTCACTCGTGGCGCTCTTCGCCCTCGAGCACCCGCTCTCGGTGTGGATGAAGGCGCCCGCCCTGGGTCGCTACCTACCCGGTTTCGCATTCGCGGGGGTGCTCGACCGCGTCGCCTACATGCCGGAGCGCGTCCTCGCGCGACGGATGGAGTTTCGGCGCATAGGCCTCTGCAGGAGCGCCGGGGAGATCTCGTACACGGTCGCCTCGCTGGGATTCGCGGCTGCCGGGTGGGGCGGCATGGCGATCGTCGTCGCGAACGTCGCGCGCAGTCTCGCGCGACTGGTGACGATGACCGCGGGGCTACCCCTGGCGGACTGGGCCTCCCCGGGCCGGATCGAGTGGAAGACGCTGCGATCGATGCTCCGGTTCGGCGTGCCAGTGTCGATCGGGGGTGCCGCCGGCTTCACGTCGCGGCGGATCGACAACGTGATCATCTCGAGTCTCTTCGGGACGGAGGTGCTCGGCGGCTACAACCTCGCGTACAACGTGGCCGACGTCCCCGCGGTGCAGATAGGCGAGCAGATCGGCGACGTCCTGCTGCCCTCTTACGCGCACCTGTCGCCCGAGGACCGGAAGGCCGCCCTCGTGCGATCCACGGGCTTGCTGGCGCTCGTGACCTTCCCGCTGGCGGTCGGGCTGGGGGCGGTGGCGCAGACGGTCGTCGACGCCCTGCTGCGGCCCGAGTGGCGCGACGTGGGGCCGATGCTCGCGGTGCTCTCGTGCCTGAGCGTCGTGCGGCCCGTGGGCTGGACGATCTCCTCGTACCTGCTCGCGCGCGACCAGCCGCGCCTCGACGCGAAGCTGGAGGTGTTCAAGCTCGCCGCCCTCGTGGCGCTCCTGCTCACCCTCGGTCGCCTCGGTCCGGTGTGGGCGTGCGTCGCCGTCGGGGTGGCGTTCGGGGCCCATGCGCTGGCGAGCATGGTGGCCGTGCAACTGCTCGACGGCGTGCGCGCGCGCACGCTCGCCGTCCAGTGCGCGCCGGCGCTGGCGGCGTGCGTGCCGATGCTCGCGGCGGTGATGGCCGTGCAGGCGCTCGAGTCATGGGGCGGAATGCACACGGCGGCTGCTCGGCTGGTGCTGGAGATCTCGGTTGGCGCCGCGACCTACCCGGTGGCCGCCTTGTTCCTCGCGCGCGCCCAGGCGCTGGACCTCCTGATGCTCGCGCGCCGGCTCCTCAGTCACCAGCGGCCGTCGTCGACCGAGAGCACCGTCTCCTCGAGCGACATGCTCGGCGCGAACCCGAGGACCTGACGGGCACGACGGTCGTCGACCATGCACACGTAGCGGATGTGATCGAGCTCCGGCGGCGGGAACGTCGTGAGACGCAGCGACCAGAGCCGCCGGAGCACCACGCGCGCGAGCGAGTAGGGGACGCTGATGCGCTGCCGCCCCAGGATTTTGATGAGGTGCGAGAGGGGCACCGGCTCGGGGCCCGCGAGGTTGAAGATGCCGCGGATGCCGGGGCGGAGGGCGAGATCGATGGCCCGCACCACGTCCGACTGGTGGACGACCTGCGCCATCGGGTCGTAGCCCATGATGGTCAGGATCGGGTCCAGGCGCAGGAAGTTGCTCGGCGCGTTGTGCACGCTGCCGATGATGTGCACCGGGCGCAGGATGACCGTCTCGGTCTCGGGCAGCTTCCAGAAGAAGCTCTGGGCGAGCATGTCGACCTCGACGAGGTCGCGGATGTCGCTGAAGTTCTGCCCCCCGAGCAGCGGGGCGTCCTCGGCGAGGAACTGGGGGTTGCTCGGTTGTGGCCCGTAGACGTTGGAGCTCGAGAGCACGACGAGCTTCGAGACGTTGAACTGCGCGATGTACTCGAGCAGCTTGCCGAACCCGGCCACGTTCCACGAATGGTGCTCGGCAGCCGAGGCGCGCGGGTCGTGCATGACGCCGAGGTGGACGACGGCCTGGATGTCGTTGGCGCGGAAGACGTCCTTGAGCTTCGTGCGCCGGATGTCGACCTGCGCGTGGTCGATGTCCTTCGGGCGGTCGGTGAAATCGCGGCGGTCGACGCCCACCACGCGCCGCTCCCGGTGCAGCACGCGCGCGAGCTGCTTGCCGAGGCGCCCGCAGATGCCCGTGACGAGCACGGCCCCGGGCTTCTTCGCCGGCGTGGTGTGGTTCGTTCGGGCCATGGTCGCGCTCACGCCTATGCCTCCCTCACCAGAAGATGTGCTTCCTCTCCTTGAGGCCGCGGTTGAGCATCGACTGGATCGTCTGCTTCACGAGCCACACCTTGTCGTCGATCACGGCGTCGTCGTCGTCCGGGTCGCCCGAGAAGCGCATGGGCTCTCCGAACCAGATGCGGTACTTCGTCGGCAGGGGGAGCTGCCCACCGGGGAAGAAGAGCTGCGGGATGACCGGGAAGGCGGGCATGCGCAAGATCTTCGCCAGCGCCTGCACGTTGGCCACGGACACGTACTGCTCCTCGGCGCCGATGACGCCCACGGGGACGATGGGCGTGTCCGTCTCGATCGCCAGCCGCATGAAGCCGAGCCCGAACTCGGTCAGCTTGTAGCGCTGGTCGAACGTCTTCGAGATGCCGCGTGCCCCTTCCGGGAACACGAGGAGCACCTCGCCCTGCTGCAGCAGCCGCTTGGCGTTCTCCGGGACGCCGACGACCTGGCCCACGCGCGCGAAGAGGAGCGAGACGAAGGGCAGGCTGACGGCCCACTTCTCGACCATCGCGCGGATGATGCGCGGCGGCTCGGCGTCCATGAACATCGCTGCGCCGACCATCGCGCCGTCGAGCGGCACCTGACCCGAGTGGTTGGCCACGAGAAGAACACGCCCGGTGGGCACGTTCTCGACGCCGTGGACCTCGGACCGGAAGTAGCGCCGGTGGAGGAACGCGACCGTCGCCAGCGCATACTTGGCCCACTGCGGGTCGAGCCCGAACGGGTCCACGCCTGCGCCGCCCAGCGCGAGCGGGACGCGCCCGAGGCGCTCGCCGAAGCTCTCGCCGAGGAGGCGCTCGAGGAGCTCGTCGATGCCCTGCTCGGCGCTCCCGAGCACGCGACGAAGGAGCCCTGGCGTGCCGCGCACGGCGGAATCGATGCGGGCGAGTGCGCGGGAGGCCGTGACCACGGGGGGGACACTGTCGTGCGCGCGTGCGCGGTCGTCAACGGCGATATGCTCTCGCGCGTGGCGCTCGCATTTCCTCCGGCGCTGTCCCCCGGCGATCTCGTCGCGGTCGTGGCGCCGTCGAGCCCGTTCCCGCGGGACGAGCTCTTGCGAGGTCTCGCCTGGCTACGGTCTCGGTACCGCATCCGCATCATGGCGGGGGCGTTCGCGCGCGAGGGATATCTGGCAGGGAGCGACGCGCGGCGCGCCACGGAGCTCGAGGCCGCGATGGCGGACGACGAGATCCGGGCGATCGTGGCGGCGCGCGGGGGATACGGCGCAATGCGGGTGCTGGAGCGCGTCACCTGGGATGGCTTCGCGAAGCGCCCGAAATGGATCGTAGGCTTCAGCGACGTGACCGTTCTCCACGCGATGGCGTGGGCGTCCGGCGTGGCGTCGGTTCACGCGCCGAACGCGACGGGCCTGGGGCGAGATTGCACGGCCGGCGAGAGGGCCGCGTGGCTGTCGTGTCTGGAGAGGCCGCGCGACCCGAGACTCTGGAGCGGGTTGCGCGTGTTGCGACCGGGGAAGGCGAGGGGGCCGATCGTCGGAGGGAATCTCGCGCTGCTGCAGGCGCTGGCGGCGGCCGGTCGCCTTCGGGTGCCCGACGGTGCGGTGCTGGCCCTCGAGGACGTGACCGAGGCTCCGTACCGCGTCGACCGGATGCTCACGTCCTTGCGGCTGGGCGGTCACCTCGCGAGGGCACAGGCCATCGTGCTCGGCGGGTTCGATCGCTGCGCTCCCGGAAGCGACGGGCGCACCGTCGAGGAGGTGCTCGACGACCGCCTCGGGGATCTCGGTGTCCCCGTCGTCGCAGGGGCGCCGTTCGGCCACGGCGCGCGGAACGAGGCGTTCGTCCTCGGCAAGGACGTGGAGCTCGAGGGATCGACGCTCCGGCTGTGAGCGGGCGGAGCTACTGCCGCGGCAGCGGCGGAGGCACCGAGGACTTCTTTTCCTCCTCGGGCGTCTCCTCGGTGGCCGGCGGGGGCTCTTCCTCGTTGTCGATCATCTCGGCGAGGTCGTCGGCGATGATGACCTCTTCTTCGAAGTCCTCTCCGCCGCCGGCCATGTCCGCCATGGGGCCCTCGCCCGTGTCCGGCGGGGGAGGAGCGTCCGACAGCTTCGGCGGACGCGCCAGCGTGGAGTCGAGGAAGTCGAGGGCCGTGCCCTCGCTCGTGCGCAGCATCTCGTCCCCGTCGTGACCGGGCGCGAACGATTGCTCGATCGCATCGAGCTCCCCTTCGACGGCAGGTCGTGTCGCGCGATCCATCTCGGGCTGGGTGCCCGGGCCGCTCACGGTCACATCGTCCTTGCCCGGGCCGCGGAAGAAGAGACCCTCGGGCCGCTGCGGCCGCTCCTGGGACGAAGAGGGTTCGTCGACGACGCGTGCGCCTTCCTCCGGCCCGTCGCCTCCCTCGTTCAGTGCGGCACGAAGGCTCGCGACGAGGTCGTCGCTCTTGGCGACGGTCGCGATCTCCTGCTCGGCCTCCGAGTCCTTGGCCGGAGGCTCGGTGGCCGCGGCCGGCGGGGGCTCGCTCGGCTTCTTGGGCTCGGGCTTGGGCTCGGGGGGCGGAGGCGGCGCCGAGATCTTCGGCGGGGCGTAGGCCTCGCGCTCGGCGCCCGGCTCGGGCTTCTTGAGCATGTTGGACTTCGCCCGCTCGAGACCGGCCGTCGCCTCGGTGTCTCCCTGCTTCATGCGGAGGACGCGGCGCCACGCGTCCGCGGCCTCGCGCGGATCGGTCAGCTGCTCCTCCCACATGCGAGCGACCTTGCGCGCCAGCTCGGCGCGCGCAGTCATGTCCTTGCCGCGCAGGATCTGGTCCTCGTAGAGCTGCACCATCCCGCGGTAGTCGCCCAGGTCGGTCAGGAGCGCAGACAGCTCGTCCATCACCGCCTGATCGGTCGGCGAGAGATCGTGCAGCTTCTTCAGATCCGCGGCGGCCCCGGTCTTGTCGTCGAGCTGCTCGCGACGCAGCTTGGCGCGGCGGGCGAGGAGCTGCCTCACGAGCGGACCGTCGAACACCTCGCCGAGAGCGCGCGAAAGCGTCCCCTCGGCGCGGCGCGGATCACCGACCTCGCGCGCGAGCCCCTCGAGCGCGTCGAGCGTCAGCGGATCGACGTGCGCGATCAGGGCGTCGCCCAGCCAGGTGAACGCCTGGTCGAGGTCGTCGAGATCGCGATGGGCCATCGAGGCGGCCCGGCGCATGAGCGACCCGCGGGTCTTTCCGCCGTCACGGGCTCCCTGGCCGCCCACCGCCATCGACGCGCACAGCGAGCGTCGGAGCCGCTCGCCGCCGCTCTGGGTATCGCCGTCGCGCGCAGCCTGCTCGAGGATCGCCAGCGTGTCGTCGGTGGGCGTACCGCTCAGGGCGAGCTCGAAGAACCCGCGCGCGCGGTCGTGCTGTCCCTTGGATGCCGCGACTTGCGCCGCGCGAGCGAAGGCACGAATGCGATCCGCAGGCGCCTTGCAACGGCTGATCTGGCGCTCGTACAGGTCGACGACGTCCGTCGGCTTCTCGGCGATCGCCGCCAGACGCGTGAGCAGCTCCTCGACCTCGCCCGGCGGCACGCTCGTCAGCCCGGCCTCGCCGTGCTGCAGCGCCTCGAGCTTCGGTGCGCCGGCTTTCACGCGAGCCTCCGCCTGCCGCACGAGCTCGCGGGCGCGATCCGCACCCGTCAGATCGCGCGCGAGCAGGTCGTGCGCGATGGCCAGCGCATCCAGGTCATTCGTCTTGACGGCCAGCTGCTCGAGCCGCTCGGCGAGCTCGCGGTCGGCGCCTTTGCTCCGGACGATCTCGCAAGCGACGCGAACGGCGTCCTGCTCGCGACCGACCTCGGCGAAGCGCTCGAAGGCGCCGCGCAGGTTCGTCGTGCGCTCGGCGCTCTGGCGCGCCTCGAACCACCACTCGACGAGCTTCGTGGCCACGATGCCACGCCACCCGAGGTGGTCCCCCAGCTCCACGTACGCGGCGCGGATGCTCGCGTCGCCCATGTCGGCCAGCTCGGTGAGCGCCGCGAGCGCCTCGTCGCCGCGATCGAGCTTGTCGGCGAGGATGCCGGCCAGCTTCTTCGTGAGGGCGCTGACTTCGGTCTCGTCCGCCTCGACCTCGATGCGCTGAGCCAGGAGCTCGGCGACCTTGTCCCATTGCTCGGTCTTCTCGCAGAGATCGCACAGGCGGCTCAGCGCTTCGAAGTCCTCGGGGTCGCCCTGGCGCACGATCTCCAGGGCGCGGATCGCGTTCTTCGCGTCGTCGAGCTGCTCGTAGAGGCGCGCGAGCCG
>DASVWO010000557.1:0-8952 GCA_036393165.1 Polyangiaceae bacterium | reverse complement strand
CGGATCATGGTCTCGGTGTGGCTCGCGATCCGCAGGGCCCCGGCCAGCGCGAACGCCGCGAGCGCCGCGACGAACGCGTGCGACAGCAGGTCCGCCGTCTCCAGCGCCCGCCCGATCGACGCGAGCGACAGCAGCAGCGAGGCGCGCATTGCCAGCTCGCCGGCGTCCTCGTCGCCCGCGGCTTCGCCCATGGCCCGCCCGAGCGCCGCCTGCGCGAGCACCATGAGCACCGCCACGGCGGGCCCCGCGAGCATGGGCCGACCGATCGCCGCGAACGGCGCGAGCGCCAGTGGCCAGCCGGGAGGGAAGATCCCGTACAGCCGTTGGTCCGGCCCCTCGAGGAGGAAGCGATCGCCGAACGCCTGCGCCGGGTGCGGCGCGGTCACGCCGAAGCTCCCGTGGGCCAGCGCCCGCGCCTGGAGCAGATAGGCGCCCGAGTCGATCGACAGCGGGAGCCCGCGCATCGCGTGGCCGACGGTCCACCAGGTGATTCCCGCGGCCGTCGCCGCGCACACCGCCACGAACGCCCAGCGCGGCGGCGCCATGAGTGCGCGCACGATCGCCCGCCCCACCGGCGCGACGGCGAACCCCGCCGCGCCCACGACGGCGCCCACGACGAACCCCGCCAGCGGCCATGCCGCCTTCGTGCTCAGCGCGAGCGCCACCCACGCCACCGCCGCCGCAGTGCCGACGACACGCAGCGATCGCCTGGGATCCAGCGTCGGCGTCGCCATGTCACGTCATGTTATGTGACATGCGCGCCGAGAGAGGGAGCGGCGCTGTCGTGTTCGAGCACGTGGTTCGAAGTACGGGCACGTGACACGAGGACGAGCACGGACGCCACCCCGAACGCTGTTCGTGCTCGGTTGCGTGCTCGTGCTCGTCATCGTGCTCGACAGGACGTGACCGTCCTCGTCCTCGTGCCACGTGCCCGTACTCGAACGGCGGTGCTCGTCCTCGAAACCCGTGGCTAGGTACGCGGGAACGGCTCGCGGCTCGCGCCCTTGGGATTCGACGGGTCGGTCCCGTGGCCGAACTCCTCGCGCGCGGTCGTCTCGACGAACGGCCCGCCGACTTCCTCGGGCACGTCCTGCTCGCGGACTTCTTCCGCCTCGTACTCGCCGGTCGTCGCGGTGGCGACCACCTCTTCGCCCATCTCCTCGGAGAGATCGTCGCTCGCGCGCGGACCGCCGAAGAAGCTCTCGGGATCCGGCTCCGGCGGCTCGCTGTGCGTGCGCAGCTCGCGCGCGTACTTCGGATCGATGTGACCGGGGCGATCGCGCCGCTGGATCGGCGGCTTCGCGACGGCCTTGGCGCGCGCGCGCACCTTCACCTTCGCCCTCGCCTTGGGCTTCGCCTTCGCCTTCACCTTCGTCGCCTTGGCGGGCTTGCGGGCCGCCGCGCGCACGGTGCGCTTCGGCGCCTTCGCGGCAACGGCGCGCTTCTTCGCGGCCTTGCGGGCGGGCGCGGCCTTGCGGGCGCGTGCGGTCGACTTCTTCCCGGCCTTCTTCGCCTTCTTCTTCGTCGCCATGGTGGGCGGGAGAATACCCTACTTCGCCACGAGATCCCGCAGTCGCAGGGCCGGCTTTTCGACGACGAGGTGCAGCCCGTACGACACGACCAGCGACAGCCCGAAGAGCCCCAGAACCGAGCTGGGCCAGACGGCGACCATGGGCCACCCCCAGCTCTTGGACATGATGCGAGCCATGGGTGCAATGGCGTGATCACACACGGGAATGTGGACCAGGTACACGCCGTACCCGAGCGTCGCCACCCGCCGCCAGAACGGGGCCGACAGGAAGCGCTGGATCCACCCCCCGCCCCCGTTGAGCAAGAGCACCACCCAGCCGAAGTACATGATGCTCGTCAGCGTCCCCCACGAGAAGACGCGGACCAGCAGGAGCCATTTGTCGCCGAACATCCACGGCTGCAGGAGCAGCCAGAGGCATGCGCAGCTGGGCAGGGCGAGCCACGCGCGGTGCGCCGGGTCCTCGAGCCAGCGCGTGATGGGCTTGGACCAGCGCTGCTGCACGTACGCGAGCATGATCCCGCACACCAGCGTGTCGAAGCGCGTGTGCGTCTTGAAGTACAGGTTGTCGTAGAGCTCCCCGATGTCCCAGCCGGGGTGGCGCTTGTAGAGGACGAGGCGCACCACGAGCGCGCTCACCCAGAAGACGCCGAGTAGCGTCAGGCGCGCACGGTCGCTGCGCATCCTGGAGAGGCCGAAGAAGAGCAGCGGCACCGAGAGGTAGAACTGCTCTTCGAGCGCGAGCGACCAGCCCCAGAGCATCACCGTGCCCTCGCGCGTGAGCGGCACGTAGTTGGTGAGGTACGCGTACTCGAAGGGCAGATGCTTGCGCTGCCCGGCCGTGAGGCCGAAGAGGAGCACGAGCGCCGTGAGCACCACGTAGTACGCGGGGAAGGTGCGGAACGCGCGGCGCAGCCAGAAGCGGCGCACGTTGATGAAGCCGGCCGTCTCGACCGACCGCAGCAGGATGGACCCGATGAGGAACCCGCTCAGGATGAAGAAGAGGTCCATCCCGAAGAAGATCGTCATCGACGTCATCGCCCACGACCGGTCCATCGTGAGGTGCGTCTCGTACGTGAAGATGGTCGTCACGTGGTACTGGACCACGCTGAGGATCGCGACGACGCGCATCCCGTGCAGCTGCGGGTAGCGGTTGTCGAGGAGATCGAGCGCGAAGAACTTGCGCAGGCTCTCCATCGAGGCCCCGAGAATACGTCAGGAGAAGCCTGGGGCGCTCATTTGCAGGCAACGCTCCGGGTTCACGATGCCCTGCGCGGCGAAGAAGGCGCGGCTGCGGGCGACGAGCTCCGCTCCGGCAGAGCCGGCGAGCAGCTCGCCGCGGCGGTGGCGCGCGCAGGCGGCGAGGTAGCCGAGATCCGCCGCGTCGAGCGCGGGGATCGCCAGCTCGAGCGCGGAATCGGCGCGCTTCCGGTCCCCTCGCGCGGCGAAGAGGCCCGCGCGGAGGAGCTGGCCCATGGCGGGGGCGAAGGAGACGCTCTCGCGCGAGAGGCGGCGTGCCCAGTCGTCCGCGGCGTCCAGCGCGACCGTGCGGTCGTGGCCTGCGGCGGCGGCGGCGATGGCCGAGAGGCCGCGCTCGTAGGCGGAGAAGGTGCGCACGAGGGCGATGCGGCTGAGGCTCGAGCCGTCGAGCGCGGGACTCGTGCGCTTCACGCGCTCCCACGCGGCGCGCCCGTCGCCGCGGTAGCGCTCGACCGAGCAGCCCGAGATGAACGCGCCCCAGTGGAACGAGGTGAAGGCGCCGTCGCCGCCGGCGTGCGTCGCGGCGAGCTCGGTAACGCGCCAGGCGGCGTGCACGTCGTCGGCCACGATGTGGGCGCAGCATGCGGGGTAGGTGAGGTGCATCAGCGCAAACGAGTCGTCGCGCGAGCGTGCCTCCTCGACGATCGCGGGGACGCGGCGCGAGGCCTCGCGCAGCTCGCCGCTGAGAATGAGCACGTTGCACGTCCAGGCCTGCGTGTTCGCAAGCTCCCAGGCGACGGCGCGGCAGCGCGTGCGGAGGATCGTCTCGGCCTCCTCGAGCTTGGCGCGCGCGCCGCGCCACTCGCCGAGGAAGAAGTGCACGAAGCCGCCGGCGAGCAGGGCGAGGGCGCGGCCGTGCGGATCGTCCACCTGGTCGGCTACCTGCTGCGCGGCGCGCACGAGGGCGTCGGCGCGGCGGCGGGCCGATTCGCCGCGCGCCGCGACGTTGCCTGCGGCGACGGCGAGGGCGCGTCCGAGGCGCACCGGCTCGCCCGCCTCGAGAGCGAGCAGCAGCGCGCGGTTCGCGAAGTCGGCGCTTCGCAGCAGGTCGCTCGTCGTGAGGCCCGTGGCGGCGGCGAACGCGGCGTCGAACTGATCGAGGAGGCGAGGGGAGAGGCTCTGCGGGCGGCGCAGGGTGCGTGTGAGGCGCGCGACGCGCAGGCGCGCCTCGTGCCAGAGGAGCGACGCGACGGCCGCCTGCGTCGACTCGGGGTAGCGCACGCCGACGGCCGAGAGCACCTGCTGCAGCGCGGCCAGACCGCGGTCGTCGCGGCCCGCCTTGAGCAGGTGCTCGGCGGCGACGCGGCGCAGGTTGAGCGCCTCGCGCCCGCTCGATCGCGCGGCGGCCTCCATGTACGCGTCGGCCGCCTCGGCGCCGCGTCCCGCGTTGGCCAGGGCGTCGCCGAGGTGCGCGTAGAGCTGGTCGGGCCGCTCGGCCCCGAGCTCGATCGCGGCCCGGTAGAGGCGCGCGGCGCGCAGGAACGCGAGCCCCTGGTCGGCCGACTCGGCGGCCCGCAGCGCGTAGTCGCGTGCGCTCGCGTCGTCGCCGCCGGCGCGGAAGTGCGCGAACGCCGCCTCGGGATCGGTGCGCGAGGAGCCGGCGTAGGCGCGCGCGAGCGCCAGGTGCCGTGCGCGGCGTGACGCCTCGTCCATCGCGGCGACCACCGTCTCGCGAATGCGATCGTGCGACGTCTCGACCAGGTCGTCGTCGCGCAGCCCGCGCGTCGACACGAAGTGTGCCGCCCGCAGCGCCAGCGCCGCCGGCCGCCGCTTGCCCGCGGTGCCGCTCGCGGCCTCCACGATTCCGTGCGCGACCGGCCCTCCCGCGACGCTCACCGCCTCGAGCAGCGCGCGCGCGTCCTCCGGCAGCTCGGCGACGCGCGCCGCGATCATCTCGTCGAGCGCGATGGTGCCGCCACCCCCGCGCGCCACCGCGCCCCCGCGCTCGTTGGCCCAGCGTCCGAGCTCGGCGACGAAGAGCGGGCTGCCTTGCGCCTCCGCAGCGATCGCCGCCGGCACCGCCGGATCGCTCGAGTCGACGAGCGCACGCGCGAGCTCGCGCGCCTCGCGGTCCGAGAGGGCGCCGACCTCCACCTCGCGCACCTTGCACGCGCCGCCGAGCGACGCGAGCGTGCGCCGCAGCAGCGCGAGCGCCTCGCTCGACGCCGCCGACTCGCTGCGGTGCCCGCACACGAGGAGCATCGGCCGCGGCGCCGGCGGCGAGAGGACCGCCTCGAGCAGCTGCACGCTGTCGGCGTCTCCCCATTGCAGGTCGTCGATGTGAACCACGAGCGACCACCGTGCGGCGATCGCCGCCAGCAGTTGCTTGAGCGCCGAGAACGCGCGCCGGCGCACCTCGAGGGGATCGACGGCGCCCGCGTCCGAGTCGGCCGGCGCCATGGTGACGACGCGCGCGTTCTTGATCACCGGGAAGAGGCGCGCGAGCGCGTGAATCTCGGGTGGCAACAGCGCGTATGCTTCCTCCTCGGGCAGCCGCGCGAGCCAGCGACTCAGCTCGTCGACGACCTGGTCGACCGCCTTGAACGGCACCGCCTCGCGGTCGTAGCAGCGCCCGGAGAGCACCAGCGTGTCGGGCCGCGCCTCGAGCTGTCCGAGGAAGCGCGCCGCGAGGGCGCTCTTTCCCATGCCCGATCGCCCGTGCAGCATCACGGCGACCGGCGGCCCCTCGTGGCTCGCGTCGAACGCCGCGTGCAGGGCGTCGAGCTGCGCCCGCCGCCCGACGAAGGGGATCTCGACCGACGCCGAGATCGCCGGCGTGCGCTCGCCCTCGAGGCGCCTCAGGATGTCCTCGGCCGGCGGGCGTGAGCGCGGGTCGACCTGCAGCAGGTCGACGCAGAGCTGCTCGAGATCCTCGGGGATACCCTCGACGAGGTCGCGCGGACGCGCCCCGAGCGGCCGCTGCTTGGCGAGCAGCAGCTCGGTCGTCGATCCCTCGAAGGGCATGCGCTGCGTGAGCGCCTCGAACATCATGACGCCGACCGCGTACCAGTCGGACGCCGGCGACGCGGGCTGGAACGCCGCCTGCTCCGGCGCCATGTACGCGGGGGTGCCCACGAGCGTCTCGTCGCCGCGCTGCCCCGGCTCGCCCGGCCGGTACTCGCCGACCACGCCGAAGTCGAGGATCACCACGCGCCCCGAGCGCGACACGATGACGTTGGACGGCTTGAGATCGCGGTGCAGCTTGCCGCGCGCATGGATCATCGCGACGCCCGCCGCGAGCTGCCGGAACGCGGCGCGCAGCCGGTCCACGTCGCGCACGAAGAAGCGCACGCGCGGGGGCAAGGTCGCGGCCGGTGCGGCCGGCATGCTGCCCGACGACGCCGCGAGCACCTCGATGAGCTCCGTCGGCGCGAGCAGCGTCGCTTGCACGCCGCTCACCATCGCGTCCGCAGCCATCCGCGTCTCGCGCGGCGGGGGCGGCGGCATCGACAGCGACGAGTGCACCCACGAGATGAGGTCGCAACCGTCCACGAGCTCCATCGTGAAGAACCACTGGTCGCCCTCCGAGAAGAGCTCGTAGAGCTGCACCACGTTGTCGTGCACGATGTCGGCGAGCGCGCGGAACTCGTTCTTGAAGCGAAGGAGCGAGGCCGGATCGAGCCGCGACATCGTCTTGAGCGCGACGATCTCGCCGCGCTCGACGTCGCGCGCGCGGTGCACGACGCCCATGCCGCCCTCCCCGAGCTGACCCTCGAGGATGAAGCGCTTGGTCCCCCGGAATCCCTCGATCGCCCCGAGCATCGCTCTCCCGTCGAGCCGCGTTCCCGAGCCACCCAACGTATCATATGAGGATTCGCCGAAGGCGAGCCGACGGCCCGAAGGGCTACTAGAGTGCGCCCATGCCGACCGTGAGGCGCATCGACGTGGGGGAGCTTCGCCTGCAGTGCACGCTCTGGAACGAAGCGAAGAAGAGCAACCTCGTCGTGCTCCTCCACGGGTTCCCCGAGTGCGGGGCGACCTGGAGCGCGGTCGCGTCGAAGCTCGCCGACGCGGGCTATCGCGTCGTCGCGCCCGATCTGCGCGGCTACGGCGGCTCGGACCGTCCGAAGGAGGTGGAAGATTACGGCGTCGAGCACCTCGCAGCGGACGTGGCGGGTCTCGTGCACGCGCTCGGCGCCGCGAAGGCGTATGTCGTCGGCCACGACTGGGGCGCGCCGGTCGCCTGGTGGACCGCGATGCTGCACCCGGAGATCGTCGACAAGCTCGCGATCCTCAACGGGCCGCATCCGGTCGGGTACGAGCGCGAGATGCGCAAATGGGAGCAGCTCCGGCGTGGTCTCTACGTCTTCTTGTTCCAGATCCCCTTCATTCCGGAGATGCTCCTTTCGGCGCGCAACTTCGCGCGCGTCCGCCGCACTTTCGCCATCGACGGCGTTCCGGCCGAGGAGGTCGAGAGATGCATCGAGGCGCTGCGCCCCGACGGCGCCGTGAGCGCGGCGCTCGCGTACTACCGCGCCAGGTTCCGCGAGGGGATCACCGGCCGCGGCCCCCAGCCGCGCAAGGTCGATGCGCCCACGCTCGTCGTGTGGGGCGAGAAGGACCACTACCTCGTGCCGGCCCTGGCAGAGCCTCCGGCGGACTGGGTCCCCAACGCGCGCGTCGTGCGTCTCCCGGACGCGAACCACTGGGTGCAGATCGAGGCGGCCGACGACGTGGCCCGCGAGCTGCGCAGGCACTTCGCGTCGTAGCTGTCGTGGTCAGCGTCGTCGGGCGGCGATGCGGTCGAACAGCGTGCCGTCGTAGAAGGAGCGCAGCGCGTCGCGCGTCATCGCGGGCACCGGTTTGCCGTTCACCGTCTTCGTCGTGTCCGAGGCGACACGGAAGAGCACCGCGACCTCCGCCTTCGAGAAGAGGTGCCCGAGGAAACCGGCGACCCTGCCCATCTGCGGCCTCCGGTCGCCGCGATCGGTGATGACCAGGTCCATCTCGGCGGCCGTGATCGCGTCGCGCCCGGGCGGGAAGAGGACGCCGAAGGCGCCGGCGTCGAAGCCGCCCGCGTCGTCGAAGGTCCCGCTGTCGAACGGGTGCTTGCCCTTCTCGATGCGGTCGATCTCGATGACGAACGGAGGTCCGCCGGTGAGCAGGCCGAGGAAGCCGTTGATGACCGGCGTGAGCAGGACGCGCAGGAGGAAGGGGACTCCGAGGCGCTTCATTCCGTCGTAGGTCTGCCCGCACGTGATGCGGTGCGTGCCCTGCGGGTCGAAGAAGGACGCGTGCTTCTCCAGCGCGCTCGACGAAACCGTTGCGGTCGCCATGGGCCTCCAAGATACTCGCGCCGTGGCGAGCCCGTGCGTCCGGCAGCACGCCCTCACCGTCGTCGCCCCCGTGCGCGACGGCGAGCGCGCGAATCTGGTGCGCCTGCTCGAGCAGGAGCAGGCGGCGATCGTGCGCGACCTCGCGCGCGTGCGCACGATGCACTTCGGGCGCTTCGTCGTCTTCGACCGCGCCGGCGGGGACGCGGCGCTCGCTTTCGAGAGCAACTACGACGGCGACCCGCAGACGCACCTGCAGCAGCTGGTGCACGCGATCGGCCCGAGCCTGGAGCGATTCTTCGGCTGCTGCGAGGGCTACGTGCGCGGCAGCCTGCCGGCATACGCGGCGGAGCACGCCGTGGCACCGCTCACGTATTACGTCTCGCACGGCGGTCTCTCGCGCGACCAGATCCTGCACGACCGCGAGGTCCGCCAGGCCATCGAGGGCTGGCTCGACGAGCGTGACGCCGCGGGGGAGCTCGCGAGGATGCCGCCGCGCGACGTCGCCGTGCGGTTGCAGAAGCACTTATCGAAGCTCGGGCTGAAGGTTGGCCCGGTCGAGCGCGGGCTGCCGAAGCAGCCGTGGGCGTGGATAGGGCTCCTCCCGATCCTCGTCGGCGTGCTCGTCGTCGAGGCCGGGCTCGCCCTCGCGGCGCTCCTCGTCGACGAACCGGCCGACCAGCGCGAGGCCGAGGTGAGCCCGCCGATCATCAAGTCGGACAACGATCCGGCGATCAACGCGCTCAGCGATGCCGAGGATCGCCACCCGCAGAACGGGCTGACGCACGTCGTGCCGGTCAAGCCCGGCGTCGTGCGACGCGCCGCGCTCCGCCTGGCCCTCTACTTCGTCGAGCAGGCGCACCGGCGACTCTACTTCACGGGCACGCTCGG
>DASVWO010000556.1:0-6393 GCA_036393165.1 Polyangiaceae bacterium | reverse complement strand
TCGATCACTGCAAGCGCGCGATCGAGCTCAACGAGGACAACAGCAAGGCCCTCTACTTCGCTTCGACGATCCACCTCTTCTTCTGTTCCGGAAAACTGGAGCTCACCGACCCCGATTGCCGCCTCGCCGATGCCGAGAAGTTCGTGCGACGCGCCCTCCAAGTCGATGACAAGTACCGCGAAGCCAAGAACACGCTCGGACAGATCCTGATCCTCGAGAAGAGATACCCAGAGGCCATGGCCGCCCTCGAACCGCTCACCCGCGACCCGTCGTTCGAGTCGAGTTACCTCGCATGGGGCAACTACGGCTGGGCGCAGGTGCTCGCCGGCAAGGTCGACGAGGGGATCGAGTCCCTGAAGAACGCCATCACCGAGCCCCGCTTCTGCGTGGGGCACTATCGCTTGGGAATCGCCTACGAGAAGAAGGGAGATCTCGCCGCAGCCGAAACGTCGCTCTCCAATGCCGTCAGCGTCGACGTGCCCGAGTGCAAGAACCTGCAGGATGCATGGCAGGAGCGGGCCGAGGTGCGCATGAAGCTCGGCAAGCTTGCCGACGCGCGCGCCGACTTCGAGAAGTGTCGCGACATCTCGATCGAGACGACGGCTGGCAAGGCGTGCCAGGACGCGCTGGCGAAGATCCAATGACGACGAGAACCAGGAGCCGATGAACCAGACCCTCGGCAGTACCCTCAGAGTAGAGAGAGAGCGGCGCGCGATGAGCGTGTCCGAGCTGTCGCGTGTCACGCGCATCCCGGTGCCGTCGCTCGAGGCCATCGAGAGCGACCGCTTCGACGAGCTGCCCGGGGAGGTGTTCGTCCGCGGATTCCTCAAGGCATACGCGCAGGCGGTGGGGCTCGTGCCGGCGGACGTGCTCGCGAGGTACACCTCGAGCCGGCGCATCGCGTACGTCACGCCGCTGCCGGTGCAGACGCCGCTGCAGGCGGCGCGCGAGGGACAGGGCAAGCGCTTCGGCGTGGCCATCGCGTTCGTGCTGCTGCTCATCCTTCTGTCGCTCGCGCTGAGCATCGTCCTCAGGCCGCGCGGGCGAGACATCCCGACCGACCTGTCGCGCAACGATCCGGCTGCCGCGCTAAGCCTGATGGCGTGAGTCGCATCGACAGCGAGGCGCTCGTCGTCCGGACGGTGGAGTTCGGCGAGGCGGACCTCGTGGTGACGTTCGTGACCGAGCAGGTGGGGAAGCTGGCGGCCATCGTGCGTGGCGCGCGGCGCGGGTCGAAGCGCGTCAGCGGGGCGCTCGAGCCGGTGCACACCATCTCGGTCGTGGTCGAAGACAAGGGAGGGGAGCTGGCGACGCTCAAGGAAGCGCAGGTGGTGCGCGCGCGCGCGGGCGTGACGGAGAGCCTGGAGGCGCTCGACGCGGCCGGGGTGGCGCTCCGCTGGGCGAGGCACGCGTTTCCGCCGAAGACGCCCGAGCCGGAGGGATGGCGCGTGCTCGTGTCGCTGCTCGACGTGCTCGATGCACGCATCGGGTCGCCGCGGCGCGAGCTCGCGCGGGCGGGGCTGGGGATGCTGGCTGCCCTCGGGTACGCGCTCGACCTCGAGCGGTGCGTCGTGTGCGGGCGTCCGTGCCCGCCGGGCAAGGCCGCGTGCGTCGATCCGGCGCGGGGGGGCCTCGTGTGCCGCTCGTGCGGCGGATCGTCGACGGTGCTCCTGCCGGTGACGCGCGAGGCGGCGCGGACGCTCGCGGCGGGCGGGAGCGACGTGAGCGAGGAGCAGTCGGAGGTGATCCTCGGGCTCGTGGACCGGGCGATGGCAGCGCACGCCGGGTTCGAGCGTTGAGAGGGTCAGGCGGGGCCATGCTCGACGTCGTGTGCTTCGGCGAGATCCTCTGGGACGTGCTGGAAACGAGCGCGCGCGGACGCGAGCCGATCGCGCGCACCTTTCGTCGCGAGCTCGGTGGCGCGCCGGCGAACGTGGCGACGGGCCTCGCGCGCCTCGGCGTACGCTCGGCGGTCGTGGGCGGCGTCGGACGCGACCGGCTGGGCGACGCGCTGCTGGCGCACCTCCGGGGGGACCGCGTGGACGTGCGCTTCGTGAAGCGCTTCACGAACCGCACCGGACTGACCTTCGTGGTGCGCGACGCGCGGGGGGAGCCCGAGTTCGTCTTCTACCGCCACGATTCGGCGGACCTCGCGCTGCGTCCGGAGCACGTGGTGCCGGCGATGGGCCGGGCGCGATGGGCCCTCGTCGGCACGAGCACCCTGATGACCCCGCCGCTGGCGCGCGCGACTCACCGCTTCCTCGACGTCGCCGAGGGTGCGGGGGCGCGCGTGTTCGTCGACCTCAACGTGCGCGCGCACCTCTGGCGCGACCGCGCCGACATGCAGCGGGCCATCGGGGCGCTGGCGGCGCGCGCTTCTCTCGTGAAGGCGAGCGACGCCGACCTGCGTGCCGTCGGCGGCGGGCTGCGCTGGCTCGCGCGCCACGCGCCGCGCGCGACGTGGCTCGTGACGCGCGGCGCGGGACCCGCGAGCGCCATCGGATCGCACGGCGAGGTCCACGCTCCCGCGCGGCGCGTGCGGTGCGTCGACGCCACCGGCGGCGGCGACGCTTTCATCGCCGGAGCGCTCGCGACGCTCGTCGCGGCGGGCGCCATGCCCGGGTCGCGCGCCTGGAGCGGCGTCGACGTCTGGCGCGCCGCGCTTCGCGCCGGACACCTCATGGGCAGCAAGGCCGTGTCGCGGCCGGGAGCGGTCGCGGGTCTCGTGTCGCTCGGACGCGTCCGTGGCATGGTGCGCGCCGTGAGGAGCGCCGCGCCGTGAGCAAGACGAGGGACCCCCGCCTGAAGCCGGTCGCGATCCGCTCCCCGCGCGGCGGCCGCACCACCGAGATCGACTGGGCCGACGGCCACAAGGCGGTCTACCCGCACGCGATCCTCCGCGGCTACTGTCCCTGCGCGAGCTGCCAGGGCCACACGGGCGAGATCCGGCTGCTCGAGACGACCGACGACCAGCTCGAGCTCGAGGACATCACGCCGGTCGGCGGTTACGCGCTCGGGCTCAAGTGGTTCGACGGTCACGAGAGCGGCATCTACAGCTACGCGTACCTCCGGTCGCTCTGCCAGTGCGCGCAATGCAAGGCGAAGGAGTGACGACCGGCCGCGAGGAGCGCGCGCGCCTCGTCGGGCGCGCGGGCGTGGTGGGCGCCGGCACGCTCGCATCGCGCGTGCTCGGTCTGGTGCGCGACATGGTGATCGCGGCGGTGTTCGACCTCGCCTCGACGGACGCATGGTGGGTCGCGTTCACCATTCCCAACGCCCTTCGCTCGCTGCTCGGCGAAGGGGCGGTCACGAGCGCCGTCGTCCCGCTGCTGTCCGAGAAGCTGGCCAAGGAAGGGGACGACGCGGCGCGCAGCTTCTTCGCGCGCGTGCGGGGCGCCTCGCTCGTGGCGCTCGCAGCGGTCACGGTGCTCGGCATCGTCTTCGCAGCGCCGCTGACGAGGCTCTTCGCCGGCGGCTACGGGCCCGACGAGTTCGCGCGCACGGTGGCGCTGACCCGCGCGGTGTTCCCGTACATCTTCTTCATGGGGACGGCCGCTCTCGGCATGGCGGCCCTCAACGCGAACCGGCGCTTCGCCGTCGCGGCGTTCGCGCCGGCGCTGCTCAACGTGGCGCTCGTGGTGTTCGCGCTGCTCGCGCTCCGCTTCGGCGGCGACGATCGCGTGCAGTGGCTGGCGTGGGGCGCGCTCGTCGGCGGCCTCCTCCAGGTCGTCGCGCAGTGGCCTGCGCTGCACCGCATCGGCTACGGCGGGCTGCCGAGGTTCGCCTTCGACGACGACGTGCGCAGGGTGCTCCGCCGGATCGCGCCCCTCACGTTCGGCATCGGCATCTACTACGTGGACCTCGTCCTCTCGCGGCGCTTCCTCTCGGAGCTCGGTGAGGGCGCGCAGAGCTGGTTCTCCTGGGCCATGCGGCTCTGCGACTTCCCGCAGGGCATCTTCGTCATGGCGCTGTCGACCGCGGCGCTGCCGTCGCTCTCGACCCTCGCGGCGCGCGGCGAGCGCGACGAGCTGGCGAAGACGTGGGCGCACGGCATGGGGCTCGCCATGTTCGTGGCCATCCCGGCGAGTACGGCGCTCGTGGCCATCGGTGAACCCATCGTCGCGGTCCTCTTCCAGCGCGGACACTTTGACGCCATCTCGACGCACGAGACGGCGCGCGCGCTGCTCTGGCAAGGGGGTGCCATCTGGACCGTGGCCGCCGTGCGGCAGACGGTGCCCGCGTTCTACGCGCTGGGCGACACGCGCACGCCGGTCATCGTGAGCGCGATCGACCTGTGTGCCTTCATCGGGCTTGCCGTGATGCTCAGGGGCCCGATGGGCCACGTGGGCATCAGCGTGGCGGTCGCCGGATCGAGCGCCGTGCAGATGGTCCTCCTGCTCGTGGGCCTCCGCTGGCGCATGGGAACGGTCCGCGCCGGCGATCTCGCGCGCTCGGGGGCGCGGACGCTGCTCGCGTCCGTCGCTGCGTCGCTCGCGGGGTGGGGCGCTGCGCGCGTCGCCGGAGGGGTCGGCGCGATGGCCGCGTTCGCGGCGGTCTACCTGCTCGCCGCGTGGGTCCTGCGTTCTCCGGAGCTGCGCGAGATCGGCGGCGCGCTCGGACGTAGACTCGGGAGATCGAGATGAAGGAGCCGAAGACCGAGACACGCGTCGTGCACGCCGAGTTCGCCGCCGGCGCGGTGGAGGCGTCGCAGCTCCCGCCGCCGACGGTCCTGGAGGTGGCCTTCGCCGGCCGCTCCAACGTGGGCAAGAGCAGCATGCTCAACGCGATGATGCAGCGGCGCGGCCTCGTGCGCACGAGCAACACGCCCGGCTGCACGCGCCAGCTCAACGTCTTCGACGTGCGCTGCGGCGACGGACTCACCCTCCGCTTCGTCGACCTCCCCGGCTACGGCTGGGCGAAGCGCTCGAAGGTCGAGCGCACGCAGTGGCAGTCGATGATCGAGGGCTACCTCCGCACGCGCGCGGGGCTCCGCGCCGTCGTGCTCCTCGTCGACGTCCGGCGCGGCGTGGAAGAGGAAGAGCAGCAGCTCGTCGACTTCCTGCGCGAGCCCCGCCAGACGAGCGACCCGCGCCCGCTCGAGGTCATCCTCGTGGCGACGAAGATCGACAAGCTCGGCGCCGCCGCGCGCAAGCCGGCGCTCGAGGCGGTGCGCAAGGGGGCCCGCGGGCTCGCAGCCGGGGCGTCGGTCATCGGCTTCAGCGCCGTCACGGGCGAGGGACGCGAGCCCGTGTGGGAGCGGATCCGCCGCGCCCTACTCTGAGATGACCGGCACCACCGGCACGACGTAGACCACCGGGCACGCCCTGCGCCCCGCGTACGGCCGGTCCAGCGTGAACGGCTGCTCCCACGGCGGATCGATGTGCGGCGGATTCGGCTCCGTCCCGATGCGGCTGTCGCCGATGTGCCCGAGGTCGATGTTGGGGGCCCGCTCCGCGTGGTACGCGTCGTAGTCTTGGGCCGCGGCGAACGCCTTCGGAAACGAGTCCTGGAGGGCCGGCGCCGCGACGCACGTGGGCTCGGTCATGCTCGCGTTCACGGGGTTGCGCGGGCGCACGCCGCTCTCCGCGCTGCATGCGCAGCAGGCGAGCGCGACTCCGAACCCCAGCGCGATGCGCATGCTCGCGCCCAATTGCAAGGACGCAGCCGCGCGCCAAGTGCGCGACACCGCGTACATGGGCGCCGTTCCGGCGCGACACGCCGTCCCGCGGTCGGCCGACGCCCGCTCAGGGATGCGTCACTTGCAGCAAGCGCACCTCGGTCGTCAGGTCCAGCTTCACCTGCGACACGTTGCTCAGCGTCTGCTTCGGCGCCGGGCTGGCCGACGGCGGGTTCGTCAGGCTGTAGTCGACGACCTTGGTCATCGGCGCCTCGTTGAACGTGACCGTCACGGGCGTCGTCGTCCCGGTCGCCAGCGCGTCCTGCTCGTTCCACACGAACACGAAGAAGGTCCCCGGCGACGAGTTCTGGAAGACCGCGTACCGCCCGCCTCCGTACTGGTTGTCCCCGCTCGGGAGCCCCTTGACCGTCACGTCCAGCTTGCCGGGCGTGAACGTGTACTTCGCGGCGCCGTGGTCCCCGGTCAGCCCGTACATCGCGTGCATCACCTGCGCGGCCGGGTACGGGTCGCTGACGGAGCTGGCGAAGAGCCCCGGGTGCGGGCTGAACATCGGATAGTCGAAGAGCTCCCACCAGACGATCGCCTGCACCTGGAAGTCGACGAAACCCGAGAGCAGCATGATGGGCGTCCAGTACGCGCAGCTCGCGTCGTCGGTCGGGTGCCCGTTCTCGTAGAGCACCGGCTGCCACTCGGTGATGATGCCGCCCTTGCCGCCCCAGTCCGACTGCGACACGGCGACGGTCCAGTCGTGGAGC
>DASVWO010000555.1:0-11201 GCA_036393165.1 Polyangiaceae bacterium | reverse complement strand
GGGCCGCGGCGTGAACATCGATGACATCTTCTTCTGCGGGTACGACAACACGCTCTGGATGCCGACGCCGGACAAGACGCTCGAGACGGTCGTCTCCGGGCTCGTCAGCGGGTGGAAGCCGACCTTCGTGCGCATCTCGCTGTCGATGGACAGCTACCCGACCGTCGTCAGCTGGCTCACGAACGCCTCGCAGTACGCGACGCCGATGACCGGCGTCATCGATGCCATCGGCGCCAACCCGGGCGTCTACGTGCTGGTGACGCTGCGGAGCGACGCCTCGATGATCGGGCAGGACACGGCCGACGGCGATCCGGAGGCGACCGGGCTGCCGTCGGACGCGACGACGACGCCCGACAAGACGAAGTTCCCGACGGGCACCGACGCGGTCTACCAGGCGCTCGTCGACGCGTTCGGGAGCAAGAGCTTCGTGCTCTTCGGGCTCACGAACGAGCCCGGAGGCAACAAGCTGTCGAACGCGACGATCTCCGCGGCGATGAGCCACGCGGTCGGCGTCATCCGCGCCGAGGAGGACAAGATCGGCGTGCCGCACCACATCGTTTCGGTGCAGGGCAACGGCTGGACGAGCGACATCAGCTTCTACGCCTCGAGCCCGCTGCCGTACCCGGACGTCGTGTACGAAGTGCACGGTTATCCGCCGGCGACCGCGTCGTACACGTACGCGAACATCCCGGTCATCATCGGCGAGTACGGGAGCCTCACCGACAGCACCGCGTTCTACGCCGACGTGGAAGCGAAGCAGATCCCGAACCTCGCGTGGGACTTCGACTCGTACAGCAACTGCTCACCGGACCTTCTCCAGGTGAACCAGAGCGCCACCAACCTCGTACCGACGGCGTGGGGGATGACCGTCCAGAACTACCTCCTCGCCCACTGATGCGTACCCTCGCGCTCCTCCTCGTATCCCTCGCCTGCGCCACCCTCGCCGCCTGCAGCACCAGCAGTGCCGGCAGCGGAGACGCCGGCGCTTCGGACTCCTCATCCTCCGAAACGGGTTCGGACGCCGAGCCCGACTCCTCCGCCGACGCCGACGCAGCCGCTGACTCCACGTCTGATTCCCCCGCTGACTCCGCCGCCGCCGCCGACGCTGACGCCGCCTCTGCCACTGACGCTGCCGCTGACGCCGACGCCGCCGCCGACGCAGCCGCCGACTCCGACGCTGCCGCTGACGCCAGCCTGCCCGTCTACCCCGACGCCGGCGCCGACTGCGGCATCGGCGACTCCGGCGAGCCTCTCGATCTCGCCTGCACCGGCCTCTACTCCGACTGGTCGACCAAGACCGTCGCTCCCGGCAACCAGCCCTACCAGCCCGGCTACGTGCTCTGGAGCGACGGTGCCATCAAGTCGCGCTGGATCGCCCTCCCCGCGGGCACCCAGATCGACACGTCGTCGATGGACGACTGGACCTTCCCCGTCGACACGCGCATCTGGAAAGAGTTCAGCCTCGTGCTCCCCGACGCTGGCGCGCCGACCCGCATCGAGACGCGCCTCCTCTGGAAGCAAGCGCCCGGCACCTGGTACCGCACGACGTATCGCTGGTCCGCCGACGGCCAGACGAGCGCCACCGAGCTTCGCTCGGGCGAGATGAACGCGGCCGGCACCACCTACGAGGTCCCGAGCGCCTTCGAGTGCGACGAGTGCCACAACGGCCGCCCCGACGGCGTGCTCGGATTCGAAGCGGTCGCCCTCTCGGCAGCGTCGGCGTCGGGCCTCACGATGTCGCAGCTCGTCGCGCAGAACCTCGTCACGACGCCGCCCGAAGGTGGATCGCTCGTGGTGCCCGGCGATCCGATCGCGCAGGCGGCGCTCGGGTGGCTCCACATCAACTGCGGCGTCGCATGTCACAACGACGTCGGAGGCCTCGCGAGCAACACCGCGTTCCTCATGCGCCTGAAGGCGGCGGAGCTCGGGAGCGTCCAGACGACCGACACGTACACGACGGGCTGGAACCAGCTGACGCAGGCCTTCCAGATCCCCGATGCCGCCGCGACCTACCGCTTCCACGCTTGCGACCTCGCCACGAGCGGCGCGTACTACCGCGCGGACAACCGGGACAACGTCAACGGGATCCCGCAAGGCGTCCAGATGCCGCCGCTCGTGAGCCACGCCGTCGACGACGCCGACATGGCGACCCTCGCCGCCTGGATCAACGAGGGCTGCGGAGACGCCGGCGCCGGAGACTAGGGCTCTCCTGCAGGATCGGCGCACCCGCCGCGGCACAACATGGCGCGTGCGGATTCCAACGATTCCGGGGGGATCGCCATGGCCCGCCCGGTGCTCTGGGGAGAGTCATGCGCTCTCCGACGTTCTCCCTCGCTCTCGCCCTTGGCGCCTGCATCGGCCTCTCGCTCGCCGCCTGCTCGAGTGGGGGCGGCGGGGGCAACAACGCCGGCTGTCCTACCGACCCTCCGGCGGCGGGCAGTGCTTGCATCGGCAATGGCACGACCTGCAACTACGGACAGAACTACGAGGGCAACTGCGGCGGTGGGACGGTCGTCGTGTGCACGAACGGAACGTGGGGGTACGAGGCGACCCCCGGTGCCGGCGCCGGCTACTACGCGTGTCCGGCGACGATCCCCACACAAGGGTCTGCGTGCAATCTATCGAGCTGTGGCGCGCAGCCTTCGTGCAGCTACGGATGCGGCCAGGGCGGACCGGCGTACGCGACGTGCAACGGCAGCACCTGGCAGGTGACCTTCGAGGGCGCTGGCTGCGCCGTCGACGGGGGTGACGGAGGAGACGCTGGCGAAGGGGGCGGAGCGAGCTGCCATGCGCAGACCGACTGCACACAGGTCGGGTACTGCCAGGCGCCGGGCGGGCCGTATCCGACGGGCGCCGTCCCCGGTCCGACTTGCTCGAGCGACACGGATTGCTCCGCGGACGCCGGTATCGGAGTGTGCCAGTCCTCCAAGTACGCGCCGCAACCAATCCAGGGCCAGTCTGGCGTCTGCACGCCTGCGTGCACCAAGGACGCGGACTGCGGCACGACGTTCGGCTTCTTCTACGGCGACGGAACGGGCTTCGTCTGCGGCAGCGGCGGCCACTGCGTCCCGCAGTCGTGCACCGCTCCCACGGATTGCCCCGCGGACTTCGACTGCGCGGCCAACCAGTGCGTCCGGCGATCGTGCACCGCCGACACGGACTGCGCGGCGGCGTCCGGCGCATGCGTCGACGGCGCGTGCTTCCCGTCCGCCGGCACCTGCAAGCCGCTGCCCCCGTGAGGGTGGCTAGCCGGTGTTGCGCAAGCCGGCGGCGACGCCGTTGATCGTGAGCAGGAGCGCGCGCTCGAGCGAGTGCGGCACGTGCTGGCCGGCGCGGACGAGTGCGCGCTTGCGCCGGAGCAGATCGACCTGGGCGAAGGTCATCGGGTCGACGTAGGGATTGCGCAGCTCGATCGACCGCGAGAGCGTGGACTGGCGCGCGAGAAGATCGGGCCGATCGAGGATGGCGCACACCGCGCGGACGGCGCGCCCGTGGTCGAGGGCAATCGTGCAGTAGGTGGTGCGCGCGAGGGTGCGATCCTCGACGAGCCCGGCGTACTCGGCGGCGATCCGCATGTCGGCGATGGCCAGCGCGGCGGCGATGGCATCGAGCGTCGAGGCGAAGAACGGCCAGCGCTCGCGCATCCGGCGGACGTAAGCGAGGCCGCGCTCCCGGAGGAGCGCGCGGAGTCCTCGCCCGGCGCCGAACCAGCCCGGCACCATCTGTCGCGACTGATTCCACGCGAACACCCAGGGGATGGCTCGCAGGTCGTCGATCGACGCCGCTCCCGTTCGTCGCGCCGGCCGGGAGCCGAGAGGAAGCGCGCCGATCTCCTCGATGGGTGTGGACTGCGCGAAGTACTCCGCGAAGCGAGGGGCGCGGACGAGCGCGCGGTAGGCGGCGAGGCTCTCCTCGGCGGCACGCGTGAACGCGCCCTCGTAGTCCGCGAGCTCCGCATCCGAGGGGCCGCTCGAGAGCTCGGGCAGCGAGGCATGCAGCACCCCGCTCGTCGTGAGGTCCAGATTGCGCTCGGCAATCGCCGGAAGGAGATACTTCCAGCCGAGCACCTCCCCCTGCTCGGTGAGCTTGAAGCGCCCTTCGAGGGTACCCGGGGGCAAGCTCTCGATGGCCCGCCGCGAAGGACCGCCGCCGCGGCCGATGGATCCACCGCGCCCGTGGAACATGGTGAGAGCGACCCCGTGCCGTCGCGCCACCTCCGCCAGCGCGCGCTGGGCACGGTACAGCGCGAAGGACGAGGCGATGATTCCGGCGTCCTTGTTGGAGTCCGAGTACCCGAGCATCACTTCCTGGCGTTGCCCGCGAAGCGCGACGTAGCGCGCGTACTCGGCGTCCGCGAACGCCGCATCCATCTCGCGCGGGCACCGCTCGAGATCGTCGAGCGTCTCGAAGAGCGGGACGATCGACACCGACGCAGCCAGCCCCGCGGCCCGGGCCAGCTTCAGCGTGGCGAGCAGATCCTCGTGCCCGCGCGTCATGCTCAGGATGAACGACTCGGCGCTCTGGCGCGTCACGCGCTGCTGCATCGTCGCCAGCGCCCTCATCGCGCGCATCCCCGGGCCGTCCGGCGGATCCTGCGATGCCGAGTCGCGGACCCACGCCGCGGGCACGCGCACGTCGAGCTTCGCCAGGTGGAATCCGAACACCTCCACCTGCCGGGCCACGTCGCGGACGCGTCCGAGGCCCGCGTGCTCACCGGCGTGGGCAGCGAGCGAGCGCTGGATGACGCGCAGGTCCGCGAGCAGCGCGTCCGGCGAGACGTAACCGAAGAGCAATGCGCCGGACCGCTCCGGGTACGCTCGCGCCGCGACGAAAGCTTCGCGCGTGGCCTCGAGCTTCGCCTCGATCCACCGCAGCATGCGCCGGTAGGGCTCGTCCTGCGTGCGCGCCTCGACCGCGTCCGCCCGCTCGGGATGCGCCGCCCGCTCGCGTGCGAGCGCCGCGAGGAGCTCGTCGCTGACGGCGACGCGGCGCGTGCTCTGCGACAGCGCGCCGCCAAGCGCCAGCACCTGCGCGATGTGGAGCGCCAGGGCGCGCGCCGCGTGCGCCATGGCCGTGTCGATGGCCACGTCGGGCGTGACGTTGGGGTTGCCGTCCATGTCGGCGCCGACCCACGATCCGAAGCGGAGCAGCGGTGGCACGACCACGTGCGCCCCGTACGCCACGGTCATGGTCTCCTCGAGGCGCGCGTAGATGCGCGGCACGATGGGATGGAGGATCTCCTCGAGGTAGAAGAGCGCGTTCTTCACCTCGTCGCCCACGCGCGGCCGCTCGTGGCGGATCTCGTCGGTCTGCCAGAGCAGCGTGATTTCCTCGCGCAGCCTGCGCCGGAGCGCGCGTTCTTCGGAGGGAGAGGGCCGCCCGCGATCGAGCCGATCGAGGAGCTCCGCGATGCTCCGGTGCTTGTCGAGCACCGTGCGCCGCTGCGCCTCCGTCGGGTGCGCCGTCAGGACCAGCTCGATGCTGGCCCGAGCGAGCAGCGCCTCCGCCTCTTCGCCCGGCACGTGTTCCGCGAGCACGTGCGACAGCGCCGTCAGGGACCCCGGGTCGACCTCACCGGCGCGGTCGTGGTCGCGCCCGCGGCGGACGCGATGGTGCTGCTCGGCGAGGTTGACGAGCTGGAAGTAGTGCGCGAAGGCGCGCGAGATCCTCTCCGCTTCGGGCACGTCGAGCGACCGGACGACCTCGCGCAGTTCGTCCGTGGCGCGGGCCCGTTCGGCGCCGGTCGTCGCCCGGCGCCGCTTGGCGAGCGCTCGGATGCTCTCTTCGAGCTCGAAGAAGGGGAGGCCGGCCTGCTCGACCAGCGTCTCGCCGAGGGCGCGTCCCAGCATGTCCACGTCGCGCCGAAGCGGCGCGAACGGATCGGCGGGACTGCGCGCGGCCATGCCGGGTGTTGCTTAGGGCTCCGGCCCCCGATGTGCTACTTCACGAGTGACATATGGCCGGCCCGAAGAACCTGCTGCCCGACTGTGGCCTCTACCGCACCACCAAGCCGCTCCCCGAGCACGAGTCCGAGATCCCCGCCGGGATCCTCGTGTACTTCCACAACCATTCCGACTCGGGGCTGCCCGTCGTGGTCGCCCCGGATCACAACGTGCTCAATCGCTGGCACTTCCACGGCGCCGGGATCCCGTTCCGCGGCCTGTCGTGGGCCGACAGCCTCGTGAAGCTTCCGGTCGAGGGATTCTACATGCTGCGCAAGGCGCTGTCGTTCGAGGGCGGCGAGTGGCCCAAGAGCGCCCTCGTGCAGCTCGGGTACAACCGCAGCGGCGACCCCATCGTCTTCATCGCGCAGCAGCGCTCGCAGCTCCAGGAGAACGATCTGTTCTTCAGCGACCGCGGTGTGCCCCTCTCGCGCGAGCAGCTCTCGCTGCTCGAGCCGCTCCAGATCTTCGCCGAGCCGGCCGAGGAAGGCGCGCACACCACGGGCGTGCACTGAGACACGTGCGAGCGGGCCGATGAGCGAGACGCGCACGCGGGTGCTGCACTGGTTCGTCTCCGGCGGGGTCGCGAAGACCGCCGAGGGAGGCCAGTTCACCATCGACGTGGACGCGCTCGTCGTCGGACGCGATCCGGGCGCCAACATCGTCGTCGCCGATCAAGAGGTGAGCGCGTTCCACTGCGAGCTGCGCGCGGTGAGCGAGGGGATCCTCGTGAAGGATCTCGGGAGCACCAACGGCACGTTCCTCGGGCCGGTGCGCGTGCGCGAGGCCATCGTGGCGACGCCGAGCGAGCTCACGGTGGGGCGCTCGCGCATCACCATCGAGCCGCAGGCCAAGCGCCGCGTCGAGGTGGGATTCGCCGACCGGTTCGGGCCGCTCGTCGGCAACTCCCCGCGCATGCGTCGCGTGTTCGGCATCCTCGAGAAGGTGGCGAGCACGCCGCTCAGCGTCCTCATTCTCGGCGAGACCGGGACGGGCAAGGAGCTCGTGGCCAAGGCGATCCACGAGGCGAGCGACCGCAAGGCGGGCCCCTTCGTGGTCGTCGACTGCGGGAGCATCCCGCCCACGCTGGCCGAGAGCATCCTCTTCGGGCACGAGAAGGGAGCGTTCACCGGGGCCACCGAGAGGAGAAAGGGCGCGCTGGCGGACGCCGACGGCGGGACGCTCTTCCTCGACGAGCTGGGTGAGCTCCCCCTCGAGCTGCAGCCGAAGCTCCTGCGCGCGCTGAGCGAGAAGCAGGTGAAGCGCGTCGGAGGCAACGCCTTCGAACCGATCGAGGTGCGCGTGCTGGCGGCGACGCGGCGCGACCTCGGTGCCGAGATGAACGCCGGTCGCTTCCGGAGCGATCTCTTCTTTCGCATCGCCCAGGTGCGCGTCGAGCTGCCGGCGCTGCGCGAGCGTCTGAGCGACATGCCGTTGCTCGTGGAGGACGTGTGCCAGCGCGTCGGGCGCCCGCAGCACGTGCAGACGGTGCTCTCCTGGATCGAGCAGCGCATGGGATCGCACGACTGGCCGGGCAACGTCCGCGAGCTCGTGAACGTCGCGAGCGTCGCCGCGACGCTGGCGGACGAGCCGGGCGCCATCGACGACGTGCTGACCCTGGCGCGCGACGAGGCGGCGGTCGAGATGGCGCGCACGAGCGGCGACGGCGCCGGCTTCAGCGACGCGAAGCGGACCGCGATCGCCGCGTTCGAGCGCGATTACTTCTCGGGCCTCGCCAAGCGGTGCAAGGGCAACGTGAGCGAGATGGCGCGCCAGAGCGGGATGGAGCGCCATCACGTGCGCGCGTACCTGCGCAAGTACGGCATCGACAAGAACGCCGTCTAGCCCGTAGCCCGCTAAACTGAAGCTCATGCGGCGCAAGCCCCCGGCGCGGGCCCTTCTCGCACTCGCTTTCCTCGCGTGCTCGAGCAGCAGCGGCAACGGCAGCGGGCCGCCTCCGCCGCCCATCGTGCTGCCCGCCATGGGCTCGCTGTCGGCGGCGTCCGGAGCGGGATCCTTCCGGTTCGGCGTGGCGACGGCGGCGACGCAGATCGAGGACCAGAACACGGCGACCGACTGGTACGTGTGGACCCAGCCCACGGCGCAGGGCGGGCTCGGTCACAACACGTTCGTGGGCGACGCCGTCATGGGCTACACGAAGGCGATCGACGACATCGCGCTGCTCAAGCAGCTCGGCGTGGACTCGTACCGCTTCTCGATGGAGTGGGCGCGCATCGAGCCGAAGCAGGGGATGATCGACGAGACCGCGCTGCAGCACTACTCGGACCTGCTCGATGCGCTCAAGGCGGCGCACATCAAGCCGCTCGTCACGATCCACCACTTCTCGAATCCCGCGTGGCTCGTCAATCCGGCGGACCCCGCGTGCGGCGGGAACGATCAGGTGCTCTGCGGCATCGGCTCGCCGCAGGGGGACGCGGCGGTGAAGGCCTTCGCGGCGCACGCCCAGCTGCTCGCGCAGCGCTTCGGCGATCGCGTGGACGAGTGGGGCACCGTCAACGAGCCGATCAACTACCTCATCGCCGCTTACGGCGTGTCGCAGTTCCCGCCGGGGAAGTACCTCGTGCTCTCGCAGTCGGACCTGCTCGGCAAGTTCGTCCCCGTGGTGCGCGACTACCTGCGCGCGCACGTGGCGATGTACCAGGCGCTCAAGCAGTACGACACGATCGACGCCGACGGTGACGGCATCGCGGCGGACGTCGGCATGTCGCTCGCGACCATCGAGTGGGTCGCCGCGTACAACCATCAGCCGAGCAACGATCCGGCCGACGTCGCGGCCCAGCAGCGCATCACGGACCTCTTCAATCACATGTGGGTCGACGCGCTCGAGAAGGGTGCGTTCGACCCGAACCTGGATCAGAGCTGGAGCGAGCCGCAGCCGACGTGGAAGGGCGCCATCGATTGGCTGGGGGTCCAGTACTACGAGCGCGCCGGCGTCATGGGCAATCGGTCGACCAACCCGGCGCTCTTCCCGCCGCCGGTCAGCGTGACCCCATGCGAGCCGCCGCTCGACTTCGGTTCCTGCCTCCCGCCGCTCGACCCGACGTTCTGCGTGCCGCTCATGAACTACGAGTACGATCCGCAGGGCCTCTACGGGATCCTCGACGACCTCGGCCACCGCTGGCCGAAGCTCCCGCTCGTCGTGACCGAGGCCGGGATCCAGACCGACGTGGGCGACCGCCGCGCCGAGAACGTCGTCCGCACCATTGAGCAAATCGCGCGTGCCCGCTCCGCCGGCGTGGACGTGCGCGGCTATTACCACTGGAGCCTGATGGACAACTTCGAGTGGGCGAACGGCTTCGGGCCGCACTTCGGCCTCTTTCACGTGGTCGATCACACGAGCTACGCCCGTCAGCCGACCAATGGCGCGACGGTGCTTTCGCAGATCACCTCGAAGCGAACAGTCACGAGCGACCTGCGCGCGAAGTACGGCGGCACCGGCCCGCTGACCCCCGAGACCAACCCGCCAACCGGGCCGCTCTGTCACTAGAGCGGTAGGTCTTGGTCGGGGCTCCAGGCGGCGTCGCGCTTCACCTGGCCCGGATCGCGAAGCTGTTTTTCGCGCCACTTCACACCCGGGGGTGATGCGTCGAGCCAGTGGTAGCTCTGGTCGCGCGTGTCGAGGTGCACGTACTGCGTGCGCGGGTGCGTGTAGATGCCGACGCCGGCGCGCGGGAGGGAGCGGCACCATGCGGCGAGCTGGCTCGCGCGCACGTGTTGCAACTTGAAGTCGACGGCGTCGCCGCTGGTGTGGCGGCCGGCGTTGTCTCGCCAGGCGGACACGATGGAGATGCGCGGGCTCTTGAAGTGATACGCCGCCTTGAACACCAGCTGGACGACGCGCGGCTCCAGGTCGTGGACTTCGCCGCCGCGGGCGGCAATCTGGTCGAAGCGCGCGAGGGCGTCGTCGTCCACCTCGCCGTTGCTGCCGTAGAGCCGGATGGTGTCGTGCTCGCCGGTGGCCTCGCTCACGACTTCGATCGCGGGGAGAGCGTCGGCCCACGGGACGCTCCGGGCGCTGCGCACCGCCGCTTGCAGCGGCGTGTCGGCTGCTGCCGTCTGCAGCAGGACGAGCGCGAGGGCGCCGGCCAGGAGCAACTAGAACCTCCCCGCGACGCCGCCGGGGGTGACGACGACCTCGCGATGCGACGTGCCCGCGAAGTACCACGCGGCCAGCGCCGCCGTGACGACGCCGAGGCCGATGGTCGTCCCGATGGCGCCGTAAGCGAGGGTGCGTGCGCCGTCGCAGGTGGAGCGATCGCTCGAAGGAATGGGGTTCTCGCCGGCGTACTGGTCGTGCAGTGACCACGCGTGGCTCTCGAGGGGGATCGAGACGATCCCGGCCGCGAGGGTGAGCCCACCGGCGACGTACACGAGGACGGGGGAGAACGGGTGCTCGGTTTCGGTCCGCGTCACCGGAGGGGGAGGGGGCGGGGCGGGCGCGGGAGCAGCGGCTGCCCCTGGCGATGGCGTTGGCGGCGCTGCACTTGGCGCCGGTGGCGGAGGAGCCGCCACGTCCACCAGTTCGCCTGCGTGCACCTCGATGCTCTTTTCCTGCGCATCGGGCGTCGCCGGCGCGAAGGTCACCGTGTGCTGCCCGGGATTCACCCACGCGACGAAGGTGGCGACGTGCGGCTCCATGGCGTCCACCTGCACTGGCCGCGCAGGCGACCCCGGGTCCACGCGGATGCGTCCCTTGCTCGCCGTGAGCGCGGCGATGCGATCGCGCGCGTCCTGCTCCTCTTTCTGCACGATGGGAGGAATCGTCTCGCCGTGCCCCCTTCGCGCGTCCACCTGCGCGAGGAACGCTTGCAGGTGCTCGGCGGCGTGCGTGGCATCCCCGAGCTCCTGGTAGGCGACGCCGATGTTGAACGCGAGGCGATAGCCCTTCTGCTCTCCGAGCTCGCGGTAGATGGGCTCCCAGTACCCGATGGCCTCGTTGAACGCTCCCGCCTTGTATCGGTCCATCCCTTGCTTGAACCGCTCGCGGTAGTCGCTGAGCGGATCGTCGGCCACGGACGGCGGCGGCGTCGCCCGCGCCATCGGCGTCGCGAGCCCCACCCCCGCGACGAGAGCGATCTCAGAAAGGCGTCGGATCCACATCGGGCGGCTTGCTCCCAGGCGTCGTCGCAGGATGTATCGGCGGCTTCTTCGCAGGCTTGCCGGTGATCGGCATCGCCGCAGCTGGCGGCGTCCGCGTCGGGGTCGGGGTCGGGGTCGGGGTCGGGGTCGGGGTCGGGG
>DASVWO010000554.1:0-12478 GCA_036393165.1 Polyangiaceae bacterium | reverse complement strand
AGACCCGCATCGGCGAGGTCTACCTCACGAAGGCCGGGTTCATCGTCTGCGGGGACACGCAGCTCGAGTTCCAGCCATCGAACCCCGAGCAGGTCAGCGTCCCGGACGTCGCCGGCTTCGGCCCGCTCGCCGGGCAGTCGCCGCCGATGCGCGCCGTCTTCGAGCGCCTCCGCAAGGCCGCGCCGACCGAGCTGACCGTGCTCATCACCGGCGAGACGGGCACCGGCAAGGAGCTCGTCGCGCAGGCCATCCACGAGGCGAGCAACCGGGCGCACAAGCCGTTCATCGTCGTCGACTGCGGCGCCATCCCGGCCACGCTCGCGGAGAGTGCCCTCTTCGGCCACGAGCGCGGCTCGTTCACCGGCGCGGTCGACAAGCGCATCTCGCCCTTCGTCGAAGCCGACGGCGGCACCATCTTCCTCGACGAGCTCGGGGAGCTGCCGCTCGACGTGCAGCCCAAGCTCCTGCGCGCGCTGGCCGAGGGGCGAATCAAGAGCGTCGGTTCCAACACGTACCGGCCCGTCAACGTCCGCGTCATCGCGGCCACGCGCCGCGACCTGGTGCGCGAGGTCAACGCCGGCACGTTCCGGAGCGACCTCTACTTCCGTGTCGCGCAGCTCAAGGTGGAGCTGCCGGCGCTGCGCCAGAGGCTCGAGGACATCCCGGTGCTCGTGCGCAAGATGATCGAGGACCTCGGCGACGCGGACTCCTACGCGCGCGTCACGAACGACTCGCTCGAGCGCCTGATGCGGCACGACTGGCCAGGCAACGTGCGCGAGCTCCGGAACGTCGTGGCCGTGGCCCTCGCCTTCTCGAAGGAGGGGCCCATCGATCTGGCGGCTCACCTCGCGCCGCTGACCACCACCGCGGCCGAGAGCGCGCCGACGCGGGGCCGCACGTTCCAGGACGCCAAGCGCGAGGTGCTCGCCCACTTCGAGCGCGAGTACTTCACGGCGCTCTACGCCGAGTGCAGCGGCAACGTGAGCGAGATCGGGCGGCGCGCGGCCATGGAGCGCGCCCACGTCCGCGGCTACCTTCGCCGCCACGGCATCGGCGACCCGAGCCGCTACGGCAAGGACGACGCGAAGGACAAGCTCGACAAGCCGTGAGCGACGTCACACCTTAAAGGGGTCGTGCCAGCTCGCCCGTCTCGCGCTTTCTTCTTCCTGCCGCTCGCGCTCGCCACCGTCAGTGCCATCCTCGCGGCGCAGGTGGTCGGGAAGGACCCGCGCCTCGCCGTGCCGCTCGCGGCGCTGGGCGTCCTCCTCGTCGTGCCGACCTACGTCGGCCGCTGGCGCATGCGCAGGCTGCTCATGTCGGGGGACGTGCAGCGCGTCATCGGCACGTGGACCGGCTCGATCGATCGCATCGCGCACGCCGAGACGATGGCGCCCCTGCTGCACGCGACCGCCTATGCCGCGTACGGATGGGCCGAAGCCGGGCGGCACGCCCTGGAGCGCGCGGCGAAGGGGCCGGCGTGGGAGGCCGCCATCGAGCAGCGCCTCTTCGTCGAGACGCTGCTCGACGCCTTCGAGGGGGAGCGCGACCTGGCCGTCCGCAAGGGCGAGACGATCGAGGCGCTCCCGCTGCCGGCGGTCGGGCCGTTCGCGCGCCGGCGCATCACCCTGCTCCGCCGCGGCATCGCGGCGCTCGCGCGGGCCTTCGCCCACACGAGCCGCGAGGGCGACGCGCGGCTGCTCGCGAAGGCGGCCGCGGCATCGCCCCTCGTGCACTGGGCGATGCGCTACGCGCAGGCGATCGTCGCGCTCGACCGCGGCACGCCCGCCGACGTGCCGTCGATCCTGTCCCACGCCCCGGCGTGGCCCGAAGAAAGCGCCTTCCGCGAGTACCACGAAGAGCTGCTGGCGAGAGCCGCGACCTAGCCCGAAGCGCATTCTGGTAACGTGGTGCACGTGACGACTCGCCCGCGCGTGCTCTACGTCGACGACGAAGACGACGTCCGCGAGGTCTTCGCGGCCGTCTTCGAGGGGGACTTCGACGTCGCCACCGTCCAGAACGGCGCCGACGCGCTCGCGCTCATGGCGCGGGAGCCCGGCTTCGACGTGCTCGTCAGCGACATGCGCATGGATCCCATGAAGGGGTCGGAGCTGCTGGCGCGCGCGTACGAGCAGTTTCGCGACGTGCCGCGCATCCTGCTGACCGGCTTCAGCGATCACGGCGACCTGGCCGACGCGGTGAACCGCGGCCACGTGTGGGCTTACGTGCAGAAGCCGTGGGACGCCGAGCAGCTGCGCCTGACGATCACGCGCGCCGCCGAGGCGCGGGGGCTCGAGCAGGAGAACAAGCGCCTCGTCGAGGAGCTGCGCGCCGCCAACCACAGCCTGCGCGACGACGTGGAGGCGGTGACGCGCACGGCCGTCAGGCCGAAGCTCCAGGTGTCGTCGCCGGCGATGGCCAAGGTGCTCGAGCAGGTCATCGCTGTCGCCGGCACCGACGCCAACGTGCTGCTCTACGGCGACACGGGTGTCGGCAAGGAGCTGGTGGCCGCGGCCATCCACGAGCGCAGCCAGCGCAAGCGCGGGCGCTTCGTGGCGCAGAACCTGGCGGCCCTGCCCCCGGAGCTCATGACGAGTGAGCTCTTCGGCCACGTGAAGGGGGCTTTCACCGGCGCGCAGGCGTCGCGGCGCGGCCTCTTCGAGCTGGCCGACGGCGGGACGCTCTTCCTCGACGAGATCGGCGAGGCGCCGATGGCGCTGCAGGCGATGCTCCTTCGCGCGCTGGAGTCGCGCGAGATCTGGCCCGTGGGCTCCAGCGACCCGAGGCGCGTCGACCTGCGCATCATCGCCGCGACCAACCGCGACCTGCTCGCCGACGCGCAGGCCGGCAGCTTCCGCCTCGACCTCTACTACCGGCTCGCCGTCGCGCCGATCCACATCCCGTCGCTCCGGGCCCGGCCCGAGGACGTGAGGGGTCTCGGACAGCCGATGCTCGAGGCGGCGGCGCGCCGCATGAACCGCCCCCAGCCGCGCATCACGGACGCCGCGTGGCGCGGCCTCGAGCAGCACGCGTGGCCGGGCAACGTGCGCGAGCTGTCGAACCTGATGGAACGCCTCGTCATCTACCACGCCGGCCACGAGGTGGACGTCGACGACCTGGGGCTGCCGGTCGTCCCCGAGTCGGGCGCCTCGCAGGTGCGTCTCGGGCCCGCCGCGGAGGTGCCGCCCTCGGCCGCGTCGACCGCGCAGCTCCCGGCGCTCGGTGCCGACCCGCCGAGCAGCAAGCGGGAGCCCTGGGACATCGTCCTCAAGTTCCCGGACACGGGGACCACCTTCGACGACCTGGAGAAGGAGATCCTCGTGCAGGTCCTCGGCCGGGCGGAGGGCAACCAGTCCCGTGCCGCCCGGTCGCTGGGATTGAGCGAGAGCACGCTGCGGAGCCGCCTGAAGCGCCTGGGCCTCAAGGGGCCCGCGTAACCGTTCCGGCGCGGTACACTGGACGGGATGGAGGCGGTCGCCCGAAGCCGGCTCCCCCAGCTCGCCAAGTACGACGTGATCGAGGAGATCGGTCACGGCGGGATGGCGACCGTCTACCGGGCGACCGACAAGCGCCTCGGACGCGAGGTCGCCGTGAAGGTGATCCACCCGCACCTGCGCGACTCGAAGGAGGTGGTGCAGCGGTTCAACACCGAGGCGAGGGCCGTCGCCAAGCTGCGTCATCCGAACATCGTCGAGGTCTTCGACGTCAGCGAAGCCGACGAGCCCGAGCAGTACCTCGTCGTCGAGCTGCTCCGCGGCACGACGCTGCGCAAGCTGCTCCAGCAGAACGGGGCGATGCCCGCGGAGGTCGCCGCGGCGCTCGCCCTCGAGCTCCTCGCGGCCATCGCCCACGCGAACGCAGCGGACGTCGTCCACCGCGACATCAAGCCGGAGAACGTGCTCATCGAGCACAAGCCGCCGCCGCACGAGGGCGACCGCGTCGTCGTGAAGCTCACCGACTTCGGCATCGCCAAGCTGCTCGACGCGCAGGGGGTCACCTCCACGGGGCAGGTTCTCGGCAGCCCTGCGCACATGGCGCCCGAGCAGATCGAGGGCGGCGAGGTCGACGTGCGCGCCGACGTCTTCGGCATGGGCGTCCTCCTCTACGAGTGCATGGTCGGGCACCTCCCGTTCGAGGGGAACAACCCCGCGCAGGTGCTCCGCCGTGTGCTCGACGGCCTCTACCCCGAGGCGCAGAAGGAGCGGCCCATCGTGGGCGCGCGGTGGAGCCAGCTCCTCGACCGCTCGCTCGCGCACGAGCCGGGCGCGCGCTTCCCCGACGCCGGCGCGATGCGCGAGGCGATCCTCGGCGAGCTCGGGCGCCTCGGCGTCGTCGCCCCGAAGCGCGAGCTCGAGACCTGGCTGGACGATCCGGAGGCGTACGCGAAGGCCCACGCGACGCGCATGATCGACCGGCTCTGCGTGCTCGGCGCCGAGGAGCAGAAGGCGGGGGACGCGCTCGGCGCCGCCGCCGACTACAACCGCGCGCTGGCACACGCGCCCGACGACGCGAAGCTCTTGCGCATCGTCGCCGGGATGCAGCGCGCCCAGGCGCGGGCCGCGATGGCGCGTCGGGCCGGCGTCGCCCTTCTGCTCATGGTGGGTCTCGGCGCGGCCGCCTTCGTCATCGGCCGCATCGTCCAGGAGCGCGTGGCGCGCACGCAGCCGACCGCGTCGACCGTCGCCCAGGTCACGCCGCCGCCGAGCGCGACCCCGAGCACGTCGGCGTCGGCGCCCGCTCCGAGCGCCAGCGCGTCGTCGACGGTCGCGCTTCGCCCCCTCGTGCCCCTGCCGGCGCAGCCGGCCAAGCCGGTGGAGCGCACGATCACCTTCGACCTCTCGCCGCCCTTCAACGTGCGCCTCGTCCTCGACGGCGCGCCGCCGCAGGCGGTCAGCAGCGGCCAGTCGCTCACCCTCGACGGCAAGGCGCACGCGCTCGTCTTCGACTGCGCCGTGTGCACCACGGTCGAGAAGGACGTCCCGGCCGGCTCGGACAATCAGACGATCTCCGTGAAGCTCGGGATCAAGGATGCGACCCTCGAAGTCCGCGGGGACGTGAACGGCACCTACCAGATCAAGGAGCACCCGGGCGTCTCGGTGCACGCCGGCGTCAACCCGGTGCACATGTCGGGCGAGTACGACTCCATCACGGTCACCCAGATGGAGACCGGGGTGGCCGTCCCGGTGCGCCTGCACGCCGGGCACACGGTGCAAGCCACGTTCTGAGCCTCGCTCGTGTAGCCTACGGGCGTGCGCTGCTGGCTGGTGATCGCTGCCGTCACCGTGGGGGTGACGCTCGCGCCCGCGGCACGCGCTGACGCCGCCGCGGACCTCGAGAAGGCGCACAACGCCTACGTCGCGCGCCAGTACGACGAGGCCGAGATGCGCCTGCGCGCGCTGCTCGACGCCAAGACGGGCACCCTGGTCGACCCGGACAAGGTCGCCGACGCCCGCATGTACCTCGCCGCGACGCTGCTCGCCGAGAAGAAGAACGACGAGGCGAACGCCCTGCTCGAGCAGCTCCTGATCGACCGCCCCGACTACCAGCCCGACCCGCTTCGCGTGTCGCTCGAGGCCATCGACGCGCTCACCGACGCCCGCACGCGCATCCGCGACAAGCTGGCGGCGATCCAGGCCGAGAAGGTGCGCAAGGCGCAGGAGGAGAAGGCGAAGATCGAGGCCGAGCGGGTGAAGCAGCAGATCCGCGTCCAGCAGCTCGAGCAGCTGGCGAGCACCGAGATCATCGAGCACCCCAACTCGCGCCTCCTGGCGATGGTCCCGTTCGGCGCCGGGCAGTTCCAGAACGGGCAGACGGCGCTCGGCTGGACCTTCCTGCTCTCGGAGGGCGCGCTGGCCATCGGCAGCGGGATCGGCGCGGGCTTCTGGTACTACTACGTGCAGCAGACGCAGGCGGCGGTGCGCGACAACACCGGCACCGCGCCCCAGTACAACCAGCTCGCGCAGACCTCGTCGTACGTCGGCGACTCCCTCTTCGCCGGCTTCGCGTTGCTCGCGGTCATCGGCGTCGTCCACGCGCAGCTCACGTTCGTCCCGGAGAAGGTCGAGATGCGCACGCGCCCTCTGCCCCCCGTGAGCGTGACCCCGACGCTCGGCCCCGGCGGCCTCGGCCTCGTCGGCCGCTTCTGAGCGGGCTAGCCGCGGCGCTTCGGGGAGTGGGCGATCATGGCGCGCGCGTCGGCGAGCGACGTGCCAAGCCGCTCGATGTCCGCGAGCAGCAGGGCGACCACGCCGCGCAGGCGGCGCGCGGTCACGTCGAGGTCCTCGGCGTAGGCGCGCACCGCGGCGTCCAGCTCGGCGCGCGCGTCGACGGGCGGCGCGGCGGGCGGCGGCTCGGGGTCCAGCCGGGCGAGACGGCGGATCGCGAGCAGCGTCTCGGGAGCCGCGCCCCCGTACGTCTCGAGCATCGCCAGCAACTCTCGCGTCGACGGGGGTCGCTCTCCCGTCTCGGTGCGCGACATCGAGCGCTCCGAGATGCGCACCCTCTCCGCTGCGACCGTCTGGCGCAGCCCCGCCTCGCGGCGCGCCTTCGCGAGGAGGGCGCCGAGGGCGGCGAAGTCGATGTCGCTGTCGAGCAGGGAGCTGTCGTTCATCGCGTGGGCGGGCGCCCAGGATGCGACGAGGCCCTTCCTCGTGTCGAGGGGCCGCCTCCTCGCGCCGAGGAGGCCGGCCCTCGCGCCGAGCAGGCCCACCCTCGCCGCGAGCAGCCGCGCTCCCGCCGCGAGGGCGCCCTTCCTCGCAGCGAGAAGGCGCCTGGTCGCCGCGAGGACACGCCTCCTCGTGACGAGGAGGCCCCTCCTCTGGCGGGTCGGGCGCCTTCTCCGCCGGAGCAGGCGTCTCCCGTGGCGGGCAGGGCGCCTTCCCCCGGCGAGGACGCGCCTCCCGTGGCGGGTGAGGCGTCTTCTCTGGCGGATGACGGGCGCCCTCTTGCGGGTGAGGCGCCTCCTCACGCCGTGGACGCGCCTCCTCTGGCGGGGGAGGGCCCTCTTCGGGTCGTGGGCGCTCTACAACGCCTTCCGGACGAACACGTCCTCCAGCGTCTCGCGCTTCGGCGTGACGCTCTCGAGCCTCGCGCCCTCGGCGAGCGCCCGCGTGACGACGTCGCGCACGGCGGCGTCGCCCTCGACTTCCATCACGAGGCGGTCGCCCATGGCGCGGACCGCGTGCGCCTGCTCCCCGAGGGACTTCCGCAGCGCCTCGCTCGCGCCGCCGATGGTGATCTCGCTCCGGCGCTTGCCCGCCTCGAGGATCTCGCGCAGATCGCCCGAGACGACGACCTCGCCGCGGCGCAGGATGCACACGCGGTCGCAGAGCATCTCGACGTCGCTCAGGATGTGGCTCGAGAAGAAGACGGTGCGCCCGCGCTGCTTCTCCTCGACGATGAGGTCGCGCACCTCCTTGCGTCCCACCGGGTCCAGGCCGCTCATCGGCTCGTCGAGCACGAGCAGCTCCGGGTCGTGCACGAGCGCCGCCGCCAGCGCGACGCGCTGGAGCATGCCCTTGCTGAGCGAGTTGACGCTCCGGTCGATCGCGTCCGCCATGCCCACGCGGTCGATGACGCCGGCGACGCGGTCGCTCAGCGCCTTGCCGCCCAGCCCCGAGAGCCTGCCGCACATGGTGACGAACTCGCGCGGCGAGAGGTACGGGTAGACGTACGGCGACTCGGGGAGGAAGCCGACGCGCGCCATCACGTCCGGATCGGGCGCGCGCACGCCGAGGATCTCCATCGTCCCGGACGTGGGCGCGATGAGCCCCATGAGCATCTTGATGGTCGTGGTCTTGCCGGCGCCGTTGGGACCCAGGAAGCCGAAGATCTCGCCGCGCCGCACGTCGAACGACACGCTGCTCACGGCCTCGACGCGCCGTCCGGTGAACGGCTTGCGGAAGGTCTTCGCGAGACCGGAGACGCGCAGGACCACGTCAGCCAACGTTCATCCCTCTTCCTTGGCGTACTCGTGGAGCTTGTACTGGATCTTCCTCGGCGACACGCCGAGCACGGTGGCGGCCTTCGACGTGGATCCGCCGCACGCCTCGAGCGTCTTGAGGATCGCGTAGCGCTCGAGGTCCGCGATCGTCGTCCCGGGGATCGGCGGCGGCCCGCCACGGTCTTCCGAGGGTACGACGCTCGAGGGCAGGTGCCCCTTCTGCACGACCGGGCCGTCGCACAGCACGACCGCGCGCTCGATGGCGTTCTCCAGCTCGCGCACGTTGCCCGGCCACGCGTAGTCGCGCAGCGTCGCGAGCGCGTCGGCAGACAGCGTGTCGATGTGCTTGCCGTTCTCCGCCGCGTACCTCCGCAGGAAGAAGCTGGCGAGCGTCGGGATGTCCCCGCGCCGCTCGCGCAGCGGCGGCAGCTCGATCGTCACGACGTTGAGCCGGTAGAAGAGGTCCTCGCGGAAGGTGCCCTTCTTGATCTCGGCGCCGAGGTCGCGGTTGGTCGCCGCGATGACGCGCGTGTCCACCCTGAGCGTCTCGTTGCCGCCGACGCGCTCGAACGTCTTCTCTTGCAGGAAGCGCAGCAGCTTCACCTGCACCGCCGGCGACACCTCACCGATCTCGTCGAGGAAGAGCGTCCCCCCGTCGGCCGCCTTGAAGCGGCCGTCCCTCCGGCCCACCGCCCCTGTGAAGGCCCCGCGCTCGTGCCCGAAGAGCTCACTCTCGAGCAGCGACTCGCTCAGCGCCGCGCAGTGCAGCCGCACGAAGGGCGCCTTCGCCCGCGGCGACGCCAGGTGAATCGCCTCGGCGATGAGCTCCTTGCCGGTCCCGCTCTCGCCCGTGATGAGGACGCTCGCGCGGCTCGGCCCCACCTGCGCAACGAGCTCGAGCACGGCGTTCATCTTGGGGTCGCTCGACACGATGTGGCTGAAGGCGTTGCGCTCGCGGAGGCGATCGCGCAGGCGCTGCGTCTCCTGCAGCAGCTTGGCCTTCTCCATCGCGCGCTCGACCACCGCGCCGAGGGCCCCCGGGTCGAGGGGCTTGAGCAGGTAGTTCTCCGCCCCCTTTCGCATGGCATCCACGGCGCTCGAGATGGTGCCGAACGCGGTCATGACGACGAACACCGCCCCCGGAGCGGCCGCCCGCGCCTTCTCCATGAACGCGATCCCGTCCAGGCCGGGCATCTTGAGGTCCGTGAGGATTACATCCGGGCCGAACTCCTCCAGCTTCCCGAGAGCCTTGAACCCGTCGGCAGCCGTCTCGGTCGCGTAGCCCTCCTCGCCGAGGATCTCGCTCAGCGCTGCGCGGGCGTTCGACTCGTCGTCGACGATGAGGATTCGACCCTTGCTCGGCGTCATGAATCTCGGTCAACCAAGCTACAGCGTTGTAGAGAAAACGCGCGACTTGGTGTTAGAAGGCTGAGCCGGAAGCGCCCGAATCCCCCGGAGAACGCCCGCCATGCGCACTTGCCGTCCGACGAGCCTCGTCGCCTTCGCATTGCCTTTGTTTGCAGCCCTTGCGGTTTCCGCAACCGCGATGGCGCAAGGCGCCGGGGGCTCCGCTGGCGGATCGGTGACCTTCGGCGGCAGCGCCGGGGGAGATGCGCAGACGCCCGCGCCGGCGGCTCCCGCGGCCCCTGCGCCGGCGGCTCCGGCTGCGGCTGCGCCCGCAGCGGCCGGTGGGGAGGGCGCGGCAGCGGCAGCCGCCGAGGGTGAGGGGGACGAGACCGAGGAAGCCGCCGAGTGGGCCGAGCGCGACGAGCTCGTGAACGAGGCGAATACCAAGACGGGCGGCACGGGCCTGCTCCGCACCCAGCACGCCGAGACGGGCGCGCCTGGGCAGTTCCGGCTCCAGTTCGTGACCGAATGGTTCTCGGCGGGCTTCCTCTGCTCGAACGGCTTCCCGTGCCCCAACCCCACGGGCGGCTCGGCCATCACGACCGACACGATGAACCACGTCGGCGGGACGCTGTCGCTCGGGGTGTCGCTCGCGAAGCTCGGCGCCGGCACGCTCGACGCGTACGGCGCCGTCATGGCCTACGCCAACAGCGACAACGTGAACCGCCCCTCGCTGCTGCAGGTGCTGGGCGACACGGACGTCGGCTTGAAGGCGATGTGGCCCCTGGGCAACGTCGTGCACCTCGGCCTCTTCACCGAGCTGTGGCTCATCAACGGCACCGGCGCGGTCGGGCTCGACGGCAGCGGCACGAGCGCCAAGTTCGGCGGCGTCGGCACGATCGACCTGCGCGGTCTGGAGAGCCACGTCCCCCTGCGCTTCAGCCTCAACACCGTCTACTTCCTCGACAACTCGGCCGACGTGCTGGGGCCCACGGAGCAGGCGCGCGGCACGCCGGTGACGCGCATCGAGCGATTCGGCCTCGGCGTGAACCGCGTCGACCAGTTCCAGCTCCTCATCGGTGGCGAGGCCCTTCTGGCCGACGAGCGGGTGCGCCCCTTCATCGAGGAGTACATCGGCTTCCCGAACAACCGGCAGGGATACGCCTGCCACCCGACGAACCCGAGCAACGACCAGTGTCTGGCGAACACCACGGTGATCCCCTCGACGCTGACGATCGGCAGCCGCTTCTACCCGTGGAAGCGTGGCTTCTCGCTGCTCGCCGCGGTGGACATCGGGACGGGCGGCACGAGCACCTTCATCGAGGAGCTGCAGCCGACCCCGCCGTGGACGCTCTACATCGGCGGTGGCTGGGCGATCGACACGCAGGATCGCCCGCCGGTCATTCAGACCAAGGTGGTCGAGAAGCCCGTCGAGCGCGCGGCGCCGCGTGGCCACGTCGTCGGCTTCGTCCACGAGAAGGACAAGACCGACCCCGTGGTGGGCGCCATCGTCACGTACCGCGATCACCCCGAGCTCGCGCCGCTGGCGACGGGCCAGGACGGCAAGTTCGGCGACGATCTGCCGACGGGCACCTACAGCGTCGACATCAAGGCCGACGGCTACAAGCCGGGAAGCTGCGACATCAACGTGCCGAAGGACCAGCAGTCGGTGTCGGTCGACTGTCCGCTGGAGGCGCTGCCGCGCGTGGGCACGGTCGACGGTCACGTGCGCGACGCAGACACCAGCCAGCCCATCGCCGGCGTGCAGGTGGAGCTGAAGGACTCGGGCGGCAAGGTGCTGCGCATCTCGACGGACCCGTCGGGCGGCTACAAGTTCGACGGCGTCACCCCCGGCGCCGCGCAGCTCAGCGTGCAGGCCGACGGGTACCTCGCCCTCGTGACGCCGACGGACGTGAAGGCGCGCCAGGAGGACAACGTGGACCTGATGCTCCGTCCGGTCCCCAAGCACCCGCTGGTGACGATCGCGGCCAACGAGATCCAGATCAAGCAGCAGATCCAGTTCGCGCTCGACAGCGCGGTCATCCTCCCCGAATCGTTCGGGCTGCTCACCGAGATCGCCGACACGATGATCCGCAACCCGCAGATCAAGCGTGTCGAGGTCCAGGGCCACACGGACAACAGCGGAACGCCGGAGCACAACAAGGTGCTGAGCGAGCAGCGGGCCGATGCGGTGCGCGCGTGGCTGGTGCAGCACGGCGTGGCGGCGGACAGGCTCGTCTCGCGCGGCTATGGTCAGGAGAAGCCGCTGGTGCCGAACGTCACCGCGGGCAACCGGGCCAGAAACCGCCGCGTCCAGTTCATCATCCTCGAGAAAGAAGGCGCCGCCCCCGCGCCGACGACGGCTCCGACCAAGCCCAAGCCTCTTCCGGGCTTCTGATCACACGGGAAAAAGCGCGAAAAGACGGGAGGGGGCTTGAAAGGGCCCCCTTCCCGGGCTAAGTGTTCGCCGCCCAGTTTGGTGGTTGTGAAAAACCGCGGGACCCCGAACCGGGGCCCGCGTTTTTTTTTGCCCGATGCTCATGACAAGCCCGACAGCACCCAGCTCCAGCTCAGTCCACGGCGTGGACCGCGACGCGCTCCTGCGCGTGGTCGAGCCCGTCGTGCGCGCGCACGGGGCCGAGCTCGTCGACGTCGAGCTCAAGCCCGAGCAGCACGGCTGGGTCCTGCGGGTCTTCGTCGAGAAGGCGGGGTCTGCCGAGCAGAACCTGTCGACGCGCGACGCCGCGGTCGACCTCGAGCTCTGCGCCGACGTGTCGCGCGACCTGAGCACCGCGCTCGACGTCGCCGACCTCATCGCACACGCCTACCACCTCGAGGTGAGCAGCCCGGGAGTCGAGCGGGCGCTCCACGGCGAGCGCGACTTCACGCGGTTCGCCGGGCAGAAAGCGAAGATCAAGACGCGCGAGGCGATCGCCGGTCAGCGCGTCTTCGTGGGCACTCTCGCCGGCGTCACCGGCGGCAAGGTCCGCGTCACCGAGGGCAGCCGCACGCACGAGGTGCCGCTCGCCTCCATCGACAAGGCTCGTCTCTTGTTCGAGTTCGCCGCGCAGCCGAAGGGCGGCGCGAGGAAGAAGCACTGAGGAATGCACATGGCCATCCAACAGCAGCAGCAGACTTCCCCCGGAGACCTCACCCTCCTTCAGGCGATCGAGATGGTCGCGAAGGACAAGG
>DASVWO010000553.1:0-6563 GCA_036393165.1 Polyangiaceae bacterium | reverse complement strand
TCGAGGAACATCGCGTGCATCGCCTCGCGCGCGGCGTGGACGTGCGGGCGAGGAACGTCGTACGACGTCTCGACCTCGCGCAGACACGCCGCCAGGAGCTCGAAGGGCTCGCTCGGGTCGCCCGGGCCCCAGGTGATGATCCCGACCTTGCCGCGGGGCGAGAGCGACTTGGCCCAGGCCTGCAGCGCCTCCTCCCTCTGAGGAAGCTGCCAGAGGCCGAAGGCGCACAGGACGGCGTCCCAGGGCCCGCCGGCGGCGTCACTCGCGTCGCACTCGGCGCACTCGACGCGCACTTCGAGCTTGGCGCGCGCCATCTGGTCACGGCAGATGCGCACCATCTCCTCGCTCTTGTCCGTGGCGCGGACGAACCCGTGATCGCCCACGGCGCGGGCGACGGCGAGCACCTCGGCGCCCGGACCGGCGCTGGTGACGAGGACGCGATCGCCGGGCTTGAGCGCCATCTCGCGCACGAGATCGAGGTGGTACGGAACGAACCGAGGCACCCATTCCTCGAGGTAGCCCTCTGCGGCGCGGTCCCACGGCGTCCCCATGAGCTGGAGTGTAGACTGGAAGACGTGGCCGTGAGGAGGGGCGCACGTTGGGTCGTTTGCTTGCTGGCGGCGGCCTGCTCGTCGTCGAGCGGCGGCGGGGCCGGCAGCGGGGATGCCGAGCCCCCGCCTCCCCTGCCCTCCTTCATGCCGCAGGCGGCCATCTTCGTGAACGGGCCGGCGCACGACGGGGTCGTCGGTGCCGATTGTCGTGTGGCCACCAACTACTGCCGCCACAACGAGAACACCGACATGATCGCGTGGAACGGCGGCATCTGGCTGGTGCACCGGACGGCGATCAGCCAGCAGCTCGGCCCGAACAGCGCGCTTCACGTCTACGAGTCGACCGACGGCGGCAAGACGTTCCCGCAGAAGGCCCTCATCCCCGCGCCGACCGACCGCGACATCCGCGACCCGGCGTTCTTCATCGTCGGCGGCAAGCTGTACATGAAGGCGCTCGAGCGGCTGCCCAACGTGATGCAGGCGCGCGACCTCGGCACCGACACCGTGAGCGTCGTGAAGACCTCGGCCGACGGCGTGAACTGGACCAGCGACACCGTGGTCGCGCCGCACGGGTGGGCGTTCTGGCGCGTGAAGGAGAGCGCGGGCGTCTATTACAGCGCCGCGTACGCCGACGGCGACACGCAGGTGGTGCTCTACCACTCGACGGACGGCCTCACGTGGACGGCAGGCCCGCAGATCTGGGCCGTGGCCGCCGATACGCCCCTCGAGACCGAGCTCACCTTCATGCCGAGCGGCAAGCTGCTCGCCCTCGTTCGCATGGATGGCGACGACAACGAGCTGCTCGGCGACGTGGAACCGCTGCGCACGAAGATCTGCTGGAGCGACCCGCCGTACTCGAGCTTCTCCTGCCCGGAGGAGTTCGACACCGAGCGGCTCGATGGCCCCGTGTCCTTCTTCTGGCAGGGCCGGCTCTTCGTCATCGCGCGCAAGCACCTCGTCGGCACGGGCAAGAAGCGAACGAGCCTCTTCGAGATCGGCGGGACGCTCGAGGGCGGGCCGCTCACGATCAAGGAGTGGGGGCAGCTGCCGAGCGCCGGGGACACGTCATACGCTGGCGTCGCGATGATCGATCCCTCGCACGCCGTCACGAGCTGGTATGCGGGCGATCTTTCCATCGATCAGCCCTGGGTGACGGGCATGTTCGCGCCGACGAGCATCTGGCTCGGCACGATCGACTTCTCGAAGCTGCACTGACGAAACGGCGCCCGCGCGCGCGTCATCGGAACGCTCGATGCCCGCCCCCGCCATCGACGTCGATCTGCGCGGCTACTACCACGGCGAACAGATCTCCGCGTACGTGCTCGGCGGAATGGGCGCCGCCGCGGCGGGCGTGGGCGCCTACCTGGCGACGCGCGACGAGGACTTCTCGCGCGGTCTCGGCTGGGCGTGGATCGGCTTCGGCGGGCTCGAGGCGATCGCCGGCGCGGTGTATGCGCTGCAGGTCGACGCCGAGATCCGTCACTACGAGAGCGTGCTCGCGCGCGACCCGTCGGCGTTCCGCGCAGAGGAGATCGACCACATCACCGGCACGACGCGACGGTTCGTGATCTACCGCACCACCGAGATCGGACTGACGCTCGCAGGCGTCGGCATGGCAGCGTACGGCATCGCCGCCAAGCGCGACGCGTGGACCGGCGCCGGAGTCGGCGTCGGCTCGCTCGCGCTGCCTCTCTTCTTGTTCGACACCGTCAACAACGCGCGCGCGGCGAGCTACCTCGAACGGGTGGAGGCGTTCGACCCGAGAGTAGGGATCGGCCCATCACCGACGACCGGGCAGGGCCTGCTCATCACGCTGGGGGCGAAGTTCTGAAACGACGGACACTGCGTTTGACACGCCGCCGCTTTCGCATCAGATTGTGAGCGCGATGAAGGCGGTCCTCGTCAACCTCGACTTCCAGCGTCCGTGGGACGCTTGCGACGGCTACACGCCGATCGCGATGGTCGAGGTTTCGACGATGTAACCGCCGGTTCGACGTTCTCCCGAAGGGAGTCCCCCCGTCGCCCGGCAAGCAGGGCAGCGGAGGCGGGGATTCCCGGAACAGGAGCACGTCATGACCCGGCAGAGACGATTGAAACGACGCGTCGCCCACGCGTTGCGCACGGCCGTGCGCCGCGCGGGAGGGCGACGCAAGACGTTGCGCGAGGTGGCGAGCCTCGCCTGGCCCATCGCCGCGGCGATGGCGGGCGAGACGCTGCTCGGCCTCGTGGACACCAAGCTCGTGGGAGGCCTGGGACCGAAGGCGCTCGGCGGCGTCGCCGTCGCCATGATGATCGTGTTCCTCCTCTACACGATCGTCTTCGGACTGATGCGCGGGATGAAGGTGTGCGTCGCCCACGCCGTGGGAGAGGGGCGCGCGTACCAGTCCGTGCGCTACGCGCAGGCCTCCATCGGGCTCGGCCTCTTCGCGGGCATCGTGTTCGCGGCGTGCACCCGCGACGTGGGGCCTCTCTTCACGTGGCTCGGCATCGACGCGAGCCTCGTCGGGCCCGCGCGCGCGTTCCTCGCGGCGTTCACCTTCGGCGCGCCCGGCACGGCGGTCGTGTGCGCGCTGACGCACCACCGGCAGGCCGAGGGCGACTCGCGCACGCCGATGGTGGTCGGCCTGAGCGGCAACGTGTTCAACGGGCTGCTCGGCTGGTCGCTCATCTACGGTCACCTGGGGCTGCCTGCGCTCGGCGTGCGCGGCAGCGCGTACGCGACGGCCACCACCGAGTGGCTCGAAGCGTTCGTGCTGCTCGCTCTCCTGCTGCGCGACGTGCGCCGCCGCGGGGGTTACGAGCGCGCCCGCGCCGAGCTTCCCCTCCGGAACGCGACGCGCGAGGTGCTGTCGCTGGGTCTGCCCACGGCGATGCAGTTCGCCAGCGAGACCCTGGCGTTCGCCACCTTCACGACCATCCTGGGCACGCTGGGCGCCGAGCAGATCGCCGCGCACCAGATCGCCCTGGCCGTGATCCGCACGTCGTTCCTCCCCGGGATGGCGTTCGGCGAAGCGGCGAGCGTGCTCGTGGGACAGGCGCTCGGTCGGCGCTCGGTCGCCCAGGCCGACCGCGCGACGCGCGCAGCGTTGCTGCTCGCGACGGGCTTCATGAGCGCCTGCGGCGTGGTGTTCGCCGTCGGCGGCGGCCTCATCGCGCGCGCCTTCACGAGCGACGAGACGGTCGCGCACGTGGCCAGGAACCTCCTGTGGATCGCGGCGGGCTTCCAGGTGCTCGACGCGGCCAACCTGGTGCTCCGCGGCGCGCTCCGCGGAGCGAAGGACGTGCGTGTGCCCATGGCGCTCGGCATCGGCATCGTGTGGACGTGCATCCCCTCCGCCGCCCTCGTCCTCGGCCGCTGGGCCGGATGGGGAACGGTGGGCGGCTGGTGCGGCTTCGTCCTGGAGACGACGCTCTCGGCGGCGCTCTTCTCGATGCGATGGAAGCGCGGACCGTGGAGGCGTGCTTACGCCTCCACGGCGTCGCCGCTCGTCACGGATACATTCCGGCCTGGAACAGATCCGACAGCGGCGGCTGGTTCGCTGCATCGTTGAGCAGCGGCACACCCGGGAGGAAGACCTCCTGCACCGTGCGCACCATCGACGAGTGGTAGTACTTGATCGTGCTCTGGTAGCCGTTGCCCTTGGCGAGCGGCGAGAGGACGATCATGCCGATGGGATTCTCCCCGCCCTCGCTCTCGTCCCAGGTGATGAAGATCGCGCCGCCGTCCTTGTAGGCGTTCGACGCCATGATCTTCGGCACCTCCGTGGAGAGCCACGTGTCGCCGTTCTGGATGTTGTTGGCGCCGCATCCGAGCGCGCCGTGCATGTCGTCGCAGAGGTTCGGCGTGATGAAGTTGTAGTCGGCGACGTTGCCGCTCCCCAGATCGGTGGCGAGCTGCGTGTACGGGAAGACGTTCGCGATGCACGTCTGCGACGTCGAGCTCGGAGGATTGCCCGAGATGTCCTGGAAGAAGACGAACGGGACGTGCTTGGCCGCGTAGAAGCCGCTCGACGACACGGGGCAGGTGCCCGCGGTGACGCCCTCCGCGTACTCGTGCCACGTCTTGCCGTTCATCGAGAGCAGCGTCGCGAGGTGCTGCGTGGACGCCGTGCTGTTGCTCTTGCTCGGATCGCAGTCGCAGGACCACGTGTCGTTGTCGTCGGTGAACGTGTCCGTCGCCGCCTCGAGCCAGATGTAGTTCGGCTCGCTCGGATGATTCGCGTCCGGGTTGTCGTAGTAGTTCGTGCACCACGACGCCTGCGCGTTCGTGAGGAGGCCGTTGATGTACGGCGCCGAGCTGCTCCCCTTGATGGAGGACCAGTTGTTGTTCTCCATCAGGATGAGGAAGATGTGCTTGATGTGATTGCTGCCCATCCCGCCGCTGGAGCTGCCGCTCCCGCTGGAGCTGCCGGTGCCGCTGCTGCTGCCGGTGCCGCTGCTGCTCCCCGAGCCGCTGGAGCCGCTGGAGCTGCCGGTGCCACTGCTGCCCCCCGAGCCGCCGCTGCTGCTCGACGCGCCGCTGCTCGACCCGCTCCCACCGCTGCTCCCGCCGGAACCGCCGCTGCTCCCGCCGGAGCCGGAGCCGCCGTCGTCACCGGTTTGTCCGCCGGTGTTGCTGCTGCTGCTGCCGCACGCCGCGGGGGCAAGGACGAGAACCGAGGAAAGAGCGAGGAGGACGAGGGGTGTTCGCATGGCGCTGCTGTCATCGCGCCAGCCGGGGCCGGAATCAAGCCCAATACGGATAGTTCACAATGAGACGCGAAATATTCACCCTCGCGCCGCCGCTGCCTCACTCGCCGGTCACGCCCCCGTCGCCCTGCATTTCGGGTTCACCCTGCAGCGCATCGAGCACCGACCGGGCCCGCTCCGTGGACTGCACCGCCTGCGTGGACGGTTGCTTCAGGCGGTCCAAGGCGCGCTGGAGCTGCTCGGCATTCGTCGGCGGGACCTGAGCCGTGTCAGGGGCGGGTCGCTGGGACGCACATGCGACGGCGCCAGCGAGGAGGACCCCGACGAAAAGACGGCGTAGATCCATGGGGTTCGCGCATCGCACCGATCGTGCCGCCCCTGGCGGATCGCTGGTCAACCGCGCTCTACCGCACTAAATCCCTCGGCCACTCCCCCACCATGCCCGTATCTCTTTCGCACCCCGACCGCTTCGCACTGCGTCACATCGGCCCCAGCGACGAGGAAGTGGAGGAGATGCTCGGCATCGTCCAGTGCAAGACGCTGGACGAGCTGATCGATCAGACGATTCCGGCGGGCATCCGGCTGCGTCGCCCGCTCGCGCTCCCGCCCGCGCGCAGCGAGCACGAGCTCCTCGAGCTCGCGCACTCGATCTCCCAGAAGAACGAGGTGTGGCGGAGCTTTCTCGGCATGGGGTACCACGACTGCATCACGCCGCCGGTCATCCTGCGCAACGTGATCGAGAACCCCGCCTGGTACACGCAGTACACGCCGTATCAGGCCGAGGTGTCGCAGGGCCGCCTCGAAGCACTGCTCAACTTCCAGACGATGGTGAGCGACCTCACGGCGCTCGAGGTGGCCAACGCGTCGCTGCTGGACGAGGCGACGGCGGCCGCCGAGGCGATGCACATGATGGAGTCGTTCAAGGGCGCGGACGACCGTCGCGCGCTCCAGGTGAGCGACCAGTGCCACCCGCAGACGATCGACGTCGTGCGCACGCGCGCCGCGGCCCATGCGATCGAGGTGGTCGTCGCCGACGCCCAGCGATTCGACTTCGCGAGCAAGCGCGTCTTCGGCGCCATCGTGCAGTACCCGGCGACCGACGGGCGCGTCGACGACTGGCGTGCCTTCGTGGAGCGCGCGCACGCGGCCGGGGCGATGGTCGCCATGGCGTGCGATCTCCTGGCCCTCGCGCTGCTCGTGCCGCCCGGCGAGCTCGGGGCGGACATCGCGGTCGGCAGCGCGCAGCGGTTCGGCGTCCCGCTCGGGTACGGCGGGCCGCACGCGGCGTTCTTCGCGTGCAAGAACGAGTTCGTCCGCAAGCTG
>DASVWO010000552.1:0-39197 GCA_036393165.1 Polyangiaceae bacterium | reverse complement strand
AACACCTCGTCGAGGAAGAAGGGCCGGTCCCCGTCCCAGGCATCGGCGACGTGCTGGTGCGCGTCCACGCCGCCAGCTTCACCCCCACGGAGCTCGAGTGGCCGTCGACCTGGGTCGACCGCGCGGGGCGCGATCGGCGGCCGGTGATCCCCGGCCACGAGGTGTCGGGCGTCGTCACCGCGCTCGGCTACGGCACCACCGGAGTCGCGGTGGGCGACGCCGTCTACGGTCTGACGGACTGGTACCGCGACGGCACGGCCGCCGAGTATGTGGCGGTGGAGGGCCGGAACCTGGCCCGCAAGCCCGATCGGCTGGACCACCGCACCGCCGCCGCCGTCCCGATGGTGGCGCTCACCTCCCAGCAGGGCCTCTTCGACCTCGGCCACCTGTCGTCGGGCCAGACGGTGGCGGTGCTGGGAGCCGGCGGCGGCGTGGGCACCTTCGCAGTCCAGCTGGCCCGAGCAGCCGGGGCGCGGGTGGTCGCTGTGGCTCGACCCTGGGCGTGCGATCTCCTGCGCGGGCTGGGGGCCGAGGTGTACGTCGACGTCGATCGCGCGCCGCTCGGGGACGTCGATCTGATCTTCGACCTGGTCGGAGGCGAGACGCTGCGGCGATCCTGCGCGGCGCTCAAGCCGGGCGGCGCGGTGGTCTCGGTGGTGGAGGAGCGCCCGCCGGTGCCGGCCGGCAGGCGAGGCTCGTTCTTCGTCGTCGAGCCGAGCCGTCTTCAGCTGCTGGAGCTCGGAGAGCGAATCGCCGCGGGCGAGCTCCATCCCGTGGTCGGTGCGTCATGGCCGCTCAGGGACGGGCGCGCTGCGTTCGAGGCCAAGCGGCGGGGCGGCCAGCCGGGCAAGGCAGTCCTGCTCTCGGCATGACCGAAAGCGATCCTCACCTCACGGGACCTTTCCCTTGCACTGCGCGAACTCGCGGTGCGTGTACTGGGCCATGTCGCCGAAGAGCTCTGCCTTGATCCCGGCGTCGTTGCCCGTGTACCCCTGCGCGCGACGGATGTCGCCGTAGGCCTTCACCGCGCCTGCGCAGTCGCCCGCGGCGAGGAAGCACTGCGGCCCGGGATAGAGGAGCGCGGTGACCGTCTGCTCGCGGTCGAAGACGAGCCGATCTCCCGGGTGAGGAGTGACGGTGCCGCGGAGCTTCAGCAGCGTCGCGACGTCGCGCGCGCACGCGGCGGAGTCGGGTTGCTTGTAGCCGGGCTCGTTGCCGCCGGTGCCGGTGAGCTCCACCCACGCGCCGACGTACTGCTCTCGCGGCGTGAGGGAGGCGCCCTGGCAATACACGGCGCCGACGAACTCCGCGTCCTGATCGACGTCGCCGCCGCTTGCGTTGCTCGTCGCCTGCTTCGCGCGGCGCCAGAGGTCCTTCCCGGTCGCGCACTGTCCGGCGAGCATCACGCATTTCGCGCGCACGACGGCGGTGTCGCCCGAGGCCGCGTTCGTCGACAGGCCGCTCGGGCGCGGATCGAGCTGGTCGTGCGCGTCGAGGTCCGCCAGGCAACCGGTGCCGTCACGCGCGCGGAGCTTGGTCGCCGCCGACGCGAGATGTTCTCCCGCGCCGCGCTCGGCGTCCCCCTGCGCCTGGAGCTTTCCCGCGAGGTTCTTCGCCGCGTCGGTCTCGGGCGCGCGCGCGGCCTGCGCGCCGGGGCTGTCGCCGTTGCCGATCTCGCGCAGCGTGAGGCGGATGGGGACCTTGCAGTCGTCGGACTCCTTCGCCGAGTCCGTCGAGCAGGACGAGAGCACGCCCCCTTTCTTCTCGGCCTCCGACGTCGATGCGTGCGAGCCCCCGGCGCCGAACCCGAAGTACGAACCGTTGACCTCGCCCTTGAGCTTCGAGGTCGATCCCAGCGCGAACGCGCCGAGGTTGTAGCCGTAGACGAAGTGCGTCGCGTCCGCGCACGAAGGGTTCTTGGCGAGCTCGCCCCGGTACACGGCGTCGCGCGTCGCGGTTCTCGTCCCGCTGACGTAGTACTCCATGTGGAGCGTGTCGCCGCTCTCGACGCGCCCGCCGAGCGTCGCGGCGCCGAGCGGGAGCTTCGCGTAGAGGTCCCCCTCGGTCGCGATGTTGATCGCCTCGACCGATCCGCTCGTCCACTGCACCGGTTTGTACGACCCGAAGGCGCCGTGCACCGAGTCGTCGCGGCAGCCGTCGAGCACCTGGAGATCGCAGCCGACGTACCTCACGAAGACGATGTCGTTGTCCGCGTGAGCCTGGAAGCTCGACATGTCCGTCGCGTCCCACTCGATGATGAAGGGGCGGTCGTGGTTCTTCGGATTGCACTTGTTCTGGCCGGCGAAGGTGCCGGTCATGAGCTTGTTCGAGGCGACGTTCGCGGAAGGGGCGCACGCGGCGACGAGGATCGCGCCCGCCGCGAGGACGAAGCAGCAGGGGGTGGCGAGGCGGTAGACCATGCCACGTGATACGCGCGGACCGGCAAAACCTCCACGGGCCCACGATGTATTCCTTGCCGAAGGTCTGCTCGGCATAGAGTAGATTGTGCGCGCGGCAGCGGACCCGCAGGTTCCGCACCTCGCCCACGTGGACGGACGAGCGCGACAGAAACGCGTTCGATCATCTGCCGCTCGCCGAAACGCGAGACCGCCGCAACCTGAGCGCCATGGGGCCATCCCGCGGGTCGTCCGCACGACCGAGGCCCGCGCCGCGCAGGATCGCGTCAAGCAGAATCGGTCCCCGTGGATCCCCGCTTCAGTCCAACCCACCGTCGAGCGCGCACGTGGTATCCGGCACCGTGCCGACACGCACGGGGACGCTGCGCAGGTAGTCGACGATCTCGGCGGCGCCCGTCGCGTCCACGCCGGCCTCGGCGAACCGTGGCATCTGCGGGCAGAGCGTGCGCCCCTGGTCGTCGACCCTGTCGAGGAACGCGCGCGCGATCTGCTCGTCGGTCCAGCAGCCGATGCCCGTCGTGGGGTCCGGCGTGATGTTCGGGGGATATCCGAGTCCCGCTTCCGTTTGCACGCCGGCCGGGTTGCCGGACAGATCGTCGTTGTGGCAATGCCGGCACTTCAGCGCGACGACGAGAGCCGCCCCGGCCTGCACGGCGTTGGGATCCAGCCCACTCGCATCGTAGACAGCACACGGAGCGTCCATCTCGCGGCTCGCCGAGTCTCCGGTCGCTCCGGTCGATGCGTCGGTCGGGCTGCTCGCCGCCCCGCCGCCGTGGCCGCACCCGGTCGCGCCCACCAGCGACGCGAGCATCGCGACGACGAAGAGCGTTCTCTGCCCGCGGTTCATCACGTCCAGACTATCCTCGGCACGATGCGCACAGGCTCGCTCGCTGGCATCCTGCTCCTCGCGGTATCCACGGGCTGCTCGCGCCGGAGCGACACCGCAGGGACGCAGCAGCCGCAGCAAGCGGCGCCCGCCGCATCGAGCGCGCCCCAGGCGAGCACCGGAACGCGATGCACCGGCAGCGGCGACCGGACACGCGCTCGTCGCCGTCCGTGCCAGCACGGCGCGAGCCGAGCACCTCGACCCGGGCGACTCGGGCACTCCCGCGCCGTGGAAGTTGACCGAGGTCCCGATGACGCCGGGGACGTACGCGGTCCGCGTGAGCGAGCCCGTCGCATCCATCCGCAGCGACGCGGCGGTGCTCGTGATCGACCCCGCGCGCGATTGAGCCTCCGCGCCGCCTACTTGTTCAGCAGCTGGCCCGTCGCGAAGGTCATCGTGTACATCGTCGTGGTGCCGCACTTGGCGGTGACCTCGGCCGCCGAGACGGTCACGGGGGTGCCGCCTTCGATCTCGTAGTTCGTCAGGACCGTGCCCGCGGGCAACGTGCACGCGGTGCCGGACAGGTCGAACTTGGGATACAGCTTCGTGTCGCTCAGGAGCACCAGGTTCGTCGTGAACTGGTCCGGAATCGTCTTGGGGGCGCACGAGCTCGAGAAGTCGGTGCCCTGCACGAGGCCGTTGGTCGCCGAGACCTTCGCCGGCGTGCCGTCGTCCTGGATGACGTAGCCCTGCCACTGCTGGAACTCGTCCGAGAGCAGGAAGTCCGTGCCCGAAGGCGACTGGGTGCCGCTGCTCGCCCAGGCATCGCCGGCCGCGACGCTCATCATGGGCATGTCGTGCAGCAGCGTGCCGGTGCAGTACTTGCTGAAGGCGGCGCCGCCAACGCCGGTCTGCTGCCCGCTGCCAGACGAGGACGTCGAGGCGGACGAGCAGGCGGCCATGGAGAGGAAGAGGAAGACGAAGGAGGTTCGGGCGAGCATGTCCCGAATGACGCGGCCCGTCGCCCCCGATTCAGTGGCCGACGTCACCCGAACGAGTGACGCACGTCCAACGACGCTCACTCAGGGCGCCTCGTACGCGCCTAGCGTGCACGCACTGGCGTTCTTGCGCGGCTGCCCGCGCTGGTCGGTCGGGGGACAACCGGTGCCCTTGCCGATGGCGGCGCTGCCGCTCGCGGGCGCCATCGTGTCCGTCGGGCCGCCGTTGTTGAGGAGGGGCCCGAGCATCGGGTCGGCCACGAGGACCGCGCTGGTGCAAGGGGAGCTCGGGTCGCCCGGGTACTCCATGTTCGCGCCGCCGCCGGTGTGCGTGTGATCGCAGCTGACCTCGCCCTCGAGCGAGCCCGCCGTGTTGCCGGCGACGAGCACGTTCTGCAGGGTGACCCCCGTGTCGCCTCCGGCCATGCCGTTGCCGGCGTTGTTCGCGACGGTCACGTTGAGCAGCCTGCCGGTGATCCCGCCTGCGAACCACACGCCGCCGCCCATGGTCGCCGTGTTGCCGGCGATGGTGTCGTTCGTCACCTCGGCGATCGCGTTGTGCCCGAACCAGATGCCGCCCCCGAAGTGCGCGCTGTTGTTCGAGATGGTCGTGCCGGACATCGTGATGGTCGCGTACTCGAGGTAGAGGCCGCCCGCGTTGCCCGTCATGGGATCGACCGAGTTTCCGTCGAAGACGCAGCGGTCGATCACCACGTTCTCGTCGTTGTACGCGACGCGGAAGATGGCGCCGCCCGACGCCGTGCCCTTGTTCTTCGAGAACGTGTCGCCGCACATGGCCCACGAGACCATCGCGCCGTCGTAAGACATGGCGCCGCCGTCGCCGCCCTTGCCCGGGTTGCCGCCCGTGCCCGTCGCGCTGTTCTGGACGAACGTGCTGTTCACGACCATCACGTTCTCGTCCTGCGTCCCGATGGCGCCGCCGTTGGAGCCGACGTTGCCGGTGAACGTGCTGCCCGTGACGATGAGCGTCCCGACGCCCTGACCGTTGATGGCGCCGCCGGAGACGTCCTGCCCGGAGGTGGCGCACTGGTTGTTCGTGAAGGTGCAGTCGATGACCGTCAGCGAGCCGCCGTCCTCGAAGATGGCGGCGCCGCCCTGCTTCGTGGACGTCGTGTTGGGTACGTCGGTGGTGAAGCCGTCGGTGAAGGCGAGGTTCTGCACGGTGAGGAGCGGCGTGGCCACGTTCCAGGCGCTCGTGATGTGCAGGATGCGCGACTTCTTGCCGCCGCTCAGGGTGACGAGATGCCCTCCGTCGATCGTCGTGTCCGTCGCGACGGGCACCTCCTTGGTCACCGTGATCGTCGCCGGGGCGGAGCCGCAGTCGAAGGTGACGACGCCGCCCTTGGCCACGGCCGCGTCGAGGGCTGCCTCGGTGCAGCTCGCGGCCGTTCCACTGCCGACCACCGTGGTGGGCTTGCTGGTGTCGACGGGCATCGCCGGCGGCATGCACGTCGGCGGGGGAGGGGGCGCCATGCCGCCGTCGCTGCTCCCGCTGCCTCCGTCGCCGCCTGCGCCGCCGCCGCCACCGCTGCCGTTGCCGCAAGCCACCGGCAGCACCACCACCGCAGCGAAGACCCAGAGGCCCCTCACATATGGATCTTAGCAGCGCTCGCTTCGGCGGTACGCTACTCGGGGATGACCCGGCCGCCGAGCTCCGAGTGGTTCTTCTTCGACCCCACCGAGCGCGCCCTCGTCGAGCGGGCGCTGGCCCTGGTGGACGCGGCGAACACGGAGCAGGCCGGGCTACTGGCGGCGAACCTCGCGCGGCTCCACGGCCTCGCGGAGCTCCTCACCGACAGCGCTTCGCTCGCCTCCTCCTGGCGTGCCCGGGGCGGCAAGGGCTCCGCCGACGAGAGCCTGATCGATCTCCTGTGCCGCGTGCCCGAGTACGACATCGATCTGCACCTGCCGACGAAGGCCCTCCTCGGTCAGACGTACCTCATCGCCAAGATCAACTTCCTGAAGGGCCTCGGTTACGCGCTCCAATCGCTCGAGTCGCCGGCGGAGCTGAGCCAGCGGATCGAGCTCGAGGTCGGGCAGTCGATCTACTCGAAGCTCGCCGAGGAGCTCTTCGTCTCCATCGTCACCAGCCCGGATACGCCGCGCGACGCCAAGGCCGGCGCGGCGCGATTCCTCTTCCGCATCTGGGACCAGCGGCTCATGGTCGAGGTCGACGACTTCGCGCCGCTCCTCGAGTCGGTCTGGCAGGCTCGGACGAAGTTGCTCCCCGTGCTCGGCACGATGCTGGGCACCCAGGAGATCTTCCAGCTCGTGCGCGAGACGAACGACTCGCGCTTCCTCGACTACTTCACGAGCGACGGTGTCGCCGAAGAGCAGGTCTTCGCCTTCGAGGAGTTCCTCTTCGGCCTCTCGTTCGAGGACATCCGCAAGCTCCGCGACCATCTCGCGGCGGAGGGCAAGGCGTGCGTGACGATCGAGGAGGCGCGCGTGCTCCTCAGCAATCAGCGCGGCTCGTGGAGACCGGAGGCGAGCGCCGCCCAGTCGCTTTACACGAGCTACAAGAAGCGCCGCGTGAAGGCGCTCTACCGCGCCCTCACCGGCGCGCACGGGCCGAAGAAGACGGCGGAGGACTACGTGATGATTCCGTTTCTCCAGGGTGGCAGCACGCCGTCGGGCTAGGCCCTCTCGTGGCGTGACGTGTGCACTCATCGCCCGCTGGAGGCGAGTGCCACCATGAAAGCTCTCGTGTATCGCGGGCCGCGGAAGGTCGAGATCCGCAACGTGCCTGATGCGAAGATCGAGCGGCCCACGGATGCGCTGATTCGCATCACGAGCACCAACATCTGCGGCTCGGACCTCCACATGTACGAGGGACGGACGACCGTCGAGAAGGGCAAGGTGCTCGGACACGAGAACCTGGGCGAGGTCGTCGCAGTGGGCGAAGCGGTCGTGCGCGTGAAGGCGGGAGACCGCGTCTGTCTGCCCTTCAACATCGCGTGCGGGTTCTGCCGCAACTGCGAGAAGCAGCAGACCGCCTTCTGCCTCACGACGAATCCGGGCAACGCGGGCGCGGCGTACGGCTACGCCGAGATGGGGCCCTACGACGGAGGGCAGGCCGAGTACCTGCGCGTTCCGTTCGCCGACTTCAACTGCCTGCGCCTGCCCGAGGACGCCGTCGAGAAAGAGGACGACTACGTCATGCTCGCCGACATCTTCCCGACCGGCTGGCACGCCACGCGACTGGCCGAGCTGCGGCCGGGCGAGTCCGTGGTGATCTACGGATCGGGCCCGGTCGGGCTCATGGCGGCCTACTCGGCGATCATCCAGGGGGCGCGCCTCGTCATGGTCGTCGACCGCCACCCCGACCGGCTGAGCCTCGCAGAGAAGATCGGCGCGGTGGCGATCGACGACTCCCGGGTCGATCCGGTCCAACGGGTGAAGGAGCTCACGAAGGGGCTCGGCGCCGACAAAGGGTGCGAGTGCGTCGGCTGGCAGGCGCACGATCCCGAGGGGCACGAGCGACCGAACGCCACCATGAACCGGCTCGTCGCCTCCGTGCGCGCGACGGGCATCATCGGGGTCGTCGGCGTCTTCGTCCCGGAGGACCCCAAGAGCCCGGACGCCCTGATGAAGAAGGGACGCCTCGCGTTCGACTTCGGAGCCTTCTTCACGAAGGGCCTGCGGCTCGGGTCGGGCCAGGCCAACGTGAAGGCGTACAACCGCGAGCTGCGCGATCTCATCCACGCGGGCAGGGCGCAGCCCTCGTTCATCGTGTCGCATCGCGTCCCGCTCGATCAGGGGCCCGACGCCTACGCGCACTTCGACGCGCGCGACGACGGCTGGACCAAGGTGGTGCTCAAGGCGGCTGCCTGAGGAGCGCGTCGGAGTACCCGCGAATCGCGAATCTCAGGATTGTGGGTCAATCGATGTCGTCGTCTACTGTTGACGAATGATTCGCACTCGTCATGTCTTCGCGGGGCTGGCTTCGACCGTCGTCATCGTCGCCATGAGCAGCACGGCACGGGCGCTGGAGACTCTCGACATCGAGATCGGGGCCAAGGTGGGCTACGCGACGAGTCCTCTGTCGCCGTCGACGGTGTTCGGCGGCAACCCTCTGGGCTTCGGTGTGGGCGGACGCATCGGTCTGGCCTTCAAGGCCGGACCGTACATCGGCGGCAGCTTCATGGCTTATCCGGCCGGAAACGGCAGTCTGTCCGTGGGTCCTCAGGGAGCGACGAGTCGGTCTTTCTCGACGTTCCTCTACGGCGCCGAGCTCGGGTACGGCATCCAGCCCATCGATCGCCTCACCATTCGCCCGCAGCTCGGGTTCGGCGACACATCGGCCAGCAGCGGCGCTCCGGTGGGCATCACATTCTGGTACCTGCAACCCGGCGTCACCGGCCTATTCGATCTCGGCACGCTGTTCGTCGGGGCCGACGTCGGCATGCTGCTCTTCGCGAACTCGAACTACGAGCAGGCGGGCTTCACATTCGACGCGCAGGTCGGCGTGAAGTTCTGAACCCGGCTGCGTGACGCCGACGGTCTGCACGAAGCTGAACAACGGAGGAGGCGTCGGCGGCGACTGCGCTACGATCCACTCGTGCTCGCGATCCGTCGGCGGCGCTCCCAGTGCCGGACACCGAGCACGAGCAGGGCGGAGGCCGTGACCATGCCGGCCATGATCGGCCAGGCCCTCGGCTGCATGTGCCCCGACGCGTCGAAGATCTCCGAGCCGAGGTAGCTGATGACGAGGAGCGGCGGGATGTAGCCCAGAAACGATGCCAAGAAGTGGGTCCAGAACCGCACCTTCGACACGCCGAAGAAGATGTGGAGCACCTGAGGCATCCAGAAGATGAGGCGCAGGAGAAAGACGGTGCGAAACGCGTTCCTTTCGAGCGCCTCGTCGTACCTCCGAAAGCGCGCCGGGATTCGAGCCGCGATCCAGTCACGCGCGATGAAGCGCGCGAACGAGAAGCCGACGACGCTCGCTCCCATCGTGCCGATCATCGACAGCGCGAAGGCGGTCTCCCACGGCCAGATCAGCGGCGCAGCGACGACGAAGATCGTGCCGGGCACGCCGAACGGCTGGACGAGCGTGTAGGCGACGACGAACGCCACCCAGCCCCACGCCCCCATCTCGACGAGGCTCCGGGCGAGACTGCGCGGCTCGGCAAGCCGATCGAGCACGCCCACTCGCCACGCGATCGCGACGCCCGTCCCGACGGCGAGGAGCGCGACGATCCTTGCCGCGCGAAGCGAAGCTGGCCGTCGTTCGGGCGTGCTCACGATGCGCCCTCGAGTCTCCGCATCGCCCCGTCGTGGACGCGACCGAGGAGCACGAGCGCCGCGAGCGCGCCGACGAAGCACGTGGCCATGTCCTCCTGTGTGTCCCACGGGTCGCCCTGCGTGCCGAGGAACGCGGTGGCTCCGCCGCCCGCGCTCACGGCGGTGAGCCACTCGACGATCTCGTAGAGCGCCGTCACCATGCCGCACACGCTGAGCGCGAAGAAGAACGTCCAGCCGGCGCCGCGGATGATCTTCCGGCGCACGACGACCTCGCGCACGACGAGCGCCGGGACGAACCCCTGCGCGAAGTGCCCGATCCGGTCGTAGTCGTTGCGCGCGAGGTGAAACGCCTTCTCCATCCAGAAGCCGAGCGGCACCTCGGCGTACGTGTAGTGGCCCCCGAGCATCAGGATGGAGGCGTGCACGAGCATCAGCACGTAGAGGAGGTCGGTGAACGCGAAGCGACGGTAGGTGGCGACGAGCACCGGCGCGGCGACGAGCGCCGGCGCTACCTCGAGCCACCAGGTGAAGCGATCGGCCGGATGGATGCCGCTGAGGAGCAGCAGCGCAGCACCGACGAGCAGCAGGATCGGCGGAAGCCGGCGGCGCTGCATTCGCGCGGTTTTCTCACTTGATGCCGCCCTTCGGGCGCACGTCGGGAGCGAGGTCGTTGTTGCGCCAGTAGAAGTCGACCTTCTTCCCGCTCGCGTCGGCGAAGCCGACCATCGGCATCTCGGACTCGATGGTGACCGTCCCGTCGGGAATGACGCTCTTCGGGACGCACGAGAAGGTCAGCACCTCGCGCTCGCCCGGGTTCATCACGCCACCGAAAAAGCTCCCCGAGCACGTGTGGAAGTGGCGCGTCCTCGCCGGGACGACGCTGTTGTCGACGACGTCGAGCTGCTTCTTGTCCTTGTCGTAGAAGTACACCGCGATCTTGCCGTACAGGATGACGAGCTTGCCCTTGTTCGTCACCGCGAACGACGGACCGCTGTCGCCCGTCTTGGTCCACTTGCTGTCCATCATCCGCGCGGTGCCCTTCGCGTCGCACGGCGCGGTGAAGGAGCCCGGCCCCGTCGAGCCGGGCGGGCAGTCGTGCGGGGGTTCAGCCGCCGTGGGCGCGGGCGGCGGCGCGCTCGCCGACGGCGCGGGAGCCGAGTCCGACGGAGTCGTGCTGGGCGCGGCCGAAGCGGAGCCGGATGTCGCGGAGCCCGCGGAGGGTTCGTCCTTGGAGCAGGCCGCGAGAGCACACGCCGAGAGCACGACGATGACCGGGAGCTTGTTGGGCATCCCGCGATGCTACAGCGTTGCACGAGCCACGCGAGGGCGACCTCTCGCATGCCCGTCGATGCGTTTCGGCAGGTTGCCCGCTAGAACCCTGCCCCCGGTCTGTCGTTCCGCGGAGTCACCGGCGCCCTCCACGGATCGCCGTCGTCCAGGACGTACCCCTTCGAACCGCTGCCCCGCGTCGGAGCCGCGCGATCATCACCGCGATCGTCGAAGAGCTCGAAGCTGCCGCCGTGAGGCCCACGCGACAATCGCGCGATCGGCGTCCCGTCGGCGGCGCGGAACACGAGACCGCCGGCCGGCACGTAGATGGTCGACGTCGCGATCGACTGCGCGCGCGCCTCGCGCTGCAGCGCTCCCGCGCCGAAGCCGACGCCGGCCGCCACCGCCGTCCCGAGTAGCCACATCCACGTCGCTCGCTTCGTCCCTCGCATGGTCGACTCCCACGACGAAGCCTGCAGCGATCGCGCGCGGGGCGCAACGCCCGCCTTCGCGTAATGCGCCAGACCCCCAAGTGACGAGCGCCGCTCACTTCGGCGTGACCTTCACGACCGACGTCGACGAGTTGAACTGCTGGAGCAGCAAGTACAGGCTCGTATCGTCGACGGCCAGGCCCCCGAAATAGCCGCCGTCCGGGTTCGGGATCGCCGTCACGGGGCCGCCGCCGATCGGAACCTTCATCACGCCGGCCGTGGCGCCCGGGGAGTTGAAGCTCCCGTTCGCGTTGATCCAGTAGACGCTCGTCTCGTCGACGGCCAGCGCGGCAATCGGCGACTGGCCGAGGGCAAGCACCGTCGCCTTGCCGCCGTCGAGAGGGAGTCGCATCACATCGCCGGAGCTGTTGGTCCAGTACGCCGCCTCCTGGTCGGCGACCACGGCCTCTCCGGTGGTCACCTCGTAGGCGAGCTCCTTGGGCGTGCCGCCCGACGTCGGAACCGTCAGCACGCGCCCGTCAGATGTCGTCCAGTACAGCTGCCCGTTGGCGGAGAAGATCCACGCGCCCGCGCCGGGGTGTGAAGCGAGCGTCGAAACGGTCCCGCCGCCCACCGGCACGGAGAGGACGTAGCCCGTGCAGCTGACGCCGCCGCAGGGATACGAGGCCGTGAAGTAGACGTTCGTGCCGTCGGTGGCGGTCGCCGAGACGTACGGGAGTCCCGACGCGATCGTCGCCTGCGAGCCGCCCGACACGGGGACGCTCGCGATGAATCCAGCGTCGGACGATCCCCCGGTGCCCGCGGAGCTCGTCCAGAAGACGTGGTTCGCGTCGACCGCGAGTCCAAACGGGCCGTCGGCGGACGATGCGAGAGTGACCGTGGCGCCGCCAGCGGCGGGAACGCTCAGGATGGAGCCGCCCGAGCCCGAGTTGCCGTACTGCTCCGCCCAATAGACCGTGGTCTTGCCGAGAACGACGTCCCACGAGTAGACCGAGCCAGTCACGGTCGAGAGCGTTACGAAGCATTGCCCCCCGGTGCACGTTCCGGCGCACGTCGAAGGAGTGCACGGCGGGGCGCCGCCGTCGGAGCTGCCGCTGCGCGAGCTCGAGCAACCGATCGAGGCGGTGCCCACCGCGAGCCATGCGGCCACCCGGAAGAAAGACAAGCTCACGTCGAAAACGATAACCCCGCGCAGATGCCCGCGCTCGCACTCGGGACGTGGCTTCAGCCCGCTGTGCCGCTCCTTGCCAGCCATGACGCCGGACGCAGTGCCGGCTCGCAGGGGCGCCCAATGATTACGCGCGCTTGTACCGGGCCCGGAACCTGCTGACATGACGCCGGGAGACTCTTTCCATGCGCCACCACCTTCTTCTCACTGCTCTCGGTCTCGGCGTCCTCTCGATCGCGGCGATCGCCCGGCCCGCACACGCGTGCGGCGGGTGCTTCCAGCCACCGGCGGAGACGCAGAACGGCGACGTCATCACGGACGAGAAGATGATCTTCGTCGTCACTCCTCAAGCGACCACGCTCTTCGACGAGATCGAGTACAGCGGCAGCCCGTCGCAGTTCGGCTGGGTGCTCCCCATCAAGGGCCCCGTCACCGTGGGCCTGAGCTCCGATGCGCTCTTCCAGGCGATCGAGAACGCGACCGCGACGACGATCGTGGCGCCGCCCCTGCCCACGTGTCCGTCCTGCCAGTGCGCCTTCGGCGCAGGCGAAGGCAGCAGCAGCGGCGGCAGCAGCGGCAGCAGCAGCGGGAGCGCCGGCGGCGTCACCGTGATCAGCCAGCAGACCGTCGGCCCCTACGACACGGTGCAGCTCCAGTCGACGAATCCCCAGGCGCTGAACCAGTGGCTCGCCGCCAACGGCTACGTCGTCCCGAGCGGGTTCCAGCCGGTCATCAGCGAGTACGTCACCGAGGGGTTCGATTTCCTCGCGCTCAAGCTTCTCCCCGGCCAGGGCGTCTCCGCGATGCGCCCCGTGCGCGTGACGACGCCGGGCGCAGGGCTCTCCCTGCCGCTGCGCATGGTGGCGGCGGGCACGGGCGCCACGGTGGGCGTCACCGTATGGGTCATCGCCGACGGCCGCTACGAGCCGCAGAACATGAAGCAGTTCACCATCGACCCGTCATCTCTCGTGTGGGACTGGTCGCAGGAGACGAGCAACCTCGCGACGCTGCGGCAGGCCGCAGAGAGCGCCGACGGCTTTGCGGCGTGGCAGATCGAGAGCTCCATCGACGTCTCTCCGTACCAGGTCGAGGCCCCGGTGATGTCGCAGCCGTCCTCCGACAACTACCCGGTCGACACGAGCGGCGACGCGGGCGCCGACGACGCCGGCCAGACGTCGGATCAGGCGGAGCAGGCGGACTTCGACGCGATGTTCCCCGGCGGCATGCAGACGAGCGTGCGCATCACGCGCATGCGCGCCGACCTCGCGCATTCGGCGCTGGCGAACGACCTCTTCGTGCAAGCGTCGGCGGACCAATCGCAGCTGTCGAATTATTACCAGGTGACCAAGTCGATCAACGCGCCGGCGTGTCCCGCGATACCCGACCCGTGCCCGCCGTGCGGCCCCGACAATGGCGGCTCGAGCGGCGGCGGGAGCGGCGGTGGCATCTTCGGCCAAGGTGGCACCGGCTCGTCCTCGTCCAACGTCGGCGGCGGAGGATGCGCGACCGCGCCCAACGACGAGAACGCGAACGAAGGCCTGGGCCTCGCGCTCGGGGGCCTCGCCGCCGTCGTCGTGATCGGAAAGCGCGCTCGGCGATCTCGCGCGGGAGCCGGCCGGAAGTGAGCGAGGCCCTCCTCTGGTCAGCTGTGATCCTGGCGGCCATTCAACTGCATCTGCCTCTCGAGCGACGCCGGATCGGGAACGTTCCCCCCCGGTGACGCTTCGCCCAGCTGCGTCAACCCGGCCTGCAACACCGATGCGGATTGCCCGTCGGGGCAGCACTGTGGCCAAGGAATCGGCCCCGGGTTGGGACCGGGCTTGGTGTGCAGCTTCGGCTGCGAGGGCGACGCCGGGCCGCCGTCCACCGAGTCCTGTCCGTTCGGAGGGACATGCGAGCCGATCGCTCCGTGAATCGCCGGACTACACTGGGGGCATGCGGAACACGAACGTCGTGCTGGGCGCAGCCGCGCTCGCCCTCGTCGTCGCCTGCGGCGGAGCGTCGTCGCGCCCACCTGACGCAGCGAACGGCGCTGGCAGCGCGGGCGGCGAGAGCGCGGAGGCGCACTGTCTCGCTGCCGCGGGGGTGAAGCACGAGCGCAAGGCCGGCGAGCCCGATCGCATCGGCGTCAAGCACGTGCTCGTACGCTACGCCGGCGCGAAGCGCGCAGCCGAATCGGTCACGCGCACGCGCGGGCAAGCGTGTCTCCGCGCGGAGGAAGCGCTCGCGAAGCTCGAGCAAGGGACGGCGTTCGCGGACGTCGTGCGCGAGTACAGCGACGAGTCCGGCGCCGACACGCGCGAGGGAACGCTCGGCACCATCGAGCGGAGCGACGTGGCGCCCTCGTTCGCGGGCGCCGCATTCGAGCTGCATGTCAACGAGGTGAGCGCCGTCATCGAGAGCCCCTTCGGCTTTCACGTGATCCTTCGCTACGAGTGACCGGCGCTTGCACCCCCACTTTGTGGAGGGATACACTTGGAGGCTCCGGGAATTACTGCGATGTCGCTCAGTTCTCCGTTGCGCGGGCGCGAGGAGATCGCGCAGCTCACGGCGCGCCTGCGCAGCGAGCACAAGGAGTACGAGAGCGCATCGAAGTCCTGGAGCCCCGAAGCAGAAGAGAAGAAGAGGGAGCTGCGCAAGGCGCGCGCGGAGACGCTGGTCGAGATAGGTGCCGCCCTCGAGTGCCTCGGCGAGTTCGACCGGCTCCAGGAGATAGAGCGGCTGCCCTTCGAGCAGAAGCTGGCGCGGCTCGAAGCTTTCCTCGATGAACCCAAGGGCGGGGCCGTCGCGGAACCACTTGCTGCGCGCCCAGAGCCGGCGGCCACCCAAGAGGCGCCTCGAGCAGAGCAGAAACCGGCGCAACTCGAGGTGGCGGCCGACGACGTCGACGGCGGCTGGGACGACGGGGACGACGAGGAAGAGGAGCCCGAGCCGGAACCCGAGCCCGAACCCGAATGGCGCGGCCTGACGCCGGAGGAGCGCGAGGTGCGCACCGCCCGGGCCGCCGCACGCAGGGATAGGCTCCGCGCGAAGGCGACCGAGAAGGCCGAACGTCGCAAGGCGCGCGCCGCGATCGCGAAGGGCAAGCAAAAGCCAAAGCAGAAGATCCGGCGGATGCGAACCGAGCCGGAGCCGCGACGGCCGTCTCAATCGCAGGTCGAGGAGCGCGTCGCGAACGAGTCGCCCCGAGAAAGGGAGACGCCGCGTGCCCTCTCGCGCCGCAACGATCCCCGGGTGATCGCGCTCCTCGTGGCGATCGTGCTCGTCGCGGGCGCTGTCGTCCTGTTCCTCGCGACGCGAAGTTGACTCCGAACCCTCCCGACGCCCCTCAGGGCGCCGAGCAGCTCACGCGCATCGCGACGAGCTGGAAGCCCGTGCCGTTCGACTCGATGAAGGCCACGACGCCGCTGCCGGCGCTCGTGATCGCGACGGCGGGCTCGCCGACGGCTCGGCCCTGGTAGCCGAGATCGACCGGATCGCTGCTGGCGAGCCCCGTCGACGCGGGCCCACCGTTGTTGGTGATGGGGAAGACATCACCCTGGGTCCACGCGAGGAGGCGATTCCCATCTTCGGTGGCCAGCTCCATGCCGCGGGCCGGGCGAGCGAGCACCTCGCGCGGGGGCGGGACGTGGTCCGCCACGATCTCCAGCGACTCCGGCGCGACGGCGACCGTCGTTTCGCCTTTGGCGCTCGTGCGGTAGTCCAGCCACACGCGGTACGCCATCGAGGTCGCCTTCACGCCGGCCGTCGGCGACACGCGTGTTGCGAGGACGCGCGGCTCGCCTCGCAGCTCGCATCGCACGCCCGTGTCGACCGAAGCGATGTCGGCCGCGGCGGCTCCGAACGCCACCGCCGGCGAGCGCGACGCCGTCGAAGTCGCGGCCGAACAGCCCAGGGTGAGGCTCGCTACGAGCGCTCCAGCTACAGCGTAATTGTGCATTGCTGACGGAGAAGCAACCCGGGGACCAACCGCGTAAGGGCGCGGATCTCCGAGCAGCCGGTCCCCGAGGAGCCACCTCCAGTACCCGCGCGGATGGCAGGCCGAACGACCGCTGGTCAGTCCTGGGGCCATGCTGGACGAATGCGCCCTCAGCTGGCCGACCGCGCCGAATCAGAATCGAACGCCGGCCTCCGCGATCAGTGGCACGACCGAGCCATCGCCGTGGGGGACGATGACGAAACCTGCGTTTGCCGCGACGAATGCATGCGTGCCCAGCCCAAAGAGACCAGTAACGCCGGGTTCGATGTACGGATTCGTGCCCGTGTCGGCGAGGCAACCCAGGTCGGCCGCCGCTCCAGGGTTGGTGCTACACGTGCCGCTCACCGTTGCGAAACCGACGCCGATCTCGGGCCGGATCGTGAGCCATGTGACTGGTTTGAAATCGTATCCGAGTCCGATGCCGTAGAGCAGCGTCTGGATGGTTTCTGTCCCTGACACGCCTTGGCCCGCCGGACCCGGAGGCGGCGCGGGCGAGAACGTTCGCGGGAAATAGTTGGTGAGCGTCACACCGAAATAAAGTGACTCGATCGAAGCTCCTGCCCGGAAACCGAGGCCGAAGGCGAGCGGATAGCCGGCGCCCGCGCGCAACGCGATCTCGACCCCCATGGGTTCGGCCTCCGCTTCGCGCGCGCTGGTCAGCGCGATGAACACGGCGGCGGCGGAGAATACGAGCCTGCAGCCCTGCGTGGGAAAGACCAAGCGTCGGTACAGCGTACAGGAACCGGACATGCCTTTGCGCACGCTGTGTCGACGCACTCTCGTCTTCGCCCTGGGGTAGATCCGCGCCAGCGAGGATACGGCCGGTGCCCGATTCGATGGCCTCGCGCGCTACCATGGCGCTGCGATGGCCGTTCCCGCGACTCACCCGCTGACGGCGGCGTTCGTCGATCGTGCGCTCGAGACCGAGTACGCGCGCGAGTCGTTCGAGCTGTCGACGCGGCCGATCACGCGCTTCACCGTGACGCTCAGCGCCGTCGTCTTCCTCGCGTACGGCGTGCACGACCCGCTCGTCATGCCTGCGCCGTTGCTGCACGAGTCGTGGGCCATCCGCTACGGCATCGGCGCGCCGGCGCTCGCGCTGGTGCTCGTGGCGCTCTGGTCGCCCTGGTACGCGCGTGTGTACCGCCCGGCGATGTTCCTGTTCGTGATCGCCATCAACGCGGTCGTCATCGCCCTGGGCGCCATCGTCGGCGGCGAGATCGGCGCGCTGCAGGCCTCGTGGGCGCCGCTGTTCGTCGTGCTGGGTCCGTTCATCGTGCGCTTCGACGTCGCCTCCCAGCTGGCGTACGCGCTCGTCACGCTGGCGCTCTACGACGCGATCACCCTGCCCCTCGGGCACTACAGCTGGGTCGTCGTCTTGTCGATCAACGTTGCGCTGGTGGCGATGGGCTTCATCGGCGTCCTGGTCGCGCGGCAGACGGAGCGCCAGTCGCGCGAGCTGTTCATGCAGCGCCGGACGATCCGCAGCCAGCTCGAGGCACTCGACGCCGAGAAGCAGAAGTCCGAGGCGCTGCTGCTCAACGTCCTTCCGGCCGCCATCGCCGAGCGCCTGAAGGTCGAGAACCGGCCCATCGCCGACGGCTTCGCCGAGGTGTCAGTGCTGTTCGCCGACATCGTCGGCTTCACGCGTCTGTCCTCGCGTCTGTCGCCCGAGCAGCTCGTGAGCCGGCTGAACGAGCTGTTCTCGGCGTTCGACGATCTGCTCGACAAGTTCCGGCTCGAGAAGATCAAGACCATCGGCGACGCGTACATGGTCGTGGGTGGCCTCAACGGCGGGAAGGACCACGCCGTGGCGCTCACCGAGCTGGCGCTCGACATGCTCGAAGCGATCGAGAAGCTGCGTGTCCGGTACGGGGAAGACTTCAGCGTGCGGATCGGCATCAACACGGGACCGGTCGTGGGCGGCGTCATCGGCAAGAAGAAATTCATCTACGACGTGTGGGGCGACACGGTGAACATCGCGAGCCGCATGGAGTCGGCGGGAGTCGCCGGCAGCGTGCAGGTGTCGGACGAGACGTACAGGCGCATCCGCGCGATGTACGAGTTCGAGGACCGCGGCGAGATCGAGGTCAAGGGCAAGGGCCCCATGCGCACGTGGCTCGTGAAGGCTCGCAAGACGAACGTGATGATCGACCGAAGCAGCCTGGTGGCGTGATCCCGGCTACTTCGCGACCTTCTCGATGGCGGAGGCGGTAATGAAATACGCGCTCGTCGCATCGATGACGACCCAGCGCGGATTGTCGAGCGAGGGCGCGATCACGCTGGGCGAGCCACCCGACTTCGGGACCGTCGCGATGGCGCCGCCGTTCTTGACCGTGCCCTTGCCCTCGACCCAGTACACCGCACCGTCGTCGAGGACGATGTTGCCGAATGTGAGCGAGCGTCCGTCGGCGAGCCCAGTGACGGTGCCGCCGGCGACGGGGAAGCGCGCGATCGCCGCGGTGCTCGCGCCACGGGGCGTGTACGCGAAGTACACGTCGGTCGCGTCGACGGCGAGCGCGAGGGCCGCGGGCCCGATTGCCTGTGGCGGACCACCGGCGAGGGGAATCCGGTTCGTCGCGGTGAGCGTCGCGTAATACAGATATGTTCCGTCGCTCGCGATCGCGCCGGATCCGGCCTGTCCTTGCGCCACCGACGTGACAGCGCCGCCGCCGATCGGGACGCTCTGCACGACGTCCTGGTCCGGTGCGCCCGTCGAGAAGCTCGTCCAGTACACACTCCCCGCGGCGACGACGAGGTACTCGGGGTCCGCAGCGAGACTCGTCGCGAGCGTCAGCGGGGTGCCTCCCGCGAGCGGCATCTGCATGACGGAGGAGCTCGTGCCGGTGTTGGGGATCGCCAGCTCGGTCCAGTACACATTCTGCGCGTCCACGGCGAGCGCGAACGGCAAGACTCCCGATTCGCGCGTGACGAGCGTGGACGGTTGCCCGCCGCCCTTCGCGACGCGCCGGATCGTGCCGGACCCGGACGGGGGGGGCGCGTTGAAGGCACCCCAGTACAGGTACGTTCCATCGATCGCGATGCACGCCGCGTCATCCTCGCTGTCCGCGAGCACGACGGCGCCCGCACCCGCCTCGCTCGACGCATCCAGGTTGCCCGCCTCCGCAGGGCTGTCGTCGTCGCCGCCGGCGGCTTCAACGAGTCCCGCGTCGCCTGCCGACGCGTCGTCGGCGCGCGCGTCCGGCAGCTCGCGGCTCGCGTTGTCTCCGCAGGCCATCGCGAGCGCGCACCAGGCAACCTGCACGACACAACGACGGCTTCGGCAAAGCCCTCTTACCTGGCGCAGCCTACCCCGCATGCTGGCCTTCGGCTCACCGCGGGCAGGGGTACCAGGCGTCCGGCTCGGGAACCCACTTCGAGCCCGCGCATAGGCAGTGGGTGAACTTGGAGCAAGTCCCGTCGCCGTTCGGCGCGATGATCTCCAGCTGGCAATCGGATGCTTCGCTTTGCGTGTTGGAATACGTCCAACCGTCCGAAGGGTTGCCATCCTGCGGATACGCCCACGTGCAACCAGCCGTCCCGGCAGACGGAGGGCAGCTGTAGTTCCAAGTCGTGTATGCCTCGCAAGGCAGGCTGCCGAACGGATCCGATGAGGACGAACCGCTCGCGCTACCGCTCGCCGTGGACGTCGCGCTCCCGGTCGCGGTGGGACCCGCGCTGCCGCCCGTTGCGGTCGACGAGCCCGTTCCCGAACCGCCCGCCGCCGTTGTCGTACCCGTACCCTGCGTTCCCGTTCCGGTCGGCGCGCCGGCTCCTGCATCGTGCGAGCTGTCAGAGATGAAGCGCCCGCCGCACGCAGCAGCGGGAACGCCGAGAGCCATGCACGCGAGCGCGAGGACCTTGCCCGTTTCCGACGTCACGCGTGAAACGTAGCAGTGGCCGCTTGGAACACCACGTCGTCCCTTGGAGCGGACATCCGCAACCGTTGAGAATCAATGGGTTGGAGAGCCTCCGACGAGATCGGCGCGACGGAAACGCTGAATTGCAGCCATTGTCCCGACACCAGAGGTGCGCACGATGAGAAACTCGAGGTTGGGGGTGACGGTGTTCCTCGGCGGCCTGGCGTTCGCCGTATGCTCGAGCGCGGGCTGTACGGTCAACGACTGGCCTTTCGGGTCCGGCTACCCCGGCGACAACACCGGCCCAAGCTCGGGCTCCGGCAGCGGGGCGGGCTCGAGCAGCGGCGCGGGTGGCATCTTCGGTGACGACGCGTCCTCCGATTTCGGTGACGCCGCCGTCGGCTTCTCGGCCATCCGCCCGGACTTCGGTTCGACCGTGGTCGCTACCGTCCCGCCTCCCCCCATCTCCGGCGGCACGCTGCTCGTGACGGCCGATGGCTCGCGCGCCATTGCCGCCGACCCCGACCGAGACGTCGTCTACGGCGTGACCCTTTCGACCGGCAAGGTCGCCTACACGGTGGCGCTGAACTCGGGAGACGAGCCCGGGCGGCTCGTCGAAGACGGCGCGGGTCGCGTGCACGTCGCGCTTCGCACCGGCGGGGCGCTCGTGACGATCGACGAGGCGACCGGCACCATCGTCGCACGCCGCCCCGTCTGCCCCGCGCCGCGCGGTGTGGCATGGGACTCGACGACGGACGACGTGTGGGTGGCGTGTGCAACCGGCGAGCTCGTGGCGCTCCCTGCTTCGGGCGGCGCGGCAGTGCAGACGCTCACCGTCGAGCGCGACCTCCGCGACGTCATCGTGCAGAGCGGGACGCTCTCGATCAGCGAGTTTCGCTCGGCCCAGGTGTTGCGCATGGGGAGCGGCTCCACCATCGCGCGGCGCGACCAGCTGCCCTCTCCGTTCGGCGGCTTCGTTCCGCACGTCGCATGGCGAGCCGTCGCGGGGCCGTCCGAGACCGTCGTGGCGGTGCACCAGGCGTCTTCGAGCGCATCCATCCCCACCCAGACGCCGAGCGCCTACGGCGGCGGGTGCGGCATGGGTCCCGGCCCGCAGGAGTTCGGCGACGCCGGCGACCCAGTGACGGATGCGGGCCCTGACGCGCCCGAAGCGGGCCCCGTTCCGAGCGTCTTCGACGACGCCGGCTGCGGCATGGGAGGCGGCCCCGACGGAGGCGGTTGCCCGCCGGCCGTCGTCCAGGGCGTCCTCAGCATCCTCACGAGCAGCGGCGAGGTGCTTCTCAACGAGACCATTCCCGCCGCGCTTCCCGTGGACGTTGCCGTGGCGCGCGATGGCTCGAAGATCGCCGTGGCCGCGACGGGCAACGCATTCGTTCAGGCCCTGCCGACGCTCTTCTTGTTCGACCCCTGCGGGGGCACGCAGACGACGCTGAAGACCACCACGCCTTCTGGCATGAGCGCGCAGCCGACCGCCGTCGCGTTCGACGCCTCGGGTGACCTGGTCGTGCAGACGCGCGAGCCGGCAGCGCTCTACGTCTTCGGCCCGAAGCGCACGATGATTGCTCTCGCTTCCTCGACGCGCAAGGACACAGGGCATGACATCTTCAACACCCAGGCGGGGGCTATGATCGCCTGCGCCTCGTGCCACCCCGAGGGCCGCGATGACGGCCACGTGTGGCAGCTCGACGGCAACTCACGGCGTACGCCCTCGCTCCGCGGCACCATCGCCGGGACCGCCCCCTACCACTGGCCTGGCGACAAGCAGAACTTCGTCGCGCTCACCGACGACGTCTACATCACGCGCATGGACGGCGCCCAGCTCGCATCGGACCAGGTCTCGGCGCTCCAGGGTTGGGTGGAGAAGATCCCCGCGCCCCCGGTCCCTTCGTGGGTCGACCAGAATGCTGCACAGCGCGGGAAGGCGCTCTTCACCAAGGGGAGCGTCGGCTGCTCCGTGTGCCACGCGGGGGCGAAGCTCACGAACAACGCCACCGTGGACGTAGGCACGGGCGGCTCGTTCCAGGTGCCACCCCTCGTGGGGGTCGGCTGGCGCACCCCGCTGCTGCACGACGGCTGCGCCGCGACGGTCGCGGACCGCTTCGGCAAGTGCGCGACGCCGCAGCACGGCAACATCGGCGCGCTGACGCCGCAGAACATCTCCGACCTGACGGCGTATCTTGAATCGCTCTGATGGGTCTCGGTTCGCGTGTCGAAGCACTTTGTTTGCCTGCCCTCGCGGCGGCAGCAGCTTGCACCCACCCCATCTGGCCGAGGCGCCCTCGCCGCGCGCTCGGTGGACCCTGACCTGCAGCCGCGCCTGGACGCGCAGGTGAAGGAGGCCGCTAAGGCCCAGTTCCTCCATCGAGGGCACCTCGAAGGCGGCGTCTTCTCGAGCGACGCGCTCGGCCTCACCGCGGAGATTCAGGCCGACACGGCGGCGACAGTCCCGCCCGACGGGGCCGAGCTCGAACTGAAGCGAAGGGGAACGCACGGGCGCCGGCAGACGGCGGCTCTCGGGGGCAGCATCTACTTCCTCTTCGAGCTGCTCACGACGGAGCTGGAGACGGAAGTGACCGAGAAGCTCGCGCGACGCGTACAGCCCGGCGCGGCAGGACCGGTTCGAGTGCGCGCGTCGTACGCGATCAAGCTTTCCGTCGGCGTCGTCGATGTCGACGAGGTCGAGCTCGAGGACGACGCCGAGATGAAGGTCGCCTTCGTGCCGGCTTGCGGGGGCGCCGCGACGCTCGTCCTCCTGGGCGCGTGGGCAGGCCCGCAAGGCGACGCCGCCACCGAGCAGTGGTTCGACCGTGTGCGCCTCGACGAAGCCGCGCCGGCGTGCGCGTACATCACGGCGCATGCGGCGCCGACAGCCGCGAGTGCGGGAGCGCCATCCACCGAATGAGCCTCGCCCAGCTAGGGCCGGTTTGGGCCGGGGGCTGGCGCGCCTGTCGCTGTATCGTTCCACGCTGTCGTGCGCCATCTCGTTTCGCGCGCGGCATGGCCCGTGCAAATTGTGAACGCTGCGATGGCCCCCGCCGGTCATTTCCAACTCTCGGCGTTGGCATCATTCGTTCTGCTGGCCGGCTGCGGCGGTTCGACGGTGCGGCAGGCGAGCGAGCCCATCGACGCGGGGACTCAGAGAGGCGACGCCGGGGATCAGAGCGCAGACGCCGGGAACCAGGTCGCAAAGGACGCGGGCACCTGGGTCACGACAGACAGCGGAGTCGGTGACGAGCACCAGAGCACGACCGAGGGAGGGCCCGACGACGGGGGGATCTGCGTTTCTCCGAATTCGCCGACGATCACGCTGCCCGACCTCGACACGCCTTGCTACTTCGGGGCGACCGCCCGGCAGCTGCTCGCGCAAGTGGCGTCCCCGTACGCGTCGCAGTTCAATCCGAACGGCGCGCCGCAGGGATACACGTGGTCCGGGTCGCTCACGCCGTCGGCGCTGACGCTCACGCTCGCCTACTCGGGTGCTCCCGTGCTTTGCAACCCGCCGCGCCCGCCCGACTGCGACCCGCCGGGTCCTTGCAGCCCTTGCGGCGTGGGCACTGGAATCGTCTCGGTTCCTCTCGACGTGACGTTCACGACCGCCGACGGAGCCTTCGACGAACGGTTCGACGGCATCGCCACGTACGTACCCGGCGGCCACGTCGAGTGGCAGGCGAGCCTGCCGGCGAGCCAGATCCACGGGACGTACCCGCCCATGTTCAGTCCGAGCGAGACGTTCATGTTCGACGGCGCCGTGGGCGGAGCGACGTGGGACGAGGGGGCAGTCAGCGAGTGCACGAGCCACATCTGCGGCGGTGGCGGCAGCTGGGGAGAGTGAGGCGGCGTCAGCGTCACCGACCGTGGCAACCGCCGGCGTGACGTGCGACCCTCGCCGCCCATGCGCACTCCGCTCCTCGCTCCGGTCCTCGCGTTCCTCGTCGCCTGCGCTTCCGAGCCTCCGCCCGCCGCCACCGCGCCCGCGGCTCCCCCCGTTCCGCCGCCCGCTCCGACTGCGAGCGCGGCGCCCGCCGCTCCCGCTGCGTCGACGCAGCAGATGGCGGACGAGACGGCGATCACGACTCCGTCCGGCGCGACGTTCAAGGCGCCCAAGGGCTGGTGGGTCACGCAAGGCGGCGCCGGCGGCGCCATCGTGCTCGAGGATCCCGAGCGGCAGCTCAAGGCCACGCTCGTGGAGACGACAGAGCCTGATCCTCTCAAGGCCATCGACGCCGCATGGCGGACCGCGGAGCCGGGGTTCGCCCTGAAACCGCTGCACGATCCGCAGCAGCCTCCTCCCATCCGCGGATGGGACTCGATCACGAACCAGGACTACGAGACGAAGGCCGCCGACCACCGCGGCGTCGGCGCGCTGGCGCGTCGGTACGGGACGATGACGTACGTCGCCGTGATCGACGGCGACGTCGCCGCCTTCGGCCGTCGCGGCGCGCAGCTCGACCGGGCGCTCTGGACGCTCGCACCGCAGGGGTTGAAGGAGGAGTCTTTCGCCGGCAAGACGCCGCGCGCAATCGACGACGCGCGCGCCAAGGAGCTCGACGCGTTCATCGAGCAGTCGCGCACGACGTTCGGCGTGCCGGGCGTCGCCGTCGCCCTCGTGCAGGGCGGCAAGGTCGTCTACGAGAAGGGGTTCGGCGTGCGGGCGGCGGGGAAGAAGGACCCGGTCACGCCGAACACGCTCTTCATGATGGGGTCGATCACCAAGTCGATGACCACGATGATGGAGGCGAGCCTGGTCGACGCGGGGACGCTGAAGTGGGATACGCCGGTCACGACGCTCCTCCCGGACTTCGCGCTGGCCGACGCGGACATGTCGAAGAAGCTGGTGCTCTGGCAGACGGCGTGCGCGTGCACCGGCATGCCCCGCCGCGACCTCGAGTTCATCTTCGAGTTCGCGCACGTGACGCCCGAGCAGCGCATCGCCTCGATGAAGGCCATGGCGCCGACGACGGGGTTCGGCGAGACCTTCCAGTACTCGAACCTGATGGTCGCGGCCGGGGGATATGCGGCCGCCCATGCGTTCGACCCGAAGAAGTCGTTCAACGACGCCTACATGGAGGCGATGAAGGCGAAGGTCTTCGGGCCCATCGGCATGAAGTCGACGACGCTCGACTTCGCGGCGGCGCAGCGGACCGAGCACGCGATGCCGCACGGCCAGTCGGTCGACGGCACGCTCCGATCCATCCCCCTGGCGGAGGAGGAGTTCGTCACGCCGCTGCGACCGGCAGGCGCTTCGTGGTCGAACCTGAAGGACATGGAGCGCTACGTGATGACCGAGATCGCCAAGGGCGTCACGCCCGAGGGCAAGCGCGTCGTGTCGGAAGCGAACTTGCTCGAGCGGCGAAAGGGGCGCGTGCGCTCGGGCGAGCTGACGAGCTACGCGCTCGGGCTCGAGGTCGGGACCTTCCGCGACCTGCCGAGCGTGGCGCACGACGGAGGGACGTTCGGGTTCACGACGCAGATGTTCATCCTGCCGGAGCAGGGTGTGGCCCTCGTGACGTTGACCAACTCGAGCGCGATGGGTTGGGCGGTCAACGAGACGGTGCACCGCAAGGTAATGGAGGAGCTGTTCGAGGGCGCCAAGCCGCTGGCCGACGCGCGCGTCGAGTTCTTCGCGAAGCAGCGCAAGGACGACATCGCGAAGACGATGGAGCGCATCACGGCGCAACCCGACGCAGCGTGGCTCGCCGACCTGGCGGGCACATACTCGAACGCGGACCTCGGGAAGGTCACGATGAAGGGGGGGCGCATCGACGCGGGCGAATGGTCGAGCGCGATCGGCCAAAAGCGAGACGTCGACGGCAGCGTCAAGGTCGTCCTGATGGACCCGCCGCTGGCGGGCATGGAGCTGCTCATCGGCGGGGAGGACGCGGCTCACCGGACGCTGACACTGCTCGACGATCAGGTGAAGTACGTGTTCACCAGGAGCGGCAAGTAGACGATCCGCGCCGGCGCCGCCGGCGCGGATCACTCTTCTTCGCTCGAACTCGTCCCCTTCGCCCAGGCCCGGATCTTGTCGGCGACGGCCTTGCGCTGGTCTTGGTTCAGCACGGGAAGTATGGCCTCCCCTGCCCAGATCCTTTGCTCCACTTTCGCCGCTGTGTGCGCCGCGACGTCCTTCTCTGGAGCAAGCCCGTCGAAGACGGAACGGTCGCCCTTGAAGTTGTCGAGGATCTTCGCCCGGCGCTCGCGGTGCGCCGCGTACGACGGTTCGGCCTCGCGGACTTCGCGGAGACCGGTGAGGATCTTCTCCAGGCTCGTCTTCTGGTCGTCGCTCAGCGTCAGATCCCTGGCCATCTTGTCGGCCAGCGCGGACGGCTCGTGCATCTTCTGGATCGAATCCCACTGCCGCTCGAGCGCGGCAGCGAACGCGGCGCGCTGCGTGGGATCGAGGAGCGTGTGCAGCTTCTCGAAGTCAGCCCGGTCGTCCGTGCGCGCATCAGCCACTGCCGCACCGAATGCCTGGATGTCCGGCGCGAGCGCGCACCGATCGAGCTCTCCTCGCTCGATCTGATCGGCGACCGCCATCGCGAGTCGGTTCTCTGCCGCCTTGACGGGTGCGTGACGCTTCTCGGCCTCGGCTTTCATCGACTCGACTTGGCTCGTCTGGTCCGGGCGAAGCCGTACCTCTTCGAGTGCCTTGTCGATCAGCTTGCCCGCGACCTGCATGGGGCTCGCCGTGCGCTCGGTGGCCTCGGCGGTCTGCCGCGACGCGGCGTTCGCGAACAGGGGGACCGCACCGAGACCGAGCGTGACCATGCCGGCGATACTGATGAAACGCGGGAGTCTTCGCATGACGTTCTTCCTTCCTCCCCGCGTCGCGTGCAGTCGGTGCGCCAGCCGCGCGTCACTCATCTGCGGTCGCAGTTCATGCGCGTGTCCCACGGGCACCCGTTCTGGCACGGCGGGCGGCCATACGGAGCGCTGGGAGGGCCGGGCTCGCGAGGGCACTGGTCCTCCGCGTCCGGGACGCCATCGCCGTCCGCGTCGCCGGCGCCATTCAGGCAATCGTCGACGTCGGGAATGAAGCGACTGCACTCGACGAAGCGCACCTCGGGCGATCCTCGGGCCCGCACGCCCGCGCAGACGCGATCGCACACGGAATCGTGACAGCCCGAATGTGTCACCTCGGCGCAGCGCTCCATGGCCCACAGGTCGGCCAGCCCGTCCCCGTCGAGATCGGCGAAGTCCGTCGGGGTCCAATCGGTCACTCGGTGGCTCTCGTAGGCCGCTGCGTGGGAGATGGGTGAGATGCGCGCGCGGCGAAGGGGCGAGGAGACCGGTCCGACGGCATCGAGGCACGTCGTAGGAAGGAGCGTCCCGTCGACCGCATTCGCAGTCGTCGACGGTCCGGGGCAATCGTCGCAGTCGATGGGCTGCCCCGCGATTCGAACGGTGGCGCGATAGCCGCTGGCATCGGCCACGGAGAAGAGCGAGCCCGCCATGTGGATCGCCGGCCACCTCGCCGTGGCGTTCCGCGCCGGACTCTTTCCGTCGCTCGCGCAGACCGAGACGAAGCGCAGAGAGGTGAGTTCCTCCTGGCGATGCGGCGTTGCGGACCCCGTAGCTGACCCCCGCGCGCAACCGAGCGCGACGAACGCCAGAGCGGCGCCGAGGGAAACCGGCGAGGTGCTCACGCAAGGCGAGACGCTACACCTACTGCCAGGCGGAGAGCAGCGTGCACCAGTCCGAGGGCCAGCCGCTCGGCTGCGGGCAGCAGCCTCCGGTCCCCGTCGTTCCGGATGGAGCCTTGAGGCACACGAGCAGCTTGTTGAAATTGACGCCCAGTGGCGTCATGCAGCCCTCGGTGTAGCAGCTGTACTCCGCGGTCACGCCCTCGCCCGGCACGCCCCAGCCCGACTCGAGGTTGGGATACGCATTCACCAGCGTCCCGAGGACCGTGCCGCTGTAGACGAACGATCCCGACTTGAGCTTCGTATCGAGATCGATGTTCTCGGCGAGGTAGATCGTCCGGCCGGCCGCGGGACCGGCGCTCAGCTTGTAGGACGCGAACGTGCCGCCGGGCCAGCCGGTGTCGTTCCGGTTGTCGAAGAGGTCGATGGTGCCCGGGCCGATGGCGTAGATGGGGCCGGAGCCGGCGTAGTCGACTCCCTGATCGATGCGCTCCGGCGTCAGGCCGCTGATGGAGCGATACGGATCACAGTACTTCTCGTTCCGCGGATCCTTCGTGAGGCATGCGTGCGACGCGCCGGTCGCGCAGACGGCGACGGTGCCGTCGCTCGCCTTGTCCGCGAGGCTCGCCGAGGTGGCCGTCTTGCCGTCCGCGACGTCGAGCGTGATCGTCTTGCTTCCGTTGTCGACCGTCACCGTTCCGGCGGCACCGCTGCCGTTCGTGGCGACGACGTAGCTCGCGCCGCACACGGAGCAGACGGCGAGGGCGATTCCGGTGTTCGCGACGACGCCAGCCCACTCCTTTCGGTCGCCGGATTTGCACGCGGGAACGGCCGGCGGCGGGAGCTCGACGTCCTTGTGCCCCGAGTCGGACGCGCCGTCTGCAACGTGCGCGTCGGTGGGCGCGCGGCCGTCGACGCCGGTGTCGGTGCTGGAGTCTGCGCCGGAGTCTGCACCCGCGTCGCTCTCGCCCGTGGGTGCGCTGCCGTCATCGCCCGTTCCGGACGTAGCGTCGCTCGACGCATTCGCCGCGCAGCCCGCGGTCCCCCACGCCAGGGCGCACGCTGCAACGAGCTTCAGCAGACTCGGGTACGGCATGGATCGTCGCTCCTCCAGGACTCTCGCTATGCCCGCGCTTCAGAGCAGAGGTCGTGCCGGGGCCGAGCACCCACCGAATCGGCGTCGCCCGCGAGCCACGGGGCGCGCGCTCGCGAGGTCTCGCGAGAGCCGCGCCAGCCGTCGCGAGTCCTCTCGTGCCGATTTCGCGCCGGTGGACATCCCCGAGTCCTCCCCGCGTATCGGCGCTGGCGCGGATCCCCGTCGGCGACGGCACATGAAGAACTCATTGTTCGTGATAGCTGTGACCTCGCGATGAGCGGCCCAGAGCGAGTAAATGTCGTGGAGGACGGTGCCGGCATGGAGATGGCGTACCGAGAGCGGTGGAAGGCGGAGATCGCTGCGATGCGGCGGGTGCTCGCCGGTCTTGCGATGAAGGAGGCGTGCAAGTGGGGCAAGCCCACCTACACGCTGGATGGGAAGAACATCGTCATCATGCAGGGCTTCAAGGAGTACTTCGCGCTCGGCTTCTTTCAGGGCGCCCTGCTGAAGGACGCCAAGAAGTTGCTGGTGCAGCTCGGTCAGGTGCACGCCGCGCGGGTGATGAAGTTCACCAGCGCGAAGGACATCACGGCGAATGCGCCGACCATCAAGGCTTACGTGCGCGAGGCCATCGCAGTCGAGAAGGCTGGGCGGCGAATGGAGCCTAAGAAGACTTCGGACTTTCCGGTTCCCGAGGAACTGAGGGCACGGTTCCGAAGGGACCCGCGTTTCAAGCGCGCCTACGAGGCGCTGACGCCGGGGCGGCAGCGGAGTTACCTCTACCACTTTGCCGCGGCCAAGCAGTCAGCGACGCGGGTGGCGCGAATCGAAAAGGCCATGCCGGCGATATTCGAAGGCAGAGGGTTCCTGGAGAGACGCTAGGGCACCCTAGCGACAACAGGCGAGCCTGACCCTCACTCTCGCGCCAGCGCCGCCTGCGCGGCATGAACGAGCGGATCGCTCGCGGGCGCCTTGGTTCGCACGGCGAGCAGGCGCTTGTAGCTGGCGGCTGCGTCCGAAGCCTGGCCGAGCGCCGCTTGCGCCTCTGCGGTCCAAAGCAAGCACGGACCGACAGCGCCGCCCCACGACGCGTCGAACTTGCGAGGCTCCACGGCGTCCTCGCAGGCGGCGATCACGGCGGCGTGATCCCCCGCGGTACGCGCGGCGCGCGCGGCGAAGAGCGACTCGGGAACCATGAAGCGCCCATCCGCGGACAGGGACGCGGCGCGCCTCCATGCGCCGACGGCGCCCTCCGAGTCCCCTTTCGCCTCGTCGGTGAACGCCTCGCCGATCGCCGCAGCCTCGGGGAACTCGCTCGCCCGCGCGTCGTCAACGAGCCCCTTCGTGCCGAGGAACCCGCCGAGCAACCCACGGCCGCACGCCACGCGAAGCTCGACGAAACCCGGGGGCAAGGCTGCCGTGAGCCCGGACAGCGTCTTGTGGGCGAGCTTCGGGTCGCCCGCCGACACGTCGAGCGCGGCGAGCGTGAGCCACACGTTCGCCCGCCGCCACCCGTCCGGGCTCGAGCTCAGATTGGCGATGACCTGCGCCCGTGCGTCGCGCGCGGCCCTCGCATCGCCGAGCGCCGTGGCGAGCGCGAGCCTCGACATCGGATCGTCCGCGCCCTCGATGAGCCCGAGGGCGAGCGTCGTGTGGCCGGTGACCGCGTACGCAGCGACGAGATCCCGCTTGGCGAAGGAGGTGAGCTCCAGAGGATCGTCGACGTGCAGGCGCTCGAGCACCTGCTGCAGGGCGTCGACCGCTCCCTTGTAGTCACGACGGGCCAGCCGAGCGCGCGCGTCCCAGAGCTGCGTGTCGGTCTTGCCGCTCTCCATCTCGGAGAGCATCCAGGCGAGGCCCGCCGTATCCCCGTGCGCAGCGTAGTGGTCGCCGACGTGGAAGAACCCGAGCCGGAAGGAGGGCGAGATTTCGACCACGCGACGGTAGGCCGCCTTCGCCTCGTCGGCATGACCCCCATGAAAGAGAGCCTCGACCAGGCCGTAGACGATGTCGCGATTCGCCGGGAAGCGCGCATCGAGCGACTTGAAGTGGGCAATGGCCTGAGGGAATAGGTGGTCGATGAGGAGCTGCAGCCCCTGCAAGAAGCCGCGCCGGGTCTCGTCCAGGTCGCCGCGAAGGGCTAGATCGATCTCCGCCCGGGCGTCGTCGCTCTCTTGCCACCACAAGAGCAGAGCAAGGTAGTAGTGAGCCTCGACGACGGAAGGATCCAGGGCGATCGCGGCACGGACGTGCCGTGCCGCCAGAGGCAGATCGTGCTCCTCTAGCGCGCGAATTCCGAGCTGCAGCTCGCGCTCCACGTTGAACGGCCGGCTGGTCCCCTGCGGTGCCGCAACGGGGTGCCCGACCGCGGCGCTCGCGACGTCGCCGGCGAGCGCGCGGACGGCCCCGGGGATCTTCTCGACGGCCGCATCGGCACCGAGCGTGGCGAGCGTCCGGCCGTCCGAGAGCTGCTCCACGAACAGCGTGACGTGAACCGCCTTCGCCGTGGGTGTGAGCTCGCCGCGCACGACCAGATCGGCCCCCATCGCGCGCGCCGCGGCGCGCCAGTCGGCCAGGGTCGCGTCCTTCGCCGGGATCCGATCCCGGAGCCGGTAGTAGCCAACGACCCCGATGCCGGCGACCTTTCCGAACTCCTGCTCGAGGAGGTAAGGCAAGCCCGATTCACTGAAGTCGAGCTGAGGATCGCCCGTCTTGTCCTCGAACGGCAGGACCGCGATGCTCCGCTTGGCGGACGGATCGCCCGCCGCGGTCTCGGGCGAGGCGACGGGGCGAGTAGAACGCCCGCGCTCTCGCCATGCGATCGAAGCGACCGCCGACATCACGACGGCAGCGGCGCCTGCCGCGAGCCATGCACGTGCGGCGCCCTTGCGCAGCTTCGACGGTGCTGCGGGGCGCAGCAGGGCCGCTTCGAATTCGGCTGCGCTCGCGAAGCGCCGGTCGACCCGCTCGGAGACGGCACGCCCGATCGCGGCGGCGAGATCGTCGTCCCCGGTCGCGCGCCGTACGACCGCCTGCGGATCGTCCGCCGGACCGTCGGGCCCGTGCAACTTCACGCCCGTTGCGGCCTCGAACAGCGTTGCACCCACCGAGTAGACGTCGGCGCGCGGATCGGAGGTGCGTCCCCTCAGCTGCTCGGGAGCCATGTACGACGGCGTGCCGATGCGCATCCCGGTGCTGGTGAGATCGCTGTCGCCGAAGGAGGCGACGCCGAAGTCCACCAGCTTCACCATTCCGAAGCCGTCGATGAGGATGTTCGCCGGCTTGACGTCGCGGTGCACGATTGACGCGGCGTGCGCCGCCGAGAGAGCCCGCAGCAGCTCCGTCCCGATCCGTCTCACTTCGGCCGGCGGAAGACGCTTCTCGCGTTTCAGTCGCTCGTGCAGCGACTCGCCCCGGACGAGCTCCATGACGATGAAGCCCGCTTCCACGTCGACGTCGTGCACCGTGACGATGCCCGGGTGGTCGAGCGTGCCGGCGGCCCGCGCCTCGCGCATGAAGCGGCCGCGCATCTGCGGGTCGCCGAATGTCTCGCTCGGAAGCAGCTTCACCGCGACGTCGCGGTTCAGCTGCTTGTCGTGCACCTCGAAGACCACCCCCATGCCCCCGCGGCCGAGGATTCCCTTGATGACGAAGCGATCCGGGAGGAGGACCTTGGCGATCCCCAGCTCCGCCGGGGTCGGAGGCCGCTCCAGCACGTGTGCGGCCACGGTGGAAGCCGTCGGCTCGTCCCCGCCCTGCTTGGGCACGCGTCCAGGATACCACCCCGGAAGTGCCGGCCCGGGCATCGGGTACGATGGCTTCGTGCCCTCGAAAGCGCCTCCTCCGAGCGAGCTCGAGGACGAGACGACCCTCCGGGAGGAGCCGGAAGTCGCGGGGAAACTGAGCCTGCTGGTCAGCGCCCCCAAGGGGGTGACCCTCGTGCCCCTCGAGGCGGCCTCGGACATCACGATCGGGCGGAGCGCCGAGTGCGACGTCGTCATCGACGACAGGTCCGTGTCGCGAAAGCACGCCCGCCTGTCGCTCGGCTCGACCGTCCACCTCGAGGATCTCGGAAGCCGCAACGGCACCATCGTCCAGCAGCGCCGGATCGAGCCAGGCCACCCGACACGCGTCGGAATCGGGTGGGTCTTCGAGATCGGCGACGCCACCTTGCTGCTCCAGCGCACGCGCGACCTGCCGCGCCAGCCCCCCGCACCGCCCGCCAGCGCGAGTGCGAGCGCGAAGTCGCCAGCGAGCGTCGTCGTCGATGCCGCGATGCAGCGGCTCTACGCCATGCTCGAGGTCGTTGCGCCGACCTCGCTCAGCGTTCTCATTCTCGGAGAGACCGGCGTCGGAAAGGAGCTCTTCGCGGAGGCGATCCATCGATGCTCCACCCGCTCGGCGGAGCCGTTCCTCCACCTCAATTGCGCCGCCCTGCCGGACTCGATCCTCGAGGGGGAGCTCTTCGGCTACGAGAAGGGGGCGTTCACTGGCGCGACGCAAGCGAAGGCGGGTCTCTTCGAGGCCGCGGACCGCGGCACGGTCTTCCTCGACGAGATCGGCGAGCTGCCTCTGGCGACCCAGGCCAAGCTGCTCCGCGTGCTCGAGAGCGGCGAGGTCCTCCGTCTCGGCAGCGTGAAGCCCATCACGGTGGACGTGCGGTTCGTGTCCGCCACCAACCGCGACCTGCGCAAGCTCACCGGCGCGGGGTCGTTCCGCTCGGACCTCTACTTCCGCGTCAACGGCATCGCGCTCACGTTGCCGCCGCTGCGAAAGCGCAAGGCGGACATCGTTCCGCTCGCGCGGCATTTCGTGGCGCGAGCTGCGGTGCGCAGCGGCAAGCCCTCTCCAGACCTGTCGGCAGCCACGCTGCACGCGCTCGAGGCCCACGCGTGGACGGGAAACGTACGGGAGCTGCGCAACGTCGTCGAGCGCGCAGTGGCCCTGTGCGGGCGCGGGCCCATCGAGGTCCAGCACCTGATGCTCGCCGACGCACCGGGGCTCGAGGAGGACACGGGTGACGCGCCCGCGCCCCTGCACGACGAGATGGAATCGCTCTACAAGCGGCGCATCGTGGACGCGCTCGACGCCACGAAGGGCAACCAGAGCCAGGCGGCGAAGCTCCTCGGCATCTCGCGCCGCACACTCATCACGAAGATGGAGCAGTACGGGCTCGAGCGACCGCGCAAGGGCCGGTCGCTGTGAAGCGATTGCACAACCACTGATCCATCGCTTCACAATCTGCGGGCGTCGGCGCGCGCGCCCGCGCTCCGATCCGCGCGCGCATCACGGATGGCTCGGCGGCACGCTCTCTGCTCCGTGAGGGGGTATGAACAGGAAAGCCGCCAGCGCCGCCTCCTTGGCCGTCGCCACCGGATCGCTCGTCATGGGAATGGGCAGCGGCTGCGCGTCCTCGGTCGACCAGCGCGAGACCGTCGAGCAGACGCACACCGGGATCTCGCTCGGGACGCCTGCCGACAGCACGTGTCCCAACCCCATGAGCACCGATGGGACACCTCTGATGTCGTGCAGCATCGGCCCGGGCTGCGCCGGCGGTCAGGACACCGCCGGAGAGAGGCTGGACCTCAACCTCGACATCGAGGGGGCCGGCAAGATGGACCTGTCGGGCGAGACGGCGGACACAGTGAACTACAACCGGTGCGCCACGACCGAGGACGGATCCGGGTCGTTCGCGGGAACCTTCTGCCTGACGGGGTGGTGCGGCGGCGGCGGCGGGAGCGGGACGTACTCGAACCACCTCTGGGAGAACGTGAACTGCTCGACGACGGACAACTCGTTCTCTTGCGGGGCGCCGACGTGCCAGGCGCTCTCGACCTCCATCGGCGGGTACCTGGAGGTCGGCTACTGGTGGCAGCTCGGGAAGTGGTTTCCGGTGGAGTTCGAAGCGAACGCATTCGGGCGTATCGGCGGCGCCAAAGGCGACGGCTCGAGCTACGGGTCCGGCTCCACCGACTGCTGCAGCAACGGCGCGACCTACCAGTCGCACACCCGACAGCTCGGCGTGAAGGTGCACGGCTCGGTGGAGGCCTCGGTCAAGCTGGTCAAGTGGCTGCACCTCGACGTCGAGGCGAGCGCGCAAGCGTGCGGGCGGCTGGTCAACGTCAGCTCCATGCAGTGCGACGGGACCCCGAAGAGCGAGAACGAGCTCGGCTTCTACGTCGGCGTGGGGCTGGAATCGGTCGGCGTGTCGATCTCGGACGCCGGCGAATGGGAGGGCGCGACGGTGGGGCTGACGGCCGTCGAGAACGAGCCGGCCAAGAAGCAGATCTGCGTGTTCGACAATCACTGGTGCTTCACGATCCCGACCTTCCTCGGGGCGGGGAATCCCGAGGCGTGCAACCTCAGCGAAGTCACGGCCTACCAGGGACCCGACGCGACCGAGGCCGCGGAGGGCGCCGACACGTCCTCGGACTCGACGTACACGCCGCTCAATCCGGCGTACGACCCGAACGGCAGCGGCAGTGATGCCGGCAGCGGCAGCGGCGGCTACCCGAGCCCCGACACGTCCCCGCCGCCCGGCGATCCCGAGTGGTACTCCGGCAACAACCCGCCGGGCTCGACGTCGTCTGTGCCCGGCGCTCCCGCCGGCTGGACGGGAACGATCACGCCGACGTCGGGATCTTCGATGACCTACACGAACGTGGTGGGCGGAGGCTCTCCGGTCGATACGCCCAGCGTGAACAACTTCCTCTACTTCGCGCACCAGTACATCCCCGCGCTCGGCGGGACGCTGGTGTGCGTGGCGGGCGCGCCCTGGGCCGGCTGGTTCACGGCGGGCAACCTCTGGTGCTACTTCCGCTACGACTCCGAGAACGCCTATCGGCCCGGGTGGTACCAGCCTTCCGCAACCTTGCGCGACATCTGCCAGCTCCCGAACGGCGGGATGGTCATCTACACGCCGGGGACCATCTTCGCGAAGACCGACGGACGCCCGCGCTGTCTGCACGAGATCTTCAACGGAACGAGCTGGGTCGAGGCGCCTCCGGGAGCCTGCAGCTGCGACGATCTCTCCTGGCAGTTGAACTGACCATGGAACCGCGGTGCGTCGTCCTGGTCCCCGCGGCCGGATCCATCGAGCCGGAGTGCGAGACGGCCCTGCGCGAGCTCGAGAGGCGCGGCTACGCCGTGCGGCGCGTCAGCGGATATGCCGCCATCGACGTGGCGCGCAGCCAGATGGCGACGGACGCACTCGCGGACGGCTTCGAAGAGCTGATGTGGATCGACTCGGACGTCGGCTTCGACCCGGACGACGTCGACACGCTCCGGGGCCGAGACCTGCCCATCGTGTGCGCGATCTACCCGAAGAAGGGCATGCGGGCGCTCGCGTGCCACGTGAAGCCGGGCACGCACGAGATCGTGTTCGGCGAGCAAGGGGGCTTGCTTCCCATCCTGTACGCGGCGACGGGCTTCCTGCTCACGCGCCGCGCGGTCTACGACGACGTGCGCCGGACCAGTGAGCTTCCCATCTGCAACACGCGCCGCAAGCGCCCGCTCGTGCCGTACTTCATGCCGATGGTCGTCGCGGACGGGCCGGAAGGCCACTGGTATCTGGGCGAGGACTTCGCGTTCTGCGAGCGAGCGCGCCGCGCCGGGTACGAGATCGTGGCCGACACGACGGTGCGCCTCCGTCACTACGGCCGGTTCGGCTATTCGTGGGAGGATGCAGGGATGTCCCCCGCGCGGTACGCCTCGTTCAAGTTCAACGTGACCTGAGAGCGGCGCAGCGCTCGAGTCCGCAAGAATTTCGCAGGACCCCATCTTTTTCACGGGATTTGCCGCGGGCGTGGTCGTTGCTTCCCCGGCCGACCGATGCAACGGCTTCTGCCTCTCGAAGGCGCCCTGCCCGAGGCGAGCTCTCGCCCGCGGTGGGCCATCGGGGTAAAGGGCTTTCGGCCGTTCTTCCTGCTCTCCGCGATCTTCGCGGCCGCGATCGTCCCGATCTGGCTCCTCGTCCTTTACGGGTTGGCGCCCGCTCCGGGCCCTCTCGACCCGACGAGCTGGCACGCGCACGAAATGGTCCTCGGCTACGCGGTCGGCGTGATCGCCGGGTTCCTGCTCACGGCCGTCGGCAACTGGACCCGTCGCGAGACCGCCGTCGGAGCTCCTCTGCTCGGCCTCGCCGCACTCTGGGCTCTCGGGCGCGTCGCGATGTTCCTCGGAGGCATCCTGCCGCATGCGCTCGTGGCCCTCTTGGACCTCGCGTTCCTACCAGTGCTCGTCGTCGTCCTGGCGCGCCCGCTCGCCGCCGCACGCGATCGCCGCAACTACGGCATGCTCGGCATCCTCGGCGCACTCTTCGCCGCGAACGTCGTCATGCACCTCGCAGCGCTCGGGGTCGTGGGGACATACGCCGCCCGCGAAGCGGCTCTCTTCGCGATCGACGTCGTCGTCCTCGTCATCCTGATCATCGCTGGCCGCGTCTTCCCGATGTTCACGCGCAACGCGACGGGAGTGACCAGCATCCGGTCGAGCCGCGCCCTCGACGTGCTCACGATCGGCGCCATGGCGCTGCTGGCGGCCATGGACGCGATCGCTCCGGCGCACGAAGGCGGCAACGTCGTCGCCGGGATCGTCGGCGTGCTCGCCATCGCGAGAGCCGCCCACTGGGGCATCCGCCACACCGCACGTCACCCGCTTCTCTGGATCCTGCACGCCGGCTACGCGTGGCTCGCCTTCGGCCTGATTCTGCGGGCGCTCGCCGGGATCGCGCCGGTCATCCCGGCGCCGCTCGCCACGCACGCGCTGACCGTCGGGGCCGTCGGCTCGCTCACCCTCGGGATGATGGCCCGCGTCTCGCTGGGCCACTCGGGCCGACCGCTCGTCGCACCGAGGCCCGCGGTGTGGGCGTTCGGTGCGATCACGACCGCGGCGCTCGTCCGCGTGCTCGCGCCGTTGTTCGCGCCGCGCGCGTATCTCCAGGAGCTCGTCGCCGCCGGCGCCCTCTGGACCGCGGCCTTCGTCCTCTTCCTCGTCGCGTACGCAGGCGTGCTCGTGTCGCCCCGGGTCGACGGCAAGGCCGGCTGATCCCGCGCAAAGCCTGCGCGCACCGGCAGGATCTGTCCGCCGCTCGAGAATCGCTGCTGCAGAGTCCCGCGCAAACCGAGCGCGCACGGACCATGAGTGCCCGGGTACGCGTCTTGAAAAGCCGTGCGATCGATGACGCGCGGCTCCGTCAACCTCCTCGCCACCGTTCTCTCGCTCGTCGCGGCATGCGGCGACTCCGGGAAGGCCGGGACCGCGCCGATGCCGGCGACGGTCACTCCTCCGGTGCTCGAGACCCTCAAGGCCGAGCCCACCCACGCGCCCGAAGTCCCGCCCCCGACGCACCGGGATCACCCCGCGAAGGTGGTCGTCGAGCTGGAAGTGAGGGAGGTCGTTCGCGAGATCGCCGACGGCGTGAAGTACACGTTCTGGACCTTCGGCGGGCAGGTCCCCGGGCGCTTCATCCGCGTCCGCGAGGGCGACACTGTGGAGTTTCACCTCCAGAACCACCCCGACAACAAGATGCCGCACAACATCGACCTGCACGCGGTCACGGGGCCGGGCGGGGGCGCGACCAGCTCGTTCACCGCGCCGGGTCACCAGACGCAGTTCACGTTCACCGCGCTCAACTCGGGCCTGTACGTCTACCACTGCGCGACCGCGCCCGTCGGCATGCACGTCGGCAACGGGATGTACGGGCTCATTTACGTCGAGCCGAGGCATCCGCTGCCTCCCGTGGACCGCGAGTTCTACGTGATGCAGGGCGACTTCTACACGGTGGGCAAGTACCGCGAGAAGGGACTGCAACCGTTCGACATGCAGAAGGCCATCGACGAGAACGCGACGTACGTCGTCTTCAACGGAGGCGAGAGCTCGCTCATCGGCGACCGTGCCCTCCGGGCGAAGGTGGGCGAGCGCGTCCGTCTCTTCGTCGGCAACGGCGGCCCGAACCTGACGTCGAGCTTCCACGTGATCGGCGAGATCTTCGACCGCGTGTACAGCGAGGGCGGGACCAGGGTGACCGAGAACGTGCAGACCACGGTCATCCCGGCCGGGGGGGCCGCCATCGTCGAGTTCACGGTGCAGGTGCCGGGAACCTACGTGCTCGTGGACCACGCGCTCTTCCGGGCGTTCAACAAGGGCGCGCTCGGCATGCTCAAGGTGGACGGTCCCGAGCGTAAGGACATCTACTCCGGT
>DASVWO010000551.1:0-7066 GCA_036393165.1 Polyangiaceae bacterium | reverse complement strand
GGAGCTGGAGCGCGCGCCGCACCATCTCGTGAGCACCATCGACCCGCTCGAGCCGATGGACGCAGCCGCGTGGGCGGTGCTCGCGTCGCGCGCCATCGACGACGTGCGCGCGCGTGGGCGCGTCCCCATCGTGTGTGGGGGCACGTTCCTCTGGATCAAGGCGCTGCTCTACGGGCTGGCCGAGACGCCGGCGGCGAGCCCCGAGCTGCGCGAACGGCTCCGCGCCGTCGCCGAGGCCGAGGGCCGCCCGGCGCTGCACGCACGCCTGCGCGAGGTCGACCCCGAGTCGGCGGCGCGCCTGCACCCGAACGACCTGGTGCGCGTCAGCCGCGCGCTCGAAGTGTGGGAGCTGACGGGCAAGCCGATGAGCGTGTGGCAGCGCGAGCACGCCTTCGCCCGCGAGCGGCACCGCGCTCGCCTGGTCGCGATCGCGCACGATCCCGCGTCGCTCACCGAGCGCATCCAGCAGCGCGCGCACGCGTGGGTCGCCGGCGGCTGGATCGAGGAGGTGCAGGCGCTGCTCGCGCGCGGCTACGGCGAGGCGCGCGCCATGAGCAGCGTCGGGTACGCGCAGGTGCGGGCGATGCTCGCCGGGGAGCTGCCGCGCGAGGAGCTGGAGATCGCCATCGTCCGCGCGACGCGCGTCTTCGCGCGTCGACAGCGGACCTGGCTCAATCACGTCGCCGTCGCCCACCTGCGCTGAGCCGGCGACGCCGGACGAGCGAGACCGCGAGGAAGGCGAGCCCTCCCACCACGAGCCCCCGGCCGCCGAGCCACGGGGACGCGTCGCTCATGGCGCAGCCGCCGTTCGAGCCGCTCGCAGCGCCGCTCGCGCACGGGTCGTACGTGGGGTCGTCGTAGACCGAAGCGGTGAGCTGCTTGGACACCGGCGTCTGCGACGGCGCGGCCTCGACCACCAGATCGCTCGCCAGGGCGCTCGCCGGCAGCACGGCGCGCATGCGGGTGATCCACGTGCTGTTCGGGTCGAGACCCACGGAGGCGACGTCCAGATCGTCGTAGCCGTCGCAAGCGCTCGCGTTGCAGCCTGCATCGCCGTCGCTCCCGGCGGCGTCCTGGGCCGAGCCGGCATCCTCGACGGCGCCGCCCTCTCCCGCCTCGCTTTCTCCGCCCTCGCTCGCGCCATCGTTCGCAGCGTCGCCGCTGAAGACACCGAGCGGGCACACGGTTCCGCCGCCGCCCGCGCAGAGGCACTGCGCGAAGTAGACCTCCGCGAGCGACTGGCCGCCGCCGTAGTAGTTGATCCCTCCTGCGCCGCCGCCCACGCTGCCGCAGGAGTAGTTGCCGCCGGACGCGTACTGGTCAGGCGAGCCGGCGAGCGACGTCCCCTGCGCGAACTCGGTGAGCCACGTGCGGCCGCCGCTGCCCTGCATCACCTGCGCGGCGAGCGCCGAGTAGTTCGACAGGTTCTGCGCGTGCTCCCACACGAGCTTCGACGCATCGACGGTCCCGTTGGGGAAGTTCTGCATCTCATAGCGGCCGTCGCTGATGACCCACAGCGTGATTCCGACGTTGGCCCCCGCTCCGGCGGCGACCATCCTGAGCGGCAGCGATAGGCTCGCGCCCGGCGTGACGACACGCACGGGCTGCATCGCCTGCACGCCCTCGCCCGGCGCGAGGCGCAGCGCGATGAAGTCGAACTTCTCGGCGACGTACGCGTCGATGATGGGTCGCGTCGACGCAGGCACGTCGTACTTGTTCGCGACGAGCCAGTCGTAGAGCGCGTTGGGGTTCGTCGAGCGGAGCGTCACCGTGTCGTACGGTCCCACGACGCCCTGATTGATCACCTGCACGCCGCTGCCGCCGCCGGAGCCGCCGAAGTCCGCCGGTGACGCGCCGCTCGCATTCGACGAGCTCGAGCACCCGAACCCGGGACCGTTGCTCGAACTGCCGCACTCCGGGGTCGGCCCCGTGATCACCGGCGTCGTCAGCGCGTCGAGCGCCGCGAAGAACTCGTCGTGCGAGAGCTGGAGCTGCGCCCCCTGATGCACCGGGAGCACCCACGCGAAGTCCGAGGGCGAGCCGGAGTACTCGATCTGGTCCCAGAGCACCGACTGCTGCGGTGAGATCGAGAAGGCCATGCGGTGGCCCGTGATGACGGTGGCCACCTGCATGGGCGGGGGCGGCGGATGGAAGCATCCTCCGCACGCCCGCGCCGGACGTGCCGGCAGCAACGCCGTGGCCGCAGCCAGCGCGGCGAGAATCGAACTCCCGAGAAAGAAGCGAGCTCTCATAAGACCCTCCTGTGTACCCCTGGTCACCCCATTCGTGACCGCCATGTCATGCCCCTCACCAAGGCCCGTACGAGCCCTTCAGCCCCAGCGTGAACCACGCGTGGAACGACGGGCTGTCGATCCACGTCGCGACGGGCGTCGCCGCCGGGCTCTCCCCGTGCGTCAGGAACTCCGCGAGTGACAGGCCGAAATAGAGGCCGACGGCGCTGGCGGAGCGTCGCGTGTCGAAGCCGAGCTCGAGGTCCGCGAGGACCGGGCCGGTGAGCGTCGCGGTGACGCCGTTGCCGTTCACGCTCTGCGAGAAGGCGGCGACCTCCCAGCCCGCGCCGGCCGATGCCCACCAGGTCACCCTGCGCTCGGGGGTGAAGTAGAAGCGCGCCTCCGCCCGCAGCTGCGCATCCTGCCGGAAACACGAGGCTCCCGCGGCACACGTGCCCTGCGCGTTCGGCGCGATGCCCGGCCCCCACGCCACCGTGCCGCCCAGGTAGGCGGTCGGCGAGAGGCGGTACCCGGCGTCGATCCCGATCGGCACCGAAGCCGTCTCGAGCTGGCTGATGGGCGTGGAGAGAGACGCATTGTTCGACAGCGCGCCGGTCGGCAGCGCGTATCCGAGGCGCGCCCCGAGCTGCAGCCCACGCTGTGCGAGCGTGGGCTCCACGGTCGGCTCGGGCGCAGCCGGCGTCGGGGCCGAGACCGTGAGGCAGGCGAGAAGGAGCGCGATGGGCACGGGTGCGGAGGGGCTCCCAAGCAAGGAGCTGACCAACCGCTACGCCATGCCGAAGGCCACCTTCACCGCCGGCTTCTGCAGCACGAGAATCGTGCAGATGCCGAGCGCCGTTCCGAGCGGCAGATTGAGGAGCGCCGCGCACGCGCCGATCATCACGAGCACGTAGTGCTGCCGCCGTCCGAGCGCGCGCCCCGCGAGGATCATGATGACGCACTTGATCGCGAGGAAGAGCGCGACGAGGCCGAAGACGATCGCGAAGATGCCGCCGAGGAGCATGGGCGGCGGAGCGCCCGGTGCCGGCTTCGCGCCCGCGGCGACACCCGAGAGGAGCATCGCCGGAAGCACGGCGAACGCGCTCAGGGCGAGGGCCCCGATGCCGACCATCCCCGCGTAGACGAAGAACAGCACACCGAGCAGGTTCAGGTTGCTCTCGTCCTGCGGTGTGAGCGCCATCGGCGGCGCCGGGTGCGGCGGCGGATACGGCGGCGGTTGCTGCGGGTAGGGCGCGCCCGGGTAAGGCTGGTTCATGCGCGCCTACAGCTCGTTCGGCGTGTACCCGGGTCCCGGCTCGGCGGGCTTGGCCGTCGCCGTGGGCTTCGGCTCGGCGGTCACCGTCGGCGCAGGGGGCGCCGTCGGCTTCGGTGTGGGCGGCGGAGCGACGACGACGGTGGGCGCCGTGGGTCGCGGCGGCTGCGGCGCGACGGCGACGGTGCTGGGCGGCGGCGTCACCGCCACCGGGGGCGCGCTCGATGCGGCGGGAGCCGTCGTCGCCGACGGCGGAGCGGGGGTGGCGACCGACGACGCTGCCGGCGTCGCCGTCGCAGGCGCCGCGCTCGGCGGAGCCGTCGGCGCGGGCGCCATGGTCACGACGGGCACGCTCGGGGTCTGCTCCTGCGCACCCTCGCCGGGCGGCGGGTGGTTGTGGCCGAGCCACCAGCCCACGCCGAAGGTGATGACCATCGCGGCCGCGATCCCCATGACGGGCACGGCGAGGCTCCGCCGCTGTTTCACCACGATCTGCGTCGGGAACGTCGGCAGCTTGCGGCGGTACGCGTCGCTGTCAGACGGCGAGGCCGCGAGCGCGCTCTCCGCGATCGGCTGGATGTCGGGCGGTGGCAGCGAGGCCGGAGGGACGATGTCCGGCGGCGGCAGCGACGGCTTCTTCTTCGGCTGCTCGACCGGCGGCGGCGCGGCCGACGGAGAAGGCTCGAAGGGGGACGCGACGGGAGGGAACGGAGGCGCCAGCGCCTGGATGCCCTTCTGCGTCGTGTTTCCCCCGGGAAAGCGGGACGTCGCCGGCTCGTCCTCGTCGTCGGTCACCTCGAGCTGGTTCACGGCCTTCTTGACGAGGGCGACCCTGGCCACGTTCGCCCGCGCGGGCATCGGCGGCGGCAGCGTCTTCACGGTCGGCGCACGCTCCTGCACGAGCGTCGGCTGCGACGGCGAGTCGATGACGATCAGCTCGGATCCGCGGATGGAGATGGGCTCCTCCGACGAGGGCGGCGTCCCTTCCTCCAGCATGTCGAGCGCCGTGCGGCGCGCTCGCATGCGCGAGCCGTAGGCGTCGCGCAGGCTGGTGGCGACGTCGTGCGCCGTGGCCAGCTTCGCGCCCGCGATCCTGCGCACCGCCGTGGCCATCGCCGCCGCGCTCGGCCAGCGGTTCTGCGGGTCGACCGAAGTCGCGCGGAACGCGACGTCGGTGAGCTGCTCTGCCCACTTCGCCGTCGCCGGCGCCGCGGCGAGCACGTCGCGCAGGATCGCTCCGGCCGAATACACGTCCGAGCGCAGATCCGTCGGCCTCTCGCCGCGCCGCAGCTCGGGCGCGACGTACTTGTCCTTCGCGCCCGTCCCCGGGGTGCACGTGCGCGCGAGCTCGCCCACCCCGTCCTCGGCCACGAGCACCGACTCGGGCGACACGCTGCCGTGCACGAAGTTCATCGGTTGACCGCGGTCGTCGCGCAGGTCGTGCAGCGCCGCGAGCCCCTCGAGGACGTCGACGCACACGCGCAGCAGCGCTTCGACCGGCGGACGCGGGCTGTGCGCGACCACCGCCGAGAGCCACTCGCCGTCGACGAAGTCCGAAACGAAGACGGCCTCGCCGCCGCTCTCGAGCGCCTCGCGCACGCGCACGACCTTCGGGTGCTCGAGCGCGGCGAGCGCCCGGCCGCGCCGCAGCAGTCTCGCGCGCTCCTCGGGGGGAGCGGCGATGCGCTCGACGATGACGAGCCGCGGCGGGTTGACCGAGACGTCGCGGGCGATGACGCCGCTCTTTCCGCTCCCGAGCGGGCGAACGACCTGGAAGCGGGAATCGTCCCCCATGACGGGCATGGGCCTCAAAGGGCCAGGCTGGCGTCGAGCAGCTCGACGAACTTCGAAGGCGTGGCGCGCTCGGAGCGGCCCACCACGTCGGCCACGCTGCTGTTGGGCGCGATGTCGGCGCGCACCGCGACGGGCGCGAGCTCGGCGGCCGGCTGCGGTTCCGGCCCCGACTCCGGGTGCCTCGTGACGGGCTTCGCGTCGCGCACGCCCGTCGTATCGCCGTCGAACTCCTGGACCGGGGGCGCAGCCGGCAGGCGACCGGACTCCGGCGGGGGCGTGTGGCGGGGCGGACTGGGCTCCTCGGCGCCGAAGGCCATCTCGGCGAGGCGCTCCTCGGGCTGCGGACCCACGGGACGGCGCGACGACGCGGGCGCCTCCTCGATCTCGTCGTCGCTCACCTCGGCCGCCGCGACCTCGGGTTCAGGCACGGGTTCCGGTTCGCGCGTGTGGATCTCGGTCGGCGGCGCTTCGGCGGCGACCGGCTCGGCCACGACGAGCCGCTCGCGGCTCTCGAGCGCGGCGGGCGCCACCACCTCTTCGGCCGCGACGGCGACGATCGTGTCCTGCGTGGCTACGGCCACCTCGACCTCGAGGACGATGTCGGCCTCCGTCTGCTGCGGACGCAGAGGGGGAGGCGGCGGCTCCGTCGCCGGCAGGGCTGGCGCGGCCGGCGCGGGCGCCGCCATCACGGGAGCGGGCGGCGCTGCCGCGACGACCGGCGCCGTGCGCGCAGCACGCGGCTCCGCACCGCGCCGCCGCACGCGTTCGAGAAGCGCTTCGAGCCTCGCGACCGTCTGCGTGTTCACGATCCACCCCCCTGCAACCGTGCGATGGCCTCGCCCCACGGGACGCCCGAGGCGATCCACTCGCGCACGCGGTTCACGCCGCGATCGCCGCCCACGAGGATGCGCGCCGCGCGCTCGTCGCGCGAGAGCAGGGTGCACGACACCGTGCGTCCGGAGGCGGCCTCCATCGCGGATGCGACCACGGGCGCGAGCAGCGTCCCGCTCAGCGGCGAGCTCTCGACGACCACCACGAGCGCGCGTCCCCAGCGCTCGAGGCTGAGCGAGCCGACGCCGGCGAGCGCCGTCTCTCCGGCGAGCTGGGTCACGAAGTCCTCGATCGACGCGCGCTGCGGGTCCCCCATGCGCGCGGCGGCCCGGCGGCCGATCGCCGCCCCGAGCGCCCGGCCGAGCGCCTCGACCGCCTCGGGCGGAGCCGACAAAACGATGTCGTCGAGCGCACCGGTGGGAACCAAGAGCACACGCTCGCCGTCACCTCCGGCGTGAATGCTCCCCTGGGGCAGGTCGAAGCGGACTGCGTGAGTCGGGTCGAACGAAGTAGCCGCCATCCCGCTCTTTTCAGCTTATACGGAAGCGACAAAGAAGGTGTCAAATCAGTGAGACGGCGGCGATTGTTCGTTCTGAGCGGCGTCATGGGGCCGCTGGTCCAACTGGGGATCCCCCCCGGCGGGCCCGACTGGGTCCGGGCTTGCTCTGTGCGTCATGAGGTGTGCGTTCACGCGTCGCCGGGCACTTCGAGCTCGAGCGTCCTCGCAGCGCTCGGTGCGTCGGACGAAGCCTGGGACGCTCTGACCGGCCCGCTCCGCCTTCCAGCGCCCGAGCCGGACGCGGACGGGCGGTGGCATCTCTACCTCGTCGACGACGAGCCGCAGCGTTCGGCAGAGCTGCTCGCCAGGGATCCCGTCGCCCGATTCGACCGCGCATCCAGCTTCGGGCTCGTGCCGCGCTCGCTCGGCGGGTGCTCG
>DASVWO010000550.1:0-9200 GCA_036393165.1 Polyangiaceae bacterium | reverse complement strand
AAGATCTGATCGCGCGGCACGCGCACGTGCGACGCGTATCCACCGAAGCGCGTGACCGCGATGACCTGCGCACCCGGTCGCACGTCGCGCACGCCTTCGCCCACCGCGAGGACCGTGCCGGCGACCTCGAAGCCCGGCGTGATCGGCCATCCGACGTACTTCTTCGCGGACTCGTAGAGCCCCATGCGCACGATGCAGTCGGCGTAGTTGACGCCGATGGCCGCGCTCTCGACGACGACCTCCCCCTCGCCGGGCGTGGGGTCCGGCGCGTTCTCGATCCGGAGGCGATCGTGCCCGCCCGGACGATGGATGACGACCTGGCGCATCGCTCGCCTCAGCGATGCAGGCCCAGCGCGGCGGCGATGATCTCGCGCTGGATCTCGGAGGTGCCCGAGAAGATCGTGGAGGGGAGCGCGTCGCGCAGGTGGCGCGCGATGCCTGCGTCCTCGGCGATGCCCATCGCGCCGTGGAGATGCACGGCATCGGCGCTCGACTGCACGACAGCTTCGCTCACGGCGAGCTTCGAGAGCGCGACGTCGGCGGTGGAGGCTTCGCCTTTCGCGAGCTTCCAGCACGCGCGATAGAGGAGCAGCCGCGCGCCCTCGAGTCGCAGCTTCATGTCGACGATGCGGTGGGAGACGGCCTGGTTCCTGGCGACGCTCTTGCCGAACTGCTTGCGCGAGCGCGTGTACTCGATCGTCTCCTCGAGCAGGCGCTCCGCGCGCCCGACGTACGCCGCGAAGAGGCATGCGCGCTCCCAGAGCATCGACTCCTGGAAGATGGAGGCGCCGCGGTCGAGGCGCCCGACGAGCGCTCCGGACGCGACGCGACAGCCCTCGAAGTAGACGGAGCACGCGGGCGAACGCGACAGCCCGATCTTCTCGATCGGGGCTCCCGTGCGGACGCCCGGCGTGGCCCGGTCGACGAGGAACGCCGAGATGCCGAGCGCGCCCGCGCCCTCCTGCGTCACCGCGTAGACGAGGAGGTGATCCGCGACGGTTCCGTTGGTGACGAAGCTCTTGGTCCCGGAGAGGACGAAGTGGTCCCCGTCGCGCGCCGCGGTCGTCGCGATCGCGAACGCGTCGGATCCCGCGCCCTCCTCGGTCATCGCGTGACCGGCGAACGCCTCGCCTCGGCAGAGGGTCGAGAGGACCCTCTCCTTCTGCTCCGGCGTGCCGTGGTGGGCGACGGCCATGCTCACGGAGAGCAGCTGCGCGGCCGCCGAGAAGACGAGCCCCATGTCGTCGCACGCGTGGCCGAACGCCTCGAGCGCCACGGCGGTGGAGAGCGCGTCGAGCCCCAGCCCGCCGTGCTCGCGAGGGACCGACAGTCCGTGCAATCCGAACGATCCGCACGCCTGCCAGATCGGCCTGGAGAGCCCTGTCTCCTTCCGGAGCATCGGGTTCAGCTGCTCGCGCGTGAACGCGGCGACGCGCGCCCGAAGCTGCTCTTGCTCCTGGGTGAAGGCGAAGTTCACGACTGGCTCCCTTCTCGGCTCAAGATGCGCTGCACGGCGTCGAGCGTGGCAAGGGCTTTCGGTCGGCTCGTGTGCGGCTGGGGGAACGCGAGGCTCATCGCGAGCTTCTTCTGGAAGACGACGCCCGCGAGGAGGACCATCTCGAAGGCTCCGTTGAGGTTTGCTCCGAGGCGCAGCCACTCGACCGACAGCGGCCCGAACGCGTCTTTCCGGAAGTCCACGATGCCGAGGTTCGAGACCGCCACGTCGGTGAACCCGAACCGCGGGAGCCTCGACCAGAGACGGAACGCGCGCTCGGCGCCGCGGAACCCGGTGTTCTGCGAGAAGGTCGCGGCCTTCGAGAGCTCCTCGAGCCGCTGCGAGACGCGCGTTGCGCGCGACCACAGAGGGTCGGGCGCCACCCTGACGTAACCGACACGCGAGTAACAGCCGAAGCTCGAGTCGTCGAGGCGCACGGTGCGCGAGAGGGAGCGGCAGCTCATGGGGCACGCGACGAGGAAGTCGCCGCGGGTCCCGAAGACCTCCTGCGCGCCCTGGCAGAGCGCGGAGACGAGAAGCCCCGTGAGCGGCGTCTTGTGTGCACGACACGCCGCGAGGATCGACGCGGTCCGGTCTTCGTCGAGGACCACCTGCGCGATTCCGGTGCGCGCGGCGAGGCGCGGCGAGCCCGGGGCGTACTTCAGCTTCGAGGGTCCGAGGTGCGCCATCCCGGTGCGGAGCGTCTCGGCCCAGTCGCGCTTCACCGGGCGCGTGGCTTCCGCGAGGCTCTCGACCGGCGGCAAGAGGTCGCGCTGTGTCCCGTCGACCGGCTCGCCTCGGAGGATCTTCGCCGCTTCGGAGAGGAACGCCTTCAGCAGATACGTGAGCGACAGCGCGTCGCCGATCGCGTGGTGCGCGGCGAAGACGAAGAGGTGCTCGTCTCCTCTGCCGAGGAAGCGGCAGCGCCACAGCGGCGCTTCTGGATCGACGAACGGCGCGACCGCCTCTTCCAGGCCGTCTTCTTGCTCCGCGGTCCATTCCCCCATCACCACGTTCCAGGCTCTCTCGCGGACCACGAAGTGGGGCGTCTCGTCGTCGTCGCGTTTTGCGATGCGCGCGCGAAGAAGCGGATGCCGCGCGACGAGCGCCTCGAGCGCGGCCCGCGCGACGTCCCGGTCGAGCGGCCCCCGGATCTTCGCAGCCACCGCGCTCGTGTAGCTTCCGCCGAAGTGGTCGTGGAGGAGATGGAAGGTCGACTCGATCGTGCCGAGCGCTCGCTCTTGCATCGACGTGCTACCGGCGCGCGGCGCACCTCTCCACCATCTGCGTGATCGTGGCGAGGGTCTCCAGGTTCGCCGAGTCCAGGAGCTCGTTCGTGGGGATGGTCGTCTCGAGCTCCTGCTCGATGAACTCGGTGAGCTTGATCATGGCCATCGAGTCGAGGACGCCCCACGCGAGGAGGGGAGTCTGCTCGTCGAGGTCGCGCGCGTCGCCGTTCAGGAGCTCCGTGGCCACGAACGCGTGCAAGCGCTGGTACGTCTCGTTCTGCATCATGTGAGGCGCAACGTGCCCGAGGGGGGGGCACGCGGCCTTTTTACCATGACTGGGCCGCCGCTACGGCGACTGCGGCACGCCCGTCGACCACAGGCCGCCCCCGGCGCCAGAGGTGACGGTGTAGAAGACGCGCGTGGGCACCGGCTTCTGCGCGGTCTCCCACGTCGCGACGTTCGCGGCGAGAACGCCGCTCGTCGTGCCGTCGTCGGTGGACGCAGCGAGATCCGTGCCGCCGGTGGAGCTCGTGACGGCGAATACGGCCTCGCTGCCGAGCCACTCGTAGGGTGCCGGCCAGCCCGCCGGCACCGATTGCGGAGTCTGACCGGGCAGGGTGGCGACGCGCGTGCCGCCGTCCTGCGACCAGATCTGGAGAGCCCCCGACGTCCCGCTCGAGGTGTCGAGCACGAGGAGGCGCTGCCCGCGCACGTCCTCGTAGAGCGGAGCGACCGTCATGGCCGTCGAGATGCGTGTGAGCCCGCCGGTCGTCGTCTGCGCGAACACGTCGATCTCGCTCGACGACCCGGCGGCGCCCATGCGCGCTGCGCAGTACGCGCCGGAAGGCGCGACGGAGAACGCGGGCGTCGCCGGCATCGCCACCGAGAGATCGTTGAACGTGCCGCTCGCCGTCGTAGTTGCCGAGAGCAGGTGGGTGCCCGCGACGGCGTACACGACGTCGCCCGCGGCGTCGAACGCGGCGTTCGCGTAGTAGATGCCCGATCCCGCGAACGGCACGCTCAGCGTGTACGTTCCGCCGCTGCCGTCGTCGACCAGCAGCGTGCCCACGTCGGTGCTCAGGTCGACCTCCGTGGCGCACGAGTACCGGCTGTTCGGCAGCCATCCGCGGAAGTAGCCGCCGGACCCGTAGCTGCACCAGCCGCGCGCGTTGCCGCCGGCGCTCGGCATCGCGTCGATGCCGATGTAGCTCGAGTTGGAGGGCGCCTGCGCGAACGCGAACTGCGTCCCGTCGGGCGACCACGAGTCGAAGCTCCAGAAGTCGAGACCGTCGTCGACCTTGTTCGTCAGCGTCGTCGGCGCGGAGGTCTGCACCAGGAACGTGCCGCTGTAGGTCACGTAGTACGTGTCGAAGAGGTAGGCCGTGCCGGCCGGGTTGATCGTGAGGAGCTGCGCGTTGTTCGTCTCGAGGTACGCGACGAGCTGCGCCGATCCGCTCGGGAGCGCGACGTACTGCAGGTTCCACGGGTAGGTCTGGTTCGAGTAGTCGACGCCCTGGATGAGGAGCGACTGCCCTCCCATCACGAAGCCCTGGGCATACGCGTAGAGCTGGCGCTTGCCGGTCCCGTCGGCCGCGGCGATCCACACCGCGCCGCCGGAGGCGCTGCACGAGCCGGCGCTGGCGTAGACGAGCTGCGTGCCGTCGGGGGACCACGCGACCGCGGGGTTGGTGGTCACGCCGAAGTCGGGCGAGACCTCGGGGTCGACGAGCTGCGTGCTCCACGTGCCGTCGGACTGAAGCGTGGCGACGCTCAGCGGACCCGCGGTGGCCGTGGTGGAGCAGGTGGTGTCGTACGAGAGGAAAGCGACGTGCTTCTCGTCGGGGGCGACCCAGTAGAAGGCGGGCGTGGTCGTCGAGATCTGCGTGGGCGTCTGACCCGGGTAGCCGCTCGGTTCGGCGGCGCCGCAGAGGCCCGTGATTCCTCCGCCTCCGCAGGTCGTGCCGGTGGGGCAGGGGGGGCACGGGTGACCGCAGCCGTCGTCGCCGCACTTCTGGGCGACGCAGTTGGGGACGCAGGTCGATGCGTCGCCCGCGTCGGTCGCGGAGTCGGATCCGGCGTCCATGGAGGAACCGGAGGAGCTCCCGGAGGAAGAACCCGACGAGCTTCCGGACGATGAGCCGGAGGAGCTTCCGGAGGAAGAGCCCGAGGAGCCGCCCGACGAAGAGCCCGAGGAGCCGCCCGACGAAGAGCCGGAGGAGCTACCCGACGATGAGCCAGAGGAGCTGCCGGACGAAGAGCCCGAGGAGCCACCCGACGAGCTGCCTGACGAGGAGCCCGAGGAGCTGCCGGAGGAGCTGCCGGACGAACCACCTGAGGAGGAGCCGGACGAGCTACCCGAGGAGCTGTCGACGCCTCCATCATCGCTGCCCGAGTCCTGGCCGTTCACGCCGACGCTGCCGGCATTGCTCCCGCCACAGGCCGCCACGGACGCGAAGATCCCTGCCACGAAGAGGGCGATGCGGGGTTTCGTGGTCATCGGGCAGTCATACGGCGGCCGCCCGTCCCGACTTCCTCGCGTATCATCGCCCTCGAATCGACATGCACGACTACGTGGTGGTGGGGGCCGGGTCGGCAGGGTGCGTGCTCGCGCGCCGCCTCAGCGACGATCCGAAGTGCCGCGTCCTTCTCATCGAGGCGGGTTCGGCGAAACACCGAGCGCTCCGCGTTCGTGCGCCATCGCTCTACCAGCTCCTCTGGCGCACGCCGTTCGACTGGAACGTCAGCACCGTCCCGCAGAAGCACGCCGACGGCCGCAGGATGTACTGGCCGCGGGGCAAGGTGCTCGGCGGAACGAGCTGCCTCAACGCGATGGTCTACATCCGCGGGCACCGCGACAACTACGACGAGTGGCGCGACCTCGGCAACGCCGGGTGGGGCTACGACGACGTCCTGCCCTACTTCAAGCGATCGGAGGACAACGCCCGTGGCGCGAGCGCGTACCACGGCGCGGGTGGACCGCTGCACGTGTCCGACTGCCGACGCGGCAGCCCCGTCTCCGACGCATTCGCGCAGGCGGCCGCCAAGCACTGCGGCGTGACCGTGACCGACGACTTCAACGGCGCGTCGCAGGACGGTGCCGGTCGTTATCAGGTGACCATCCGCGAAGGGGTGCGCGTGAGCACCGCCGCCGCTTTCCTCGATCCGGTGCGCGGGCGACCGAACCTCGAGATCGCCACGGGCGTGCACGTCACCGGCCTGGTCGTGCGCGGCGGACGGGCGCGCGGCATCCGCGGCCGGGTGCGCGGGAGCGAGCAGACTTTCGAGGCCTCGCGCGAGGTCATCCTGTGCGCGGGAGCGATCGGTTCGCCGCACATCCTTCTCCTCTCCGGCATCGGGCCCGCGAGTGAGCTTCGCGCTGCGGGCGTGGACGTCGTCGCGGACGTGCCGGGCGTCGGCAAGAACCTGCAGGACCATCTGCTCACGGGCATCGTGATGGGGACCGATTCCCCGGCGTGCAAGCCGCTCTCGGTGCCCGCGTTGCTCGGGTGGATGCTTCGCTACGCGCTGACCGGCAATGGACAGTGCGCCGTGGCGCCCGTCGAGGCGGGCGCCTTCGTGCGATCCTCGCCGTCGGCTCCGCGGCCCGACGTGCAGTACCACTTCGTGCCCTGGGGGATCCCCGAGCCGAACACGGACGAGAAGCGCGACCCGCCTCCGGGCCGGCGCTTCTCGGTGCTGCCGGGACTCATCTACCCGCGCAGCGTTGGCGAGGTGCGCCTGACGAGCCGTGACCCGCACGCGCCGGCGGCGGTCGATCCGAGATACTTTTCGGACGACGCCGACCTCGAGCACCTGGTGCGCGGAATTCACCAGGCGCGCGAGATCGCCTCCACCGAGCCGCTCGCCGCGTACGGCGCGCGCGAGATCTTCCCGGGGCCGGACTGCAAGAGCGACGACGCGATCCGCGCCAGCATCCGGGCGACGTGCAACACGATCTTCCACCCCGTCGGCACCTGCAAGATGGGTCCCGCCGGCGACGGGGCCGCTGTCGTCGACGCGTCGTTGCGGGTTCGCGGCGTCGACGGGCTGCGCGTGGCCGACGCGGCGATCATGCCGCGCATCGTGGGAGGCAACACGAACGCGCCGGTGATCATGATCGCCGAGAAAGCGGCCGATCTGATCCGCGGGTCAAGCTGATCGCTTCGCCTCGTGCAAGGCGAAGGCGCCGCCCTGCGGATCCATGAGCTGAGCGATGCGTGCGCCACCCGGCACATCCTCGGGGCCGTTGAGGACCCTGGCGCCCTTGCCCTTCGCGCGGGCGATCGCGTCGTCGAGGCCCGCGATCTCGATGTAGTACATCCAGTGCGGCGGCGCGGGCATCTCCCTGGGCTTCGTCATCATCCCGCCCAGGTCGGTCCCGTTCAGCGAGTAGACGAGGTACTTGCCCGCCGGACCCATGTCGAAGTCGCGCGACTTCTTCCAGCCGAAGAGACTCGCGTAGAACGCGAACGCCGTCTCGTGCTCGGCGGCGTACAGCTCGCTCCACGTGAACGCGCCCGGCTTGGTCCGGTCGAGCAGGGTCATGCGGTTGGCCGGCTTGAACAGATTGATCGTGGCGCCCTGCGGGTCGGCGATGGTCGAGAGACGTCCGCCGTTCGGGAAGTCCTTCGGCTCCGAGAGCACCCGCCCACCGAGCTCGCGCACGAGCGCCACCGTGGCGTCCACGTCGGCGACGTGCACGTTGGACGACCAGTGCGGCGGCGCGCCGTGTCGCGCTTCTGCCGGCAGCGCGATCGTGCCGGCCTGCGGCCCCTGGCTGCCGACGAACATGGTGTACCCCTGCTGGATCGGCTGCGGCTTCCAGCCGACGACGTGGCCGTAGAAGGCGATCGCCGCTTCTGCGTCGTTCGCGACGTAGTCGAACCAGATGAAGTTCCCGGGGACGGACTCGGTCATCGCGGACATATGCCGCGTGAGGCGCGGTCGCGCTAGCGGCTCTCGATGCTGAGCACGTCGCCGGCGCTCGGTGACAGCGTGTTGAGGAAAACGAACGTCCCCTGGGTCGGATCGGTCGTCACGGGATGGGTGACCGTGCACGTCACCACCGCTGTGTGCTCGTTCAGAAACTCCGTTCGGTAACTCTCGCTGGCCGCCTGGGACGGGACCGCGATCGTGCACAGCAACTTCTTGCCGTCCGAAGTCGTGGCGGTCAGGTTGACCCGGTACTGGATGGTGCCGTTCACTGCGGTCGCGTGCTCGACCACGGTCTGCGCGACACCGGTGAACTGCGCCCCGCCGAAGTTGAGGACAAGTCGCATCCCGTGCAAGTCCGCCCGCGCATCGCGTGCCACGGCAGACGCGCCGAGAATGCCCGTCGTCAGAACGACCCCACGCATCATCGAGCTCGCCGTGTTCTTCATGCATTGCCTCCCATGGACCAGACCCCATCATCGCACGCCGAGCTCGACGAGGGCTCCTCGACATGCCCAGCCGCGCCGTGCTGCGATGGCGCGATGCGATTCTCGTCGACCATGAAGACGAGCTCCGCTCGCGGGGTCGTGACCGGCATCGTCGTGGCGGCCTCGCTCGCTCCGCTCGCCCTCGCGGCGCGGCGTGACGACGCCGCGCACTCCGGGAAGCGGCCGGGCGTCCTCCTGGAGGACGTGACGTGGATGGACGCCGAGAAGCTGCTCGGGCCCGACACGGTGGTCGTGCTGCCCATCGGCGCTGCCTCGAAGGAGCACGGGCCGCACCTGCGCCTGAGCAACGACTGGCTGCTCGCCGACGCCTTCCGCAGACGGCTCGCGGAGGTGCGCCCGGTCGTCGTCGCGCCCATCGTCGGTTACAACTTCTATCCCGCGTTCGGCGCGTACCCGGGGTCGACGACGCTGCGGCTCGAGACGGCGCGCGACCTCGTCGTCGACGTGTGCCGCAGCCTCGCGCGGTACGGGCCGCGACGCTTCTACGCGCTCAACACGGGGCTCTCCACGGTGCGGGCGCTCGAACCGGCGGCGAAGGAGCTGGCGGGCGAGGGGATCCTCCTCAGGTACACCGACTGGTCGGCGGCCCTTCGCGAGACGGAGCAGGCCGTTTGCCAGCAGACCGCCGGGACGCACGCGGACGAGACGGAGACGTCGCTCACGCTCGCCGTGGCTCCTGGTTCGGTCGACATGAGCAAGGCCGTGCGCGACATCCACGAGCACCAGCCGGGAGGCCTCGTGCGAAGCCCCGACGAGCCGGGCACGTACTCGCCAACCGGCTGCTACGGCGACGCGACGCTCGCGACCCGCGAGAAAGGAGAGAAACTCGCAGCCGCCCTGATGACGGCGCTCGAGCGAGACGTCGACGATCTCCGCACGGCGCCGCTGCCTCGGCCGTGATCTCGGGCGTCCGGATGAACAAAAATCGCGTTCCGGGAAGCCTCCCTCGCGTCCGGTGATTGCGGGACGTCGTCCCGGGAGCCAGAAATTGCAGCCAGGTACCGAGGGATTGCGTCCCAGGACGAAGAAACGCGA
>DASVWO010000549.1:0-7015 GCA_036393165.1 Polyangiaceae bacterium | reverse complement strand
CAAAGAGACGCTGGTGGTGCCGCCGGGTCAGGGCGCGGCCGCGATGCGCCCGCTGCCGATCGCCGCGCTCGCGTTCGACGACGACGTGCACGTGTGGCTGCGCGACCTGGGGCTGCACCGGTGCGGGGACCTGCAGAAGCTGCCGCGGCGGTCGCTGGGCGTGCGTCTCGGCGCGCGTGCGCACGACGTCATGCTGCTGCTCGACGGCGAGGACCGCGCGCCGCTCGATGCGTGGCGCCCGCCCGAGGTCCCCGAGGAGCGCGTGGAGCTCGAGTGGGGCGCATCGAACGTCGAGGCCATCGCGTTCGTCGTGAAGACGCTGTGCGACCGTCTCGCGGCGCGTCTCGAGGGGCGCGGGATGGCGGCGGCGCGCGTCGAGCTGCTGCTCGGGCTCGATCGCGCGCTCTGCGAGGGCAGGCCGCACCTGTCGTCGCTCGAGGTCGTGCTCCCGGTGCCGCTCGTGCGCGCGGCGGATCTGCTCGCCGTCGTGCGCGCGCGCCTCGAGCATCACGTGGTCGCGGCCCCGGTGCTCGCGGCGACGCTCCGCGCGACCGAGCTCGCTCGCGCCGAGGGCCGGAACCTCGAGCTTCTCTCTCCCGAGCCGCGCGCCCACCGGGCGCTTCCGAGGCTCGTCGCGGAGCTGTCGGCGGAGCTCGGGCCCTCGCGGGTCGGGGTCCTCGCGCTCGCCGACACCTGGGTGCCCGACGAGCGCACGCGCCTCGTGCGATTCGGCTCTTCTCCCGAGCATGCCCGCGCGTCCGGCGTCACCTCGGCCCTCGAGCCGACGCGGCTCGTCCCGTCGCGTCCCGTCGCGCGCGACGCGTTCGTCCCCGTTCGTTCGCTCGCGCGCATCGAATCGGTCGAGTGGTGGCGCCGCAACGCGCGTCGTCGCGACTTGCTCGCCGCGTGGACCGAGCGAGCTCTGGCTTGGGTGGAGCTTCGCGACGACGGCGAGGCGAGCATCCGCGGCTGGGTAGACTGAACCCGTGGCAATTTGCCACGCGCTGTTGACTTCGACACGCCGCGCACTTGCGGCAAACTGCTGAAGAAGATGCCTTCGCCTGGATTCGAAAAGCGCGCCTCCGGGCGGACGCTGCTCGTCGTCGAGGACGACGCCGACATCCGCGACGCGCTCGATGGCTTGCTCACGACCGAGGGCTTCCGCGTCGCCGGGTGCTCGAACGGACGCGAGGCGCTCGACTGGCTGCACGCGTCGCCGAAGCCGGACCTGATCCTGCTCGACCTGATGATGCCCATCATGGACGGCTGGCAGTTCCGCGTCGCGCAGAAGCAGGACCCCGAGCTCTCGACCATCCCGGTCGTCGCGCTGAGCGCCGACATGACCGCGAAGGCCGCGGCGATCGACGCCGACGCGTACCTGCGCAAGCCCGTCGAGTACGACACGCTGCTCGACACGCTCGATCGGCTGCTCGTTCGCATCGAGCACCGCGACCTGCAGGCGCGCCTCGCGCAGACCGATCGCCTCACGTCGCTCGGCACGCTGGCGGCGGGCGTCGCGCACGAGATCAACAACCCGCTCGCCTACGTGCTGCTCAACGTCGGATACGCGCTCGAGGAGCTGCCCAAGCTCCTCCGGCCCGACGCCGGCCCGCGCGCCGACGAGGTGCGCGCCGCCCTCGATCACGCCCGCCGCGGGGCCGAGCGCATCCGCGACATCGTGCGAGGGCTCAAGACGTTCTCGCGTCCCGAGAACGAGAAGATCGGCCCGCTCGACATCATCGGCGTGGTCGAGTCGACGCTGGCGATGATCGCCAACGAGATCCGCCACCGCGCGACGCTCGTGAGGGAGTACGCCGAGGTGCCCGAGGTCCTCGCCAACGAGGCGCGCCTCGGGCAGGTGCTCCTGAACCTCCTCATGAACGCGCTGCAGGCGATGCCCGAGGGCCGCACCGACGGCAACGAGGTGCGCGTCGTCGTGAAGCCGGGCGGGCCGGACCGCGTGCTCGTCGAGGTGCACGACAACGGCGTCGGCATCCCGGCGCAGGTGCGCGGGCGCATCTTCGAGCCGTTCTTCACGACGAAGCCGGTCGGCATCGGCACGGGGCTGGGGCTCGCCATCTGCCACGGGATCGTCGCGTCGCTCGGCGGGACGCTGGAGGTCGAGAGCGAGCAGGGCATGGGGAGCGTCTTCCGCGTCGAGCTGCCGGCCGCGCCGCGATCGATGCAGCAGGCCGCGGCCCCCAAGCCTCCGCCCGGCCCGACGCACGCTCCGGAGCCGGGGGCCGCGAAGCGCCGCATCATGGTCGTCGACGACGAGCCGGTCGTCTGCTTCTCGCTCGAGCGTCTGCTGTCGAGCGAGGGCGAGGTCGTCGCCCTCACGAGCCCCAGGCAGGCGTTGACGCGCCTCGAGGCGGGAGAGCGGTTCGACGTGATCCTCTGCGACGTGATGATGCCCGAGATGGACGCCGTGGCCCTCTACGAGCGGCTGCACGAGGTCGCCCCGGATCAGGCGGAGCGCATGGCGTTCATCACGGGCGGGGCCTTCTCGATGCGCGCCCGGGACTTCCTCGAGAGCGTCCCGAACCCCAGGCTGAGCAAGCCTTTCGACGTGGAGGCCCTCCTCGGCCTCGTGCGGGGCTATACTGCTCACTAGAGCAGTGTTCGTCGAGCTACACGCGCGTACTCACTTCTCTTTCCTGCGGGGCGGATCCGCGCCGTCGACGCTCGTCGAGCGCGCGGCGGCCCTCGGGTACGACGTCGTCGGCATCACCGACTGCGATGGCCTCTACGGCATGGTGCGGGCGCTCGAGGCGGCCGAGAAGGTGGGTGTGAGGCTCGTCACCGGGTGCGAGGTGGCGCTCGACGGCGATCCCATGCCCTCGCTGTGGCTGCACGTCGCGACGCACGAGGGCTATCGCAACCTGTGCAGCATCCTCACCGAGAGCCACGCGCGCCATCCCAAGGGCAAGCCGCGCAGCGAGGACGAGGGCGTCCCGCGCAACCAGTTCGCGGGGCTCCCCATCGAGAGCGTGTGCAAGAACGCCGCGGGCCTGTGGTGCACGGCGCCGGCTGTCTCGTCCCTCGCCGGGCGGGCGCTCGCGACGAGCGTCGCGAAGCTGCGCGAGGCGTTCGGCGATCGGCTGTCGATCGCCGCGTGGCGCCACCTCGACGGCGAGGACGACGGGCGCATCGCGCGCGCCGAGACGCTCGCCCGCAGCGCCGGCGTCCCCGTGTGCGCCACCAACCGGCCGCTCTTCGCGCATCCGGAAGAGAAGCCCGTCGTCGACGTGCTGCACTGCATCCGCGAGGGGCTCACGCTCGACGAGGCGGGCCGCGCCCTGCTGCCGAACGCCGAGGCGCACCTCCGCGCTCCGGCCGACATGCGCGCCCTCTTCGTCGATCGCCCCGCGTGGCTCGCCCGTTCCGGCGAGATCGCCGATGCGTGCCGCTTCTCGCTGCGCGAGCTCGAGTACCGCTTCCCCTGCGAGCTCGACGCGCCGGCGTTCCCCGGGGAGACGCCCGACCAGGCGCTGCGCCGGCTGACGATGGAGGGCGCTCGCCGCCGCTGGCCCGCCGGCATCCCCGCGGCATCCGCGGCGCAGATCGAGAAGGAGCTGGCGCTCGTCGCGCAGATCAAGGTCGCGCCCTACTTCCTCAGCGTCCAGACGATCGTCGAGATGGCGCGCAAGCGCGACATCCTCTGCCAGGGACGCGGCAGCGCCGCGAACAGCGCCGTGTGCTGGTGCCTCGGCATCACGGCCGTCGATCCCGCGCGCAGCAACCTCCTCTTCGAGCGCTTCCTCTCGACCGAGCGCGACGAGCCGCCGGACATCGACGTGGACTTCGAGCACGAGCGGCGCGAGGAGGTGATCCAGGACATCTACGAGAAGTACGGGCGCGACCGCGCGGCCATGGTGAGCGAGATCATCTCGTACCGTGGCAAGAGCGCCCTGAGGGAGGTCGGCAAGGTGTTCGGGCTCTCGCTCGAGCAGGTCGACCGCCTCTCGGGGCTCGTGAGCTGGTGGGACAAGCTCGCCGACGTGCCGCCCGATCGCGTGCGCGCCTGCGGCTTCGACCCGGGGGATCCGCGCATCGCGCAGGTGCTCGCGATGTCGCACGCGATCCAGGGTTTCCCGCGCCACCTGTCGATCCACGTCGGCGGTTTCGTGCTCAGCGCGGAGGACCTCGTGAACGTCGCGCCCGTGGAGCCGGCGACCATGCCGGGGCGCACGGTCATCCCGTGGGACAAGAACGACCTCGACACGCTGCGCTTCTTCAAGGTCGACGTGCTGGGCCTCGGGATGCTGACGGCGATCCGCAAGGCGCTCGCGCTCGCGGCGGACGAACGCGAGCGCCACGAGACGGAGATCAAGGCGAACGACCGGCTCGCGCGCATCCCGGCGGAGGACCCGCGCGTGTACGACGCGCTGTGCGCGGCAGACACCGTGGGCGTCTTCCAGATCGAGAGCCGCGCCCAGATGGCGATGCTGCCGCGCCTCAAGCCGCGTCGCTTCTACGATCTGGTCGTCGAGGTGGCCATCGTGCGGCCCGGGCCCATCCAGGGCGGCATGGTGCATCCCTACTTGCGGCGACGGAACGGGGAGGAGGCAGTGGACCTGCCGCATCCGATGCTCGGGCCGATCCTCGAGCGCACGCTCGGCGTGCCGCTCTTCCAGGAGCAGGTGATGCAGCTCGCCATCGTGGGCGCCGGGTACTCGGGCGGCGAGGCCGACCAGCTGCGTCGCGACATGGCGGCCTGGCGGCGCGACGGGCAACTCCAGCGGCACCGCGAGCGGCTGCTCGAGGGGTTCGCGCGCAACGGGATCGCGCGCGAGTTCGGCGAGCGCCTGTACCAGTCGATCGAGGGCTTCGGCGAGTACGGCTTCCCCGAGAGCCACGCGGCGAGCTTCGCGCTGCTCGTGTACGCGAGCTCGTGGCTGAAGGTGCACCACCCGGCGGCGTTCGCGGCGGCGCTGATCAACAGCCAGCCGATGGGCTTCTACTCGCCGGGGACCATCGTGAAGGACGCCGAGCGGCACGGGGTCGAGGTCCTGCCGGTGCGCGTCGACGCGAGCGACTGGGACTGCACCCTGGAGGGAGAGGACCATGCGATGCGTCTCGGTCTTCGCCTCGTCAAGGGACTGGGGGAGGAGGCCGGCAATCGAATCGAGGTGGCGCGCCGGCAGCGCCCCTTCGCCGGCGTCGAGGACATGGCGGCGCGTTCGGCGCTCGACAAGCGGGAGATCGAGGCGCTCGCGCACGCCGGCGCGCTCGTGGCGTTCGGGCTGGAGCGGCGCGAGGCGATGTGGAAGGTGCGGGCGCCGCGCGAGGATGACCTGCTCGCGGGGCTCGAGCTCGGCGACGCCGTGCCGGATCTCCCGCCGCTCTCACGCGCCGAGCAGCTCGTGCTCGACTACGAGACGACCGGCGTCGCCGTGCGCGATCACGCGATGAAGGTGGTCCGCCCACGTCTGCCGCGGCACTACAAGAGCGCGCACGATCTCGGCGAGGTGCAGCACGGCGAGCGCGTGAGCACGGCGGGGATGGTCATCTGCCGCCAGCGCCCGGGCACGGCGAGCGGCGTCGTCTTCGTCACGATGGAGGACGAGACGGGGTTCATCAATCTCATCCTGTGGGCCAAGACGTTCGAGAAGTGGCGGCACGTGGCGACCACCAGCTCGATGCTCGTCGCGCACGGCAAGGTCGAGCGTCAGGGGGACGTCATCTACGTGGTGCCCGACCGCCTCGAGCCGCTGCGCCTCGTGGACGTTCCCGCCATGAGCCGCGACTTCCACTGAGCCGGTTCACCGGCGCTGCATGTTGCCGACGCCCGCTGGGACCTCGCCCGGCGCCGTCACGAGGTCCAGCACGCCCCGCACGCCGGGGAGGCTCCGGGCATCCCCGACGACGGCGCGCGCCGTGTCGGGGTTCGGGGCCGCGCCCGAGAGCACGACCACGCCGTTTCGCACGTCCACCTTCGGCGCGAACGGCGGCGTGATGCGACCGTCGTGCAAGAACGCGTCGAGGAGCGACTGCTCGAGATCGCCGTCGGACCGCGCCATCTCCGGCGAGCCGCGGAGCGTCCCGTCGTCGGCGAAGGCGTCGACCCGGATGCCGCGCGCATCGACGGCGGCCGGAGCCGCGGCCTGCGCGTCGGCCTCCGCACGTTCTCGCTCGCGAGGGCCCGCCACCCATCCGCCGAGCCGTACGACGCCGTCGCGCGCGTCGACCTCCACCCTCGAGCCGTCGAGCCACGGGTCGTCCGCCAGCGACCTGCGGACCGTCGCGGCGAGCAGCGCGTCGGGAGCGGTGACGTGCGAGACGACGAGATCGTCGACGACGGCGACGACGCCCGGGACCGACTGGATGTCCGCGAGCACGGCGTTCTCGAGGGCAGGGGAGTCGACCTCCCCCCTCAGCAGCACCGCTCCTCCCTGGACCCGCGTCAGCACCCGCTGCCGCGCCGCGAGCGGGTCGCGCTCGAGAGCCGACTCGATCGCGAGCTTCACGTCGTTGTCCGGGCGCGGCACCGCCGCGAGGTCCACCCGGTCGACGATCGCGCGCACGCCGCGAACGAGGTGCGCGATGTCGAGCGCGCGGCGTGCCGCGAGGAGCGTCGTGACCGATCCGGTCACGACGAGGACGCCGTGGTCGGCCGCGACGCCGATCGCCTCGCTCCTGGTCGCGGGATCCTCACCGAGCTCGCGCCGGGCGACGGCGGCGATCCGGTCGTCCGGCACGACCCCCGCGGGATACCCCGTGCTCGCGCCGCGGAGCGCGACCGGCGACTCGTACGACTTGGGCGGCGTGACGGCTGCGCCGGCACAGGCCGCCGTCGAGGTCAGCACCAGTACGCTCCAGACGCGCTTCACCCTGCCGCGAGACGCATCGGCCGTGCCTAGGCAGCGGCCGTGCCGTCGCCGCGGAGGCTCTCGCGAACGTGCAGGAAGACGCTCTGAGCGATGGACATCGTCGGAACCGCCAGCAGCGCCCCGATCGCGTGGAAGAAGTGCTCGCCCACCGGCAGCGCGAAGATGACGAGGATGGGGTGAAT
>DASVWO010000548.1:0-7695 GCA_036393165.1 Polyangiaceae bacterium | reverse complement strand
CTTAGAACCCCTTGCAACTTAGAATCGTTATCACTAGCCTCCTTCCACCATGGCGGCTGGGCACGTGTCCGACGCGATGCTGCGCGACCTGAAGCGGGCGGGTCTGAAGCTCACCCCGCAGCGCATCGCGATCGTCCGGCTCTTTGCGGGGGACGAGTCGCACCCCACGGCGCAGGACCTCTACGAGCGCCTGCGTCCCGAGTTCCCGACGATGAGCTTCGCCACCGTCTACAACACGCTGGACGCGCTGGCCCGCGCGGGGCTCGCCGGAATCGTGCGTCTCCCCGGCAAGCGGGGCGACGCCGCACGGTTCGACCCCAACACGAGCGCCCACCACCACGCCGTGTGCGACGGTTGCGGCGCGGTGCTCGACATCGCGGCCGGCACGCTCGACCCGACGCCCGGCGCCGTGAAGAAGATGAAGCGCGCCGCACCCGGTTTCTCGGTGCGCGCGGTCGAACGGATCTATCGCGGCCTCTGCGCGAAGTGCGCGCACGGCCGCTCATGAGTGTTTCACCCAAGGAGAGAATGATGAGCAAGCCGCTGACCAAGGAAAGCAAGACGCATCAGAACCTGAAGGAAGCCTTCGCGGGCGAGTCGCAGGCGAACCGCCGCTACCTCTACTTCGCAAAGGTCGCGGACGTGGAGGGGTACCCGGAGATCGCCGGCAACTTCAAGGAGACGGCGGACGGCGAGACCGGCCACGCGCACGGACACCTCGACTACCTCAAGCAGGTGGGTGACCCCGCGACGGGCAAGCCGATCGGCAACACCGAGAAGAACCTCGTCGCCTCCGTGGCCGGCGAGACCTACGAGTACGAGACGATGTACCCCGGCATGGCGAAGACGGCCCGCGACGAGGGCTACGACGACATCGCCGAGTGGTTCGAGACGCTCGCGAAGGCCGAGAAGAGCCACGCGGGCCGCTTCACGAAGATGCTCCAGGTGCTCAAGGGCTGAGAAGACAGAAAGATCAGGAAGATCAGGAAGGGTTCCCTTCCTGATCTTCCGATCTTGCCGTGAAACTCCCATGTCCAAGATTCACCTCCTGCCCGAGCAGCCTCCCGCGACCGACCCGAACGACGAGCGGTACTGGGACGCGCGTGATCTCGAGAAGGAGATGCGGCGGACGTTCGAGATCTGCCACGGCTGCCGCATGTGCGTGGGCTACTGCGGCACGTTCCCGGACCTCTTCGCGCGCGTCGACCGCGACATCGAGAAGCGCGGGGCGACCGGCGCCGAGATGCTCGACGACAAGGCGTTCAAGTCGGCATCGGACCTCTGCTGGCAGTGCAAGCTCTGCTACGTGAAGTGCCCCTACACGAAGGACGAGGGGCACGAGTGGCAGCTCGACGTCCCGCGGCTGCTCCTGCGCGACAAGGCGCAGCGGGCCAGGCGCGACGGGATCTCGCTGCAGGACCGCGTGCTCGGCGAGCCGCAGCTCATGGGGCGCATGACGGCCGGCCCGCAGGCGCGCGTCGCGAACTTCGTGAACGCGAACCGCCTGGTGCGCAAGACGATGTCCGCGGTGGCCGGGATCTCCGCAGACTTTCCGATCCCCCCTTTCGGCGAGACGACCCTCGCGAAGTGGATGGCGCACCACGAGCCGCTGCCCTCTGCGGGCACGCGCGGCACGGTCGCGCTCTTCGCGACGTGCCTGTGCGACTACAACTTCCCGCGCGTCGGCGCCGCCGCCGTGCGCGTGCTCGAGAAGAACGGCTGGAGCGTCGTCCGGCCCGAGCAGACCTGCTGCGGCATGCCGAACCTCGACGGAGGAGACGTGGACGCCGCGCGGAGCAAGGCGCGCGCGAACGTGGCGTCGCTCCTGCGCGAGGTCGAGCAGGGGCGCCGCATCGTGACACTCCAGCCGACGTGCGGGTACATGCTCCGCAAGGAGTGGCCGGAGCTCGTCGGCACCGAGGAAGCGCGCAGAGTGGCCGCGGCGGGCATCGACGTCATGGAGCTCCTCGAGTCGCAGCGCCGCGACAAGACGCTCGCGCGCGACTTCGAGCGCGGCCTCGGCAAGGTCGCGTACCACGCGGCCTGTCACCTGCGTGCGCAGAAGATCGGCTACCCCGCCCTGCGCGTCATGAACGCCCTGCCCGACACCGAGGTGGAGATGGTCGAGCAGTGTTCGGCCGTCGACGGCACCTGGGGCATGAAGACGCAGTACTACGAGATGGGGAAGCGCTACGCGCAGAAGCTCGTGCGCGGCGTCGAGCAGGTCGGCCCCGCCCACGTCGTCAGCGACTGCGCCCTCGCCGCGCGCCGCATCGAGGGCGAGACGGGCCGCAACCCCTTGCACCCGGTGGAAGCGATGGCCATCGCGTACGGCATCGCGGTCGACGTAGGCTGAGTGTGCCGCATGCTCGAGCGAAGCGAGAGTGCGGACTCGAACACCAGAATGGAGCAAGCTCCCATGAAGCCCATCCAGCGTGGCGAGATCCTGGGTCTGGCGGAGTACGAGAAGATCCGCGAGCCCTTCCGGGCGCGCGTCATCGGCGAGAAGAAGGCGCGGCGGGTTCAGGTCGGGCCGAAGGCGAGCGCCGTCTTCGAGAACCGCGACACGGTGCTGATGCAGATCCAGGAGATGCTGCGCACAGAGCGCATCACCCGCGAGGCGGCGATCCAGCACGAGATCGACACGTACAACGAGCTGCTGCCTGGCGACCGCGAGCTCTCGTGCACGCTGATGATCGAGATCCCCGACAAGGACGAGCGTGACGCGTTCCTCGCGTCCGCCAAGGGCTTCGAGAAGCACGTGTGGATCGCGGCGGGGTCGCAGCGGATCCTCGCGCGATCGATCGACCGCGGCGGCGGCCTCGAGGACCGCACGACGGCGGTGCACTACCTCAAGTTCGCCCTCCCCCCGCAGCTCGCCGAGGCGCTGCGCGGGGCCGCGACGGGGAGCCTCACGCTCACGCACCTCGAGCTCGTGGTGGACCATCCCGCGTACCAGGCGCACACCGTGCTGCCGGCCGAGGCGATCCTCGCGCTCGGGCAAGACCTCGAGTGAGCGCCACCGCCGCCCCCTACGTCCACCGGCACCGCGTCGGCTTCGACGAGGTCGACGCCGCCGGCATCGTGTACTTCGCGCGCTTCTTCACGTGGTGCCACGACGCGATGGAGGCGATGCTCGCGCCCCTCGCGGGCGGGTACACGGAGCTCGTCATGTCACGGCGCCTCGGGCTCCCCGCCGTGCACGTGGAGGCGGACTACGGCGCCCCGCTGCGCTTCGGCGACGAGGTGCTCGTGGAGGCCTCGGTCGAGCGGCTCGGCACGAGCTCGGTCGCCCTCCGCTTCGAGATCGTCCGCTCGCCGGGACGCGAGCCCGTCGCGCTCGTGAAGCACGTCGTCGCGCTCGTGAGCCTCGCGGCCATCCGGTCGCAGCCGCTGCCGGACGACGTGCGCGCCGTCTTCGAGCGCTACCTACGATCCGGTGGCTGACGCGCGCGGCACCGTCGTGGGGTCCGCCTCCGGGGCGGGGGCACGCACGTACTGCACGAGGTCGACGCCGTTCTTCTTCAGGCGGCGCATGTAGAAGATCATCGCGAAGCCGAAGAGGAAGAGCGCGATGCACCCGTACTGCGCCGGCGTGAGGCCCAGGTACCGCGTGTCGCCCCCTTCGGACTGCGGGATGCGCAGGAAGTCCATGGCGAAGCGGACCGGCGAGTACGCCAGCGCCGTCGCCACGACGTACGAGCCGAGCGGCAACCGCCGCCGCCACGTGAGCGCGAAGCTCACCGTGAGCAGCACGGTGAACAGCATCTCGAGCAGCCCCAGGTCGAAGCGCAGGTGGTGCCCGTGGATCAGCTCGATGGGCCCGAGGTGCATCCCGTTCTCGTCGCGCGCGTCGAGCGGCGCCTCCACCGCGATCCAGGTTCCCGGCGGCGCCGTCGCCCCGAGGTGGTCGTGCACCGACGAGCAGCCCATGCGCCCGAACATCCAGCCGAGCGGGAGCACCGACATCACGAGGTCGGCGAACGGAAGGATGGGGTGCGGCTTCGCGCGCAGCTTCGGGATCCAGCCGTCGATCCAGAAGTACTTCCACAAGACGATGCCGATGAGGGCGCCCACGAACCCGCCGAACGAGCTCAGGCCCTCCCAGAGCATGATCACCGACCACGGCCGCTTGACCACCTCGTCCCAGTGATAGAAGAGCGAGTCGAGCACGTGCGAGAGCACGAAGGCCGTCACGAGCATCCAGGTGACGAACGAGTTGAGCTTGACGAGGTCGTACCCCAGGCTGCGCGCGCGGCGCGTCGTCACGGCCGTGCCGAGGAGCACGCCGGTGGCCACGAGGATCCCGAACGGGTGCAGCGGCACCGGCCCGAGGTGCAAGTCGGGGACGTGGATGTACGGGATCAATCTCCCTGTCCTCTATCGCATTCCGGCGGGCTGCGCACGGTCCGCCTGAAGCGGCCCGTGCACGTCGATGAAGTCCCCGGTGCCGGCCTCGGTCCCCATGTGCACGGATACGGTCCAGCCGTCGCACGATCGCGCCAGGATCTCGTCGGGGCGCGGCTTCGCGCCGCACCGCGACTCGGGGAGCGTCGCCTCCAGCGCGCCGCCGATCACGTCCTTCACGGTCGACGCGGCGAGGTCTCGATCCGCCGGCTTGCTCGCGTCGAGCACGCGAGTGAGCATCGCCTCGCTCCACCGGACGAAGAGGTCGTCGCCCGCCACGGCGCCCTCGCGGACGCGGCCCGCCGTGAGGAATATCTGGAACCCGACGTCCGCCACACGCCCCTGCACCCCCTGCGGCGTCGGCAGCACGAAGAACAGCTGATCCTCGCGCTGCACGTGCGGAGCCCCGCCCCACGTGTGCGCGATCTCGCCGCGGAGAGCCCCCGCGAGCGCGGGCGGCGGCGCGTCGAGCCTCGCGCCCCAAGTGTCTGCGGAAAGGAGGGCCGCGAGCTCCTCGAGGATCACGTCGCTCACGCGCTTGCGCCGGTTGCTCTCGTAGTCGAGCGTGGCCCCCGTGCGTCGGGCCGCCGCCAGCAGCTCCAGCGTCTCGGTGTCCGTCTGGTGCTCGTCGAAGAGAACCATCAGCGCACGCGCCGCCTCGGCGTGCGGACCGTCGGGCAGATCGACGAGGTACTCGCGCGCTCGGGCTCGTGAGGTCTTGGCGGCATCGAACCACGCCTCCTCCTCCGTCTCGAACGCCGCGCGCACCTCGTCCGCCCAGGCGCCGTGGGGATGCTTCTCGAGATAGTGCTGCGCCTGGTAAAGGCGCCGCCCCTCGTGGGCCGCCGTGCGGAAGGCGCGGTAGTCGTCGAGGTCCGACGGCGCCGCCAGCATCTGTTTCGACACGACGCAGCCGGTGAGCATCACGGCGGCGAGCGCGGCGAGCGGGCGGATCACAGCTCCCCCGGTGCGCTCGAGGCATCGACCGCGAGATGACAGAAATCGCACTCGGTCGGCACCGTGGGCGCGGTATCGCTCACGTAGGACGCGTACGCGTCGCAGCTCGCCGCCTCGAGCGCGTCGAGGCACACGGTGCCGTCGTGCTGCAGCGGGTAGCAGGTGTTCGGCCAGCCGACCGACGGCGGCGCGTTCGGATTGCACGCATCCGTGCACGACCTGGTGGTGAAGCCGCACTGCTTGCAGCGCTGGCAATCGAGCGCCTTGCGCTGCGCCGCGAAGGTCCCCTCGTCGAGCGCGGTCGCCTGCTCGCTGCACGAGCCCACGTCGCCCACGGTCGGAGCGGCCCCGAAGAACAGGGCCCAGAGGGCACACGCCGCCAGCTCGCGCCTGCGGGGACTCACGGCATCGCCTCCCACGAGAGCCACAGCCCCCCCTGGGCGCTCATCACGGGGTACGTCGCCACCTGCACGTCGTGCGTGCCGGCGCCGTAGAAGACGTCGCCCACGAGCTCCGCCGCGAGCCCGATGCCGGCGCGCGGAAACCAGACGCCGCCCACGCCTGCCTCGAGCCCCCACGTCGTGTCGGGCGTGAGCACGATGGCCGTGCCCGCCCGTCCGTACACGCCCCACGGTCCCCAGCGGTGAAAGACGAGATACGCGGGGGTCATCACCGCCTGCGGCACGCCCTCCATCGAGATCGACGCGCGCAGCGACAACCCGTGCCCCAGCGTCAGCGGGTCCCCCAGCACGAGCGCTGCCCCGAGATCTGCGTACGCCGCCGTTCGCGAGAGCGACTGCGCGTCCGACCCGAGGACCGACGAGAGACGATACGGGTTGTTGAATCGCAGCCCGTCGCCGACGAACGCCGTCGCGAAGACGTCGACCCACCCGCTCTTGCGCACCGTGGGCGCGTGGCTCTCTTCGTCGGCCCGTGCTGCCCCGCTCGCGGTCAGCGCTGCGAGCGCGACGAGCCAGGCGGGCGTACGCATCCGCCCGCAAGGATTACACGGTTCTCAACCGCGATTCACTCTTACCTTGGGCTTCGCGCCGAGCAGCGCGAGCTGTCCGCACGCCGCCGCCACGTCGTCGCCGCGGCGCCTGCGAATGAAGCAGGAGTAACCGGCGTCGCAGAGGATCCGCTGGAAGGCGAGCACGCCGCTCATGTCCGGCGGCCCCAGGGTGCTCGCCTCGATGGGGTTCATCGGGATGAGGTTCACCTTCACCGCGAGCCCGCGCAGAAGCGTCGCGAGCTTGCGCGCCTCGGTGGGCTGGTCGTTCTTGCCCGCGACGAGCGTGTACTCGATGGTGATGCGCTTGCGCGCCGGCAGTGGGTAGGCGCGAAGGGCCTCGAGCAACTTCGCGAGGGGGTACTTCTTGTTGATGGGCATCAGGCGCGAGCGCGTCTCGTCGTCCGCGGCGTGCAGCGAGATGGCGAGCCCCACCTTGCCCCCGAAGTCGGCGCCGAGGCGCGCGATCTCGGGCACCAGCCCGCTCGTGGACACGGTGATGCGTCGCGCGGAGAGCCCGATGCCCTCGGGATGCGTGAGGATCCGCAGCGACCGCGCGGTGGCCTCGTAGTTGGCGAGCGGCTCGCCCATGCCCATGTAGACGACGTTGCTCAGGCGCTCCCCTTCCCCGAGCGACGCGCGCGCGAGGAGCACCTGCGCGATGATCTCGTCGGCGCCGAGGTTGCGCTTGAGCCCCGCGACGCCGCTCGCGCAGAAGACGCATCCCTGGGCACATCCGACCTGCGTCGAGATGCACTGGGTGACGCGGACCGGCTCGTCCTCCGGCTGGGGGGAGCCATCCTCTTCGTCGTCGTCCCCTTCCTCCATCGCCAGCATGTCGGGCACGGGCGAGGGCAAACGGCCCTTGGGGCCAGTGACGCCCGGGATGAGCACCGTCTCGACGGTCATCGCGTCGCGCGTCCGCACGAGCAGCTTGCGCGTCCCGTCGGTGGCCTTCCGCTCGTCGGCCACGACGAGCGTCTGAGGTAGCTCGAGCGACGCGAGGCTCTCGCGCAGCGCGAGCGGCAGGTCGGTCATCTGCTGCGGCTCGAGCACGCTGCGCGCCTGAACCCAGCGGAACACCTGCTTCGCGTGGAAGGCGCGGCCCCCGAGCGGCTCGAGGGCGGTTTTCCACTCCTCGGGGGTGCGCGCGAGCGGGGGAACGATGGAGGACATGACGACCAGCGGAACCTACGGGGGAATGCCAGGGCGCGCAACGAAGCCCACTGACCGCGACCCCGACCCCGACCCCGACCCCGACCCCGACCTCGACCTCGACCTCGACCCCGACCCCGACCCTGACCCCGACCCCGACCCCGATC
>DASVWO010000547.1:0-10666 GCA_036393165.1 Polyangiaceae bacterium | reverse complement strand
CGGCCCGCGAACTACTGCCGTAGTCGCTCTACGCGCCGCTCGAGGGCGAACGCATCGAGGATCCGTTCGGCGACGCGCCGTGGGCGATTGGCGCGTACGCACGCGCGCGCGGGGGCGAAGTCGCAGGGAGGCTCGTCGCGTCGAGCAAGAGCTGGCTCGTGCATCCCTCGGTGGACCGGACCGCAGCGATCCTGCCGTGGGGAGCCGGCGAGGACGTGCCGAAGCTCTCGCCCGTGGACGCGGCGGCGCGCTTGCTCGGCCACGTGCGGCGGGCGTGGGACGGTGCGCACCCGGATGCGCCGCTCGCGATGCAGGACGTCGTGCTCACGGTCCCCGCGTCGTTCGACGAGGTGGCGCGAGAGCTGACGCTCGAGGCGGCGCGTCGCGCCGGTCTCGACCCTCGCTTGCTCGAGGAGCCGCAGGCCGCCTTTTACGACTGGATGGCGCGCGCCGGCAGTGCGGCCCTGTCGCGCGAGCGCCTGGTGGTCGTGGTCGACGTCGGCGGCGGCACGACGGACCTCTCGCTCGTGCGCGTGGCGGCGGACGGGAGCGTCGCCCGTGTCGCCGTGGGGCCCCACGTGCTGCTGGGGGGAGACAACGTGGATCTCGCGCTCGCCCACGCCGTCGAGCCGCGCCTCGCGGGAGAGGACGGGAGGCTCGACGCCGCGCGATTCGCGCAGCTCGTGAGCGGATGCAGGGAGGCCAAGGAGAAGCTGCTCGGGCAACACCCGCCGGAGGACGCGCCGGTCACCGTGGTCTCTCCGGGCGCGAAGCTCGTCGGCGGAACCCGAACGACGCGCATCACACGGGAGGAGGCGGAGCGCATCGCGGTCGACGGCTTCTTCCCCGTGGTGCCCGGCGACGCGAAGCCGCAGCGATCGCGCGGCGCCCTCGTCGCGTTCGGATTGCCCTACGAGCGCGACGTGGCGATCACGCGACACGTGGCCTCCTTCCTGACGCGGCACCTCGAGCCCGGTACGTGGCCCGACGCGGTGCTTCTCAACGGGGGCGTCTTCCGCGCCGACGCCATCGCGCGCAGGCTCGTCGAGGTCCTCGGATCATGGAGGCCCGAGTCGCGCGTCGAGCGGCTCGGCGATGCCGACCCGGACGTTGCTGTGGCACGCGGTGCCGTGGCGTACGCGCTCGCACGTCGCGGTCGCGGGACGCGCATCGGCGGTGGCTCCGCACGCGGGTACTTCGTGGCCGTCGACGAGACGCTGAGCCGTGCGGTGTGCGTCGTCCCGCGCGGGGCCGAGGAAGGAGTCACGCACGGCGTTCGCGGTCGCACCTTCGCCCTGGCGACCGGGCGGCGCGTGCGATTCGACGTGCTCGCGAGCGACGAGGCCCGCGCGAGCAGCGGTGACGTGGTGGACGTCGACGAGGATCGCTTCGCCCGGCTGCCCCCGCTGGTCGCGAGCCTCGACGCCTCCGAGGGCGCGGCCGAGATCCCGGTGACCCTCGAGGGCGAGCTCACCCCGGTCGGAACGCTGGACCTCGCGTGCGTCGAGCTGGGAGCCGAGCGCCCGCGTCGCTTCCGCCTCGCGTTCCAGGTGCGCGGGACCGAGAGCGTCGCACCCCCTGCGCCTTCCACCACGAAGCGCCCGAGCGTCGCGCCCTCGCGTCTGGAAGCGGCGCGCGCCCTCGTGGACCGCGCCTTCGGCAAGCCGCGGTCCGACGCGACCGGACGAGAGGCCAAGGACCTGCTGCGCGAGCTGGAGCGCGTCCTCGGCGAGCGTCCGCAGTGGGACATGCAGACGAACCGCGCCCTCTTCGACGTGATCGTGCCCGACGCGCGATCACGACGTCGCTCGGCGGATCACGAGCGCGTCTTCTGGCTGCTCGCAGGCTGGTGCATCCGCCCGGGCTTCGGCGACGCGGCCGACGCGTCGCGCACCGGCGCGCTCTTCGCGCTCTTCGACGAGCGCCTCGCGTTCCCCGGCGAGGCGCGAGGGTGGCAGCAGTACTTCATCGCGTGGAGGCGCGCGGCGGGCGGCCTCGACGAGGCCGCGCAGACACGCATCCGTGACTTCGTGGATCCGTACCTCGCACCGACGGAGGCCGGCCTGAAGAAACCGAAGAAGCCGGCGCTCTCGCTCGACGACGCGCGCGACACGGCGTCGGCGCTCGAGCGGCTCGCTCCGCAGCGACGGTCGGAGCTCGGATCGTGGATCCTCGAGCGCACGTGGACCGATCGCGATCCCCGTCTCTGGGAGGCGCTCGGCCGTCTCGGCGCGCGCGTGCCGGCGTACGCGAGCGTGCACCACGTCATCGCGCCGCACGTCGTCGAGCGCTGGATCGATCACCTGCTTCGCGAGCGCTGGGACGCGGTGCCCACGGCGACCGCCGCCGCGGTGCGCATGACCCGCAAGACGGGGGATCGTGCGCGCGACGTGTCGGATCGCGTCCGTCGCGAGGTCGAGCAGCGCCTCGTCAGCCTGGGCGCCGCCGACGAATCGCTGCGGGCCGTGCGGGAGGTCGTCGAGCCCGACGAAGGCGATCGCGCCGCGTTCTTCGGCGACACGCTCCCTGCCGGGCTGCGGCTTGTGGGATGAGGTGTGCATCCCTTCTCGCCGGAATGCACCATTCCAACGGCTGAGAAGTCACTGGACCGAGCAGACTTGCTGATACAGAAGTATGCAGTCGACACGCCTGCGGCGACTGCGGCGACGGCCAGCGCGTGGAGAAAACTCTCGGAGAAGGCCAACCCCCATGCCCGCAGACGACAAGGTCCTCGGTCGCCGTCGGTTGTTCGTGCTCGTTGGTGCGGCTGCTGCCGTGCCCGTGATCCCCGCGTGCAGCGGATCCGGCTCGCCCCTCGGAGGGCCCTACGGTGGCACCGAGAACGGGCTTCCACCGCCCACGGGTGGATCGACCGGTAGCAGCGGGGGAGGGAGCGGCGGCGGAAGCGGCGGATCCGGCAGCGGCGGAGGGAGTGGCGGCGGCAGCGGCGGAGGAAGCGGCGGCAGCAGCGGCGGTATGTCCAGCAGCAGCTCCGGAAGCGGCGGCGGCAGTGGGAGCGGCGGGAGCGGCAGCGGCTCCGGGAGCGGATCCGGCAGCGGATCCGGAAGTGGGAGCGGCAGCGGCTCGGGCAGCGGCTCCGGCAGCAGCAGCGGCGGCGGCTCTGGAAGCAGCAGCGGCGGCATGCCGGCGTGCACGACCGGCAGCAACGTCGTCTCGTTCCCGTTCTCGCAGTATCCGGCGCTCATGCAGGTGGGCGGCAGCGCGCAGGCTGCTCCCAGCGGCTACTCGGATCCGAACTGCCAGCAGCCGAACATCATCGTCATTTGCACGGCCGCGGGCCAGTACTCGGCGCTGTCGAGCTCCTGCACGCACGCCTGCTGTCTCGTCACCGTCCGGAATGGCCAGCTCCACTGCCCTTGCCACGGTGCGACCTTCGACTTCACGGGCAAGTCGACGAGCTTCGTGACCAGCACGCCCCTGCCGAGCCTCAAGACCTGCTCGGACGCGAACGGCGTCTACGTCACCATCTAGTCAGAGCCGCCGCTCGAACACGAGCATCTCGCCGAGCACGTCGTGCTCGCGCGCGCCGACGCGGACCATCCCGACCTTCTCGATGACCCGCAGCGACGGCAGGTGCCACGCGAACGTCGCCGCCTGCACCGCACGCACGCCCGGCTGCGCGAACGCCCAGTCGACCGACGCGCCCACCGCTTCCGTCGCGTAGCCCTGGCCCTGCGAGGCTTCCTCGACGCCGTAGGCGATCTCGGCCACCCCGTCCTCCGCGGGCCGCCCGTGGAAGACGACGCTCCCCACGACACGGTCCGCTTCCCCGGTCGTCCCCGGCAGCACCATCACCCGGTCGCCCCACAGGCGCACCTCCGGGGCGGCCCGGATCGCCTCCAGCGACGCCGTGAAGGCGCGCTCCACGAGGTCCGGGTTCGGCCATCGTTCCGGCATCTTGGCGTGCACCAGCGCCTCGGCGTCCTCCCTGCGGCCGGCCATGATCGCCTCCACCATCGTGACGGTGAGTGGCACGAGCCTCAACCGTGGGGTCAGGAGCAGGGACATGTCGGAGTCAATCCTGTCGCAATCTTCCGGACCGGTGGAAACGACGGCGGTGAGACCGAGTTTTTACCCCCCCCGGCAGGTTGCGGCGTGTTAATGAACCTCCCGCGGGATGGTCCTGGAGCGTGCCATGCGCCTCGGCTTTTTGGCAGTCGTCGTGGTTCTCGGTCTGGCGAATGTCGCTTGCAGCCACGTCGCTCCTTACGAGCGCGGCAAGCTGGCGCACCCCATGATGACTGCGGACGATCTCGAAGGACCGGCGGCCGGGCACGTGTTGGCGGTGCACGAAGGGGCCACGGGAGGCGGCTCGCTCTCCGAGAGCGGGTGCGGATGCAACTGACGGCGAGAACCCGCCGAACATCCCTTCTTCGACACTTGCTTCTGCTGATCGTCGCGACGCTCGCCGTCGCCACGGCGAAGGTGAAGCCGGCGGTCGCGGCGGACACTTCCGACGACGAGGAACGTGGAACGTCGACGGACCGCCCCGAGAAGCCGTCCGACAAGAAGAAGAAGACCGACGAGAGGCTTCCGGAGGACACGGCCATCAAGCGCGTGGGCACCGAGATGGCGGCGTACGACGACAGCGACCACGTGACCGTCTTCACCCCGTCGGTCCACGGCGCCATCGAGAACGTGAGTGGTGCTTCGATCGCCGCGAGCTACCTCGTCGACGTCGTGTCGGCTGCGTCGGCGGACATCGTGTCGACGGCCTCGAACCGCTGGCAGGAAGTCCGCCAGGCGGGCAGCCTCTCGGGGCAGTACAAGCCGCACGATTTCGGCATCGGGGCCGGAGGCTCCATCTCCAACGAGCCGGATTACCTCTCGCTCGGCGTCTACGCGCTCATCATCAAGGACTTCGACGAGAAGAACTGGACCCTTTCCGGTGGCTACGGCTACAGCCACGACACGGCCGGGCGCTGCGGGGCCGACGGCGGGTGCACGCCGTTTGCCGTCTTCTCGCGACCGCTCGAACGAAGCTCCTTCAACGTCGGACTGAACTGGGTCGTCGATCGGGCATCGCTGGCGTCGCTCACCGCAGACATCGTCCTCGAGAACGGGGACCAGTCGAAGGTCTACCGCTACATCCCGATGTTCGCGCCCAACGTGGCCGGCGGCGTGCCCAACGGCGCGTCGGCCGACTACGTGAACGCCAACCGTCTGCCGGAGCGGCCGCTCGAGCAGCTTCCCCTCGAGCGACATCGCTTCGCTCTGACCCTGCGATACGCGCATCGCTACGATGGCTCGACGCTGCGTCTCGAGGAGCGCTTCTACGACGACGACTGGGGCCTCATCGCATCGACGACCGACGGTCGATGGATCTTCGACCTGGGCAAGCGGTTCGCCCTGTGGCCGCACGCGCGCCTGCACGTGCAGAAGTCGGTCAGCTTCTGGGAGAAGGCGTACATCTCGGGGCCCGGCGGGGCGAACCAGGACGCGTGGAACCTGCCTCTGTTTCGCACGGGCGACCGCGAGCTCGGCCCCCTCTGGACGACCGAGGGCGGTTTCGGCATCAAGTGGTATCTCGGCAGTGACGCCGAGCCGCGGGCCCTGCAGCTCGGGCTCTCGGGCGACGCGATGTACACCGCCTTCACGAACGACCTGTACCTGACGAGCCGCACCGCGTACCTCGGTTCCCTGACGCTGGAGGCCGAGTGGTGATGCGCGCGCGCGGCCTGCTCCTCGTGTCGGTCCCGTGGCTGCTCGCCCTCGCGGCGTGTCAGGACGCGGTGCACGACGAGCAGGTGACCAACCTCGGGCCGGAGGCGCCGGGTGTGTCGCCCGGGCCGGATCATCGACCCGGGCAGCCGTGCACGGTGTGCCACGGCGGCAACGGGCCGGCGAAGGTGAAGTTCACCCTCGCGGGCACCGTCTTCATGGACTGGGCCGCGACCATGCCGGCCGTGGGCGCCGAGCTCCAGTTCGAGGACGCGAACGGCAACACGTACCACGTGACGACGAACCAGGCGGGCAACTTCTACCTGCAGCCGGGAGACTGGTCGCCGACCTTCCCCGTGTCCGTCCCGCTCCTCAGCTACTCGAGCAGCGGCGGTTCGGCGACGACGCAGGTGATGACGACCAACGACAACCGCGACGGCTCGTGCGCGAGCTGCCACGGTCTCACGCCGTCGGCCAACTCGCCGGGGCCCATCTACGTCAAGACGCCGGGGGCGGACGGAGGATGAAGGCGATGACACCGCGCACGAGAACGCCCCTCGTCCTCGCGTCGTTTCCCGCCCTGGCCGGGGGGGCTGCCATCCTTTCCGGCGTGTGTGCCGTGCTCACGCTGTCGTGCTCGTCGACCACCAACACGCGCATCGGCATCGACGCGCCGCCCTTCTCCGATCAGAGCTTCGGGAGCGTCGGCGACTACTTGGATCACCGCTGCGGCTCGCTCGACTGCCACGGGCAGCCCGGCCGTAACCTGCGCATCTGGGGGTGCGAGGGCATGCGGCTCGACGCCGGGATGATCCCGGTATGCAACAGGACCGTTCCGGGAGGAGGAAGAACCACGGTTTCCGAGCACCAGGCGACGTATCGTTCGCTCGTGGGTCTCGAGCCGCAGGTGATGACCGAGGTGTTCAACGGTTGCAACAACCAGCTTGCCGAAGCCGGCACGGCGCTGTATCCGCCCGGGTCGTCGTGCCATCCCGAGCTCCTCACGTTCGTGCAGAAGGCGCGCGGCACCCAGGCCCACAAGGGCGGGCAGCTCATCTGCCTCACCCCGCCGTGCCCGCCGGCCGTGCCCAACCCGAGCTACCCGCTCATGACGTCGGGCGGGACCGTGATGGCGGATCCGCAGGACGTGTGCATCGTGTCGTGGCTCGAGGGAGCGACGAACGTGGCGGCGTGCCAGCAGGCCGAGTCGATCCCGACGTATCCGTCGGACGCATCCACCGAATGAACCATCGTCGTCTCCTTCGTGCGCTCGCGGCGGTGCCCGTGGTCGCGCTCGTGACGAGCGCCGCGGCGCCGGCCCACGCCGTCGACAGGCGCGCCGAGGCAGGGGCGAAGGCGGCGCTGAAGGCCGCCGGGAACGACTACCTCGCCACGAACTACGAGGCCGCCATCGTGCGCCTCTTCAAGGCAGCACGCGGGTGCGGAACGAGCCGCTGCACGAAGGACACGCAGGCGGCGGTGCTCCGGGACCTCGGGACGATGCAGTTCCGCAACGGGGACATCGGCGCGGCGAAGAAGACCTGGGGCCAGGCGCTCCAGGTGAAGCCCGACCTCGCGCTCAACCCCGACTACGACGCGCCCGACCTGCGCGCAGCGTTCGACGAGGTGCGCGGCAACGCCGGCGGCACGGGAGAGCAGCCGAGCGGCGACTTCTCGCACACGCCCGCCGGCGAGCAAAAGATCAACACGCCACTGCCGGTGTACGTCGAGTACGGCGGAGGCACCGGCCTGGTGCGCGTGGTCGTCAAGTACAAGGGCCCCGCGATGGGCGACTGGGCGCGCGTCGATCTGAAGCGCATGGGCACGGGTTGGGGAGGGCTCATCCCGTGCAGCGCCGTGACGAAGGGCGCGCTCCGCTACTGGGTGCAGGGCTTCGACGACGGCGGCGACCCCGTGGCGAGCTCCGGCGATCCGAAGCACCCGTTCACGGTTCCCGTCGTCGACGACGTGAGCGGCGAGGCGCCGCACCTGCCCGGACAGAGCCCGCCGAAGGCGTGCGGGGAGGACACCGACTGTCCTCCGGGCCTCCCGGGCTGCGCGCCCGAGGAGAACAACGAGGAGAAGGGCGGAGGAGGCGAGGGCGACGAGGGCGAGACGTCCGAGGCCTCGAAGCCCGCGCCCGGCGCGTATGCTCACTGGTGGTTCGGCATCGCCGGCGCGCTCGACCTGCTGTCGCTCCCCTCGGGCCGCGACGTGTGTCTGCTCAACCCGCCGAACACGACGAATGCCGCCAAGCCGGTCAACTCGGCGAACTACTACTGCACGAACCCCGACGGCACCGACTTCCCCTCGCGGAAGGACGGCGGCGTCCAGAACGGCAACCTGCAGCAGCCGGGAGGGGCCGGGCAGGTCGAAGGCGGGTTCCAGCCCGGCGACGTGCGCGTCATGCTCACGGCGGACTACGCGGTGAGCAGCGCCCTGATGCTCGGCGTGCGACTCGGCTACGTGCTCAATTCGTACACCGGGACGGCGGCCGTGTCGGACGGCCACGCGTTCGGATCCAAGCTCCACTTCGAGGCGCGGGGGACGTATCTCATCGGGCACCAGCCCCTCGCGAACGTCGGCATCGCGCCGATGGTGATCGCCGGGGCCGGGGCGGCCGAGTTCGACGGGAGCCAGACGACGGTCGTGTCGACCAAGAACGTCGCCGGGCAGCAGCCGGTCAACGCGTGGAAGACCGCGGGGCCGTTGTTCCTGCTCCTCGGGGGCGGCATCCGCTACGCCTTCTCTCCGCGCGCGGCGGTGACGCTCGCGGCGCGCATCAACATGGCGGTGAGCGGGGGCTTCATGCTGACGTACGGCCCCGAGGTCGGCGTGCAGTATGGTTTCTGAGTGCCTCGCTCGGCTCATTCTCTGACCGTTCCGGCCAACGGCCTCGAGCACCACGTGCTCGAATGGGAAGCGGCCGGCGACGGAGTGGCGACGGCGCTTCTCCTCCACGGCTTCATGGACGCCGCGGGCACGTGGGACCTCGTCGCACCGCGCCTCACGGAGGCGGGGGTTCGCGTGCTCGCTCCGGATCTGCGCGGATTCGGTGACGGCCCGAGGATCTCGCCTGGCGCCTACTACTACTTTCCCGACTACGTGCTGGACGTCGCCGAGATCGTCGACGCGCTGGTGCCGCGAGGCAGCCCGCTGGCCGTCGTGGGGCACTCGATGGGCGGGGCGGTCGCCTCGCTCTATGCCGGCTGCTTCCCCGACCGCGTGGCGAAGCTCGTCGTGATCGAGGGCATGGGCCCGCCCGACAGCGACCACGCTCACTCGGCCGACCGCATGCGCCGCTGGATCGATGACGTGCGTGGGGTACGCGGGCGCGGCCGCGAGAGCAAGACCATGGCGTCCAGGGACGACGCGCTGCGCCGCCTCGCCGGCAACCATCCGCGCGTGGACCGCGCGGTGCTCGAGACGCGTCTGGACGCGCTCGCGCGAACGCGCCCCGACGGCACGCTCACCTGGAAGGCCGACCCCCTCCACGGCACGCGGACGCCCGTTCCGTACTTCGCCGAGAGCTTCAAGTCCTTCGCCCGGCGCGTCACGTGCCCCGTGCTCTTCGTGTCCGGAGGCCCCCTGGGCTGGCACCCGCCCGACGAGGACGACCGCCTCGCCGCATTTCCCCACATCGAGCGCGTCGAGATCCCTGCTGGCGGGCACATGATGCACTGGAGCAGACCGGAGGACCTTTCTAGGGGCCTTCTCAAGTTCCTCCTTTCGTAGGGCTCCCGGGCGCGCGTACTCTGGAGGATGGTTGGGGATCTGTGTTCGCGGGGCTCCCGCGTGCGCAGGCAGCTCGTGGAGGTCCGTGTACATGACGAGGAGAGTGTGGGGTCGCTCGGCCATCCGTCCGGTCGCGGTGGCCATCGCGGCTCATCTGTGGCTTGGCTCGGGCGCGGCCTGGGCGCAGGGCGGGTGCCCCGACGGCAGGCAGATCACCGCGGACACCGCGGGGCACTGCTGCTGGCAGGGTCAGGCCTGGAACGGATCGCGATGCGTCGGCGCCCCGGCCTCCTGCCCGGCGGGTTTCCAGGCGGATCCTCAGAAGCAGGACTGCCTGATGCTCGCCTGCCCCGCCGGCAAGGTGCGCAAGGACGGCGTGCACTGCTGCTGGCCGGGGCAGGGCTACTCCCACGCCCGCAACGCGTGCATCGGGACGCCGGCCTGCCCGAAGGGGCAGGAGCCGCAAGGCACCGACGACTGCGTGCCGGTGGACAAGGACGGTGACGGCATCCTCAACGCGGCGGACAAGTGTCCCGACCAAGCGGAGGACATCAACCACTTCGAGGACACCGACGGCTGCCCCGACGAGCAGAAGCGGCTCGCGCTCGTGGCGGCCGAACAGGAGCGCAAGCAGCGCGAGGCGGCCGTCAGCGCGATCCACCCGCTCGACTCGCTGAGCGGTGCACGGTACGTCGGCGGCTTCGGCTTCCTCGTGTCGGCGCCGGACGCCGGGAACACGCCTCCCGACAGCACGGCGGGGGAGGAGCCGATCGCGGTGCCGCCCGGAAGGGGGCTCGGACAGACCGAGTGGGACCTGCTCCTCGACGTCGGCTACGCGCACTGGGCCGACCCGACGGGTCAGGGGCTCTACGACGTCGCCGGAGGAACCGTGGCGATCGGCGTGCGGCCCGAGTTCCGGGGCGTCGGCCGATGGGTCACGGTCTGGCTCGACCTGAAGGCCGCCATGGGAATCGGCGGCGGCAACTTCGCCGGCGGCAACGAATCGGTGCTGTCGTTCGGCGGCCAGGGCCACGTCGGGGTCGACGTGCAGCCGTGGACCTTCGTCGGCCTCGGTCCGTTCGTCGGCTACCGCCTCGACCACTTCAGCGTCACCCCGACCGGCGACGGCAACGGCAACCAGTCCTGGGATGCCACCGACAACGGCGCCGAATTCGGCGGTCACCTGAGGCTTCGCACCCGCGACAGACCCGGGAGGCCCGGCCTTCTCTACCTGGATGCGGAGATCTCA
>DASVWO010000546.1:0-8326 GCA_036393165.1 Polyangiaceae bacterium | reverse complement strand
CGAGCAGGTCGAGCAGGAAGAGCGCGATGGCCGCGCCGACGAAGCGGGGCCAGAGGTCCTCGTGGTAGCGAATCGCCTCGCCCGCGGGGTCGAAGACGGCGGCCGGCGCCGGATCCATCGCCCCTCCGGTGGCCTGCGCGGCGTGCTCGAGGGTCGCCACGTCGGGCGCGAGCGCCAGGTACTCGCGCGGATACGGGTTCGTCACGTGGCCGAACGCCTCCGCGACGGTGGCGCCCTTCAGGTTCCCGTGGCCGTCGTCGATCTGCTTCTCGAGCGACGCCTGCAGCAGGAACGAGCCGTAGCGGTCGAGCGGGAAGTCGGCCTCGTAGCGACCGGGGGCGGTCTGCGGCATGGGCTCCTTGCGCGTCTCGCCGTGCGGCTGGGGACCCGTGATCGAGAGCGACGCGTCGAGACCGTTCTCGAAGCGGTCGTCGGCGCCGATCGCGTCGAGGACGGCATGCACGTGCCCCGTGGCGGGATCGATCTCGGCGCGCATGTCGAACACCTGGCGCTTCTTCTGGCGCATGTGCTCGCGCACGAGCTGCCCCCAGAACTGCCCCCACTGCGGCCAGCGCAGCCACTCGACCGCCCAGAGGTTCTTCACGTCGCTCGTCCACGCGAGCGCCCACCCGAGGCCCGCGTGCCAGCGCGCGAGGATCGGCTCTCCCAGCTCGCTCTCGAGGATCTCCTGCGCCGGCGGCGGCTTGAGCTTCGTCGCGACGTAGCCGTGGAGGAAAGGCGCGCCGGCGACGTCCACACCGCGCAGGAAGTCGGCGGGCGCCACGACGCGCGGCTGGAAGTACTCCTCGACGGCCGCCGAGCGGCTCACCATCTCGGTCTCGCGCGTGAAGACGCGTGGGAGCGACTGCGGGTCGGCCACCTTGTAGAAGCGGCCACCGCCGGTGTCGGCGATCATGCGCAGCAGGTTCTCGTCCACGCCGGCGCCGAGTCCGACGGTGGTGACCGTCATGTTCTCGGCGGCCATCGCCTGCACGAGGTCGCGGATGCCCTGCTGCGGCGCCTGCCCGTCGGTGAGCAGGATGACGTGCTTCTTCTTGGCGCGCGTCGTGGAGAGCGCCTGGTAGGCCGCGTCGAGCGCCGGGAAGATCTCGGTCCCGCCCCCCGCCTGGATGCGCGCGATGTCGCTCTGGATGCGCGCGCGGTGCTTGGCGGGCGTCATGTGCACGATGCGCGTCGGCTGCGAATCGAAGACGATGACCTCGAGCAGGTCGTCGCCCGAGAGGGTGTCGGCCGTGGCCTTGGCGGCCTGCTTGGCCATCTCGAGCGGCAGCCCGCTCATCGATCCCGAGCGGTCGATGACCAGGGCCATCGCGACCTCCGGCTCGTCCTTGCGCTTCTCGGCGTCCATGCGCACCGGCAGGACGCGCTCGATCGTCGTGTGGTACCAGCCGCCCAGGCCGTAGCCGTTCTCGCCACCGGCGAAGAGGAAGCCGCCGCCGAGGTCGCGCACGTACTGCTCGATGGTCTCCTGCTGCGTCATCGAGACGCGCTCGGCGGGCATGTCGGAGAGGACGATGAAGTCGTACCGCTCGGCCTCGCGCAGGCTCGTCGGCAGCGGGTCGCTCGTGTCGACGTTGAGCTCCTGCGCGGCGAGCGCCGACGCGAGGTAGCTCGCGCGCCCCGGGTTGCCGTCCACGTAGAGGACGACCGGCTTGCCGACGACCGCGAGGGCCGCCGTGGCGCGGTTGTTCTCCACGAACCGGTCCTGCGCCGCGCCGGTCGCCTCGATGGAGTACGTGACCTCGCCGGGGATGGCCGCCTTGCTCTTGAAGGAGACGTCGTTGTCCCCCGGCGTGAGGTCCACCTCGCGGGAGCCGTCGAGGCCGTTGATGGTGTCGCCCTGCTTGAGCACGAGCTTCACCTTCTGCGGGATGCTCGAGAAGACCTGCGCGTGGACGTCGAAGGTCTCCCCCTCGTGCACGTGGTCGGGGACGCGGAGATCGCGCACGGCGACCTCGCCGGGCACGGGCCGCTTGTAGGGGATGGCGAAGACCTTCACCCCGTACTCGTGCGCGCGGTTGGCCTCGGCGAGCAGGTCGCCGTCGGTCTGCACGCCATCCGAGAGCACGACGGCGCGGCGGATGTACCCCTCCGGGAAGAGCCCGTAGGCGAGCTGCAGGGCGCTGGCGATGTCGGTGGCGCCGCCGAGCCCCTGTCCGTGGCGCTCGAGGGCCGGCGCCTCCTTCGCGTCGTCGGCGATGGGCACGACGTGCGGGCGCTTCGCGAAGGTCACCAGGCGCACGAGGTCGTCCTTGGGACGCGCGTCGAGCGCCTTCTGCACCTCGGCGCGGGCGTCCTCGAGCGCCGCGTCGGGCACGCTGTCGCTCACGTCGACGACGTAGACGGTGCACACCTTCTGCGTGGTCGCGGTGCGCGCCAGACGCGCGAGGCCGAGCGCCAGCAGCGCGACGAAGCCGACGCGCAGCAATACCGACGTCACGCGCTGCGCGAGCGGCAGATCGGCGAGGCTCCGGCCGATCATCCAGAGGAAGTACGGGGCGAGCAGCGCGATCCCGAGCATCCTCGGCGCGAGCAGCTCGTAGTCCGTCCCGTGGCGCGCCCACGTGAGCGTCGGCCCGGCGAACCAGACGTAGCGCAGGTAGAGCCACAGCATGACTCCCCCGACGAAGAGGCTCGCTCCCGCGTAGACCGCCGTCCGGAGGCGCGGGCTCATACCGTCACCCTCCGGTGGTACGTCGCCCACTCGAGCGCCGTCAGCAGCGCCGCGGCGAGCAACAGGTAGATCCAGATCTCGCGGCGCACGCCGACGTGGAATCCGGTGATCTCGCCCGCGTTCTTGCCGTCCACGACGAGCGCGTCCCGCGGCGCGACGGCGCTCTCGCCGGCGTCGAGGAGATTGGCCGCGAAGTCGATGGTCTGCTCCCCCGCGGTCAGCTGGTAGAAGCCCGCGCGCTCGCCGAGCATGACGGCGCGACCCTCGTGCACGGGCACCGGCTGCGTCGTGCCATCGGGGAGACGAAGGACCGCGTGCGTCACACCTGCGGCGACCGGGACGCGCCAGACCTCGCCCGTGCGGAAGCTCGAGAGGTACTGCGCGTCCTCGTCGGTGAACCAGTTGACGCAGTCGATGACGAAGAGAGGCCACGCGGTACGCAGCGGAAGATCGCTGTCGCGCACGTCGAAGCCGAGCGCGACGAACTTGTACCCCCCGCGCGTGCCGGCCACGAGCATCGGCGAGGCGCCGCCGTCGGAGGCTCCGATCACCTTGTCGCCCGTCTCGGGCACGAGCTTGTGGCCGAGGGACACGTTCACGTCGTCGAGCGCGAGGAAGCGCACGGTGGGGTGCTTGCGGTCGACCTTGTCGAACCCCGGCTGCTTCAGCTCGTCGGTCACCTTCACCGGCGAGCCGGGTCCGCGCGGGTCGAGGTACAGCGCGTTCGCCTTCGGCCGCTCCGCCGGGGTCACGCCGTCGAAGACCACGGCGTCCCAGTCGCCGCGCGCGACCGCGTCGGGATAACCGCGGGGCGGAACGTCGGTGACGTCCAGGTACTCGTCCAGCAAGAGCGCCGCCTCGAGGTACGTGTTGCCCTCGCTCACGACGAGCACCTTCGCGCGCCGCCGCTCCGGCAGGAGCGCGTACGCGTGGTCGTCCGCCGGGAGCGCATCGTGCCCGCCGTCGACGAGCGCGATCTTCGCCTCGAGGGTGCGGCTCGCGCCCGAGAGTTGCGGATAGAACCGCGGGAGGCGCTCCCCGGGCTGCAGGCGGAGCTTCGTCAGGTCCACGAGCGCGCCGTCGCCGAGGAGCTGCAGCTCCACGTCCTCGGGGTCGGTCCCCGTGTTCGTGAGCTCGAGCATCACCTCGTAGCGGCTCTTGTCGAGCGGGTAGCGCCGCACCGAGAACTGCGTGACACCCACGTTGCGGTTGCTCTTGCCGACCTTGACGTACGAGAGCGTCGCGTCGCCGAGGTGCACGGGGCCCGACGCATCGCTCGCGTCCCCCAGCTCGCCGTCCGAGACGACCACGATCTCGGCGCGGTCGGAGCCGCGGAGCACGTCGCTCGCGAAGCGCAGGGCGCGCGGGAAGTCGGCGCGGGCGTCGGTCGCTCGCACCCCGTCGAGCTCGCGCTCGAGCGCCGAGGTGTCCCCCGTCATCGGCCCGAGCGGCGTGACCATCGCGTCCATCTGCGCGACGAGCATCCGGTCGGCGCCGCCGAGGCCGCGGATGATCCGCTTCACCTCGTCCTTCGCCGCCTCCAGGCGCGTCGGCGATCCGTCGGTCGCCTGCATCGACGCACTCGCGTCGAGGAGCACCACGACGTTGCGGCCCTTGATGAGGCTCTCGGCGGCGCGCGGGTCGCCGAGCGCCAGCACCAGCAGCGCCAGGAGCGCCAGCTGCAGGAGCAGCGAGAGCAGCCGCTTCAGCTTCGAGAAGAGGCTCGTCGCCTCCTTGTCGCGGAGGATCCGCTCCCAGAGCGGCGAGAACGGCACCGACACGACGCGCCGCCGCAGCTTCAGGATGTAGAGCACCAGCACCCCGAAGCCGACCGCCGCGAAGATCGCGACGAGCTGCGCGATCGGTAGCCCCGCGAAGATCACCGCAGGAACCCTCCGCGCCGGAAGACGCGCAGGATCATCTCGTCGAACGCCACGTCGATGCTCGCGCGCACGTACGGCACCTGGTGCGTGGCGCAGAAGCGCTCCACGTCGGCGAGGTACTGCTGGTACGCCTCGCCGAAGCGCGAGAGCACCTTCTGCGTCACGGTGACCTCGCGCTCGTCACCGGTCTCGCAGTCGTAGACGAGCACGTCGCCGTGGAGCTTCGGCTTTCCCTCGGCCGGATCGACCACGTGCACCACGAACGGATCGAACTTGTTGTACCGGAGGACGTTGATCCCCTTCTCGAACCCGCGCGGATCGTAGAGATCGCTGATGAGGACCGCGAGCCCGCGGCGCTTGTTCTGCGCGACGAACGTCTTCATCGCGTCGCCGAGGTCGGTCGTCCCGTCGGCCTGCACGCCGCGCAGGAACCGGAACGCCTTGAAGATGCGCGCCTTGCCGCGCGTCTCGGGCATGCGACCGGACACGTGGTCGGTCGTCGTCACGATGCTCACGCGGTCCAGGTTCGCCAGGCCCACGTAGCCGAGCGCCGCCGCCACCTTCTTCGCGTACCGGAGCTTGCTCCCGTCGCCGAAGCCCATCGAGCGGCTCGCGTCGACGATGAAGTAGATGGCCAGGTCCTCCTCTTCCTCGTAGAGGCGGACGAGCAGCTTGTCGAAGCGCTGGTAGACGTTCCAGTCGAGCGTGCGGAAGTCGTCCCCCGGCTGGTAGTCGCGGTGATCGGCGAACTCCACGCCGCTGCCGCTCTTCTTGGTGCGCCGCTCGGCGCGCAGCCGCCCGGAGAAGACACGCCGGCTGACGAGCGCCAGGTAGTCGAGCTTGCGCTGGAACTCGTCGTCGAAGAGGTCGTCGTCCTTGGTGGCGACGACCTTCTTCTCGCGACGCCAGGGGAGGACGTCGAGCAGACCCATGATCGCGCGGCTTAGTTGGCACCGGCGGCGACGGCCGCCTTCTCCGCCTTGCCCTCGGGCACGGCCTTGAGGATCGCGTCGATCGTCTGGTCGGTCTTGATGCCCTCGGCCTCGCCTTCGAAGTTGAGCAGGATGCGGTGGCGCAGCGCCGCGTGCACCGCGCCGCGCACGTCGTCCACGCTGGCGGCGAAGCGGCCGTCGAAGAGCGCGCGGATCTTCGCGGCGAGGAGCAGCGCCTGCGCCCCGCGCGGCGAGCTGCCGTAACGAACGAAGCGCTTCACGAGGTCCGGCGACTCGGGCCCGTCCGGATGCGTCGCCTGCACGACGCGGATCGCGTAGTCCTGCACGTGCCGCGCGACCGGCACCTGGCGCACGAGCTGCTGCATCGCGAGGATGTCCTCGCGCGCGAGCACGGCCTGGCGCTTCTCGATCCCCGAGCCCGTCGTGAGGTCGAGGATCTGGTGCAGCTCCTCGCGCCCGGGGAAGGGCACGTGCAGCTTGAAGAAGAAGCGGTCGAGCTGCGCCTCGGGCAAAGGGTACGTGCCCTCCATCTCGAGGGGGTTCTGCGTCGCGAGCACCACGAACGGCTCGTCGAGCACGTACGTGCGCTTGCCGACGCTCACGCGGTGCTCCTGCATCGCCTCGAGCAGCGCGCTCTGCGTCTTCGGCGTCGCGCGGTTCACCTCGTCGGCGAGCACGATGTTGGCGAAGACGGGGCCCTTCCTGAACTCGAACGACTTGCCGCCCGCCTGCGTGTCGTCGATGACCGTCGTGCCCAGGATGTCGGCCGGCATGAGGTCCGGCGTGAACTGGATGCGCGAGAACGTCAGCGACAGCGTCTCGGCGAGCGTGCGCACGAGCATCGTCTTGCCGAGCCCCGGCACGCCCTCGAGCAGCGCGTGACCGCCCGCGAGCATGCAGGTGATGACGCCGTCGACGACCTCGCGGTTTCCGACGATCGACTTGGCGATCTCGCCGCGCAGGTCGTCGATGCGCTTGCGGAAGAGGGTGACCTGTTCGCGAACAGCTTCCGTATCCGTCATGGCTTGGTGTCCTCGCGCGGGCGAATGAGCTGGAAATACCGCTTCACGTAGAAGCGGTAGCCGCCCGGGATGTCGTCCTTCGCGAGCGACTCCTCGGCGACCTGGTGGTACTCGGTGTAGACCTTCTGGTAGCCGCGCGACGCGAAGCCACGCTCCGCCGCGCCGAGGATCACCTGGCTGCGCGAGCCGCCCTGGCCGGTGTCGGCGCCCTGCACCTGCGTGTCCTCGGTCCCCATCTTCGGGTTCGTCGCGGCGCCGGACGTGTGCGGATCGTGACCCTCGCCCCAGCCGCGACCGGGGGGCCCCTGCCCTTCGCCGCCGTTGCCCTGCGAGCCCTGGCCTTGCCCCTGGCCCTGACCGCCCGAGCCGCTCCCCTTCGAGAGCATCATGATCTTCTCGCCGTTCGGACCGAGCACCCACGTCTCGCCGCCCTGCCCGCCCTGGCCGTTCTGACCGCCCTGGCCTTGCTGCCCGCCTTGTCCCTGCTGGCCGCCCTGCCCTTGCTGGCCGCCTTGACCTTGCTGGCCCTGCTGTCCGTTCTGACCGTTCTGTCCCTGCTGGCCGTCCTGGCCCTGGCCGTCGCCCTGCTGGCCGCCTTGCTGCTGCTGCCCCTGGCCCTGCCCGGACTGACCGCGCGCCATGCGTCCGAACTTCTGCAGGCGCACCATCTGGCCCTTGCCGCCCTGGCCCTGCTGGCGCATGAGCTGCCGCATCTCCTCGAGCTTCTGACGCAGCTCCTCCTTCTGCTCCTGCGTCATCTCCTGCTGCTGGATGTGATTGATGTCCTCGGCGCCCTGATCGAGATCCTGCGCCGAGAGCCCCATGTCCTTCATGAGATCCTCGGCCGCCTTCTCGAGCTCGCGATCGAGCCGATCGAGCTGCCGCCCCGCGTTCTTCTGCTGATCCAGATCGCGATCGAGCTTCTCGAGCTCGCGCTCCTTCTTGTGCAGGAGGCTCTGCTCCTCCTCGCTCGCGCCGCCGTCGCCCATCTTCTGCTTCTGCTTGAGGATCTCGTCGGCCAGCTCCTGGCGCCGCTGCTCGATGGCCTGCTGGCGCTTCTCGGCGTCGGCCGCCGACTTGCGCAGCGCATCGCGCATCGCCTCGATCTTCTGCTTGTCGATCGAGCCGCCCTGCTCGCGCAGCTTCTTCGCGAGGTCGTGCATCGCGTCGCGCGCCTCGTCGAGCTTCGCCTCCGAGAGCGCCTCGCCCGAGGGCTTCGTCAGCTCGGCCTTCTTCAGCTCCTCGCCGATGCGGTCGATCTGCTCCTCGAGCGCCTTCTTGTCCGCCTCGCTGCCCGTGAGCAGGCGCTGCTCGAGCGACTCCATCCGTCGGAACGCCTCGGTGCGATCGAGACGCTTGTTGGCGATGTCGTCGACGAGCTTGTTGAACTCGTCGATCGCCGCCCGCGTGTCGTCGCTCTGCTCGTTCTGCTGCAGCTGCTTGAGGAAGTCCTTCACGTCGTCGAGATCGTCGGGGGCCATCTCGACGGGCTCGATGGTCTTGGCGTGCGCGACCGGGATGTGCTGGCGCACCTCGAAGAGCATGACCGCGGTGAGCACGCCCGCGAGAGCCGCAGCGCCCCCGATCGCGCGCGGCAGCGGCACCGGCACCGCTTCACGCGGCTGGGCGACCGACGCCGACGAGATCGCGTCCTCGATGGCCGCCTGCATGAAGGCCGTCCGCTCCTCCGCAGGCCGCGCCGCGAACGCCAGGGCGCTCGCGAATCTGTCGTGCAGCCCGTGGAACCGGTCGAGCGCGCGGGCGCCGGCCTGC
>DASVWO010000545.1:0-12085 GCA_036393165.1 Polyangiaceae bacterium | reverse complement strand
GGTGCGTCGCCTCGACGACGTACTCGCGCGCGACGTCCTTGAAGAGCGAGTGGAGATCGACCTCTTGCTGGTAGTCGCTGCCGATGGCGCACCGCGCGGCCTGGCCCACGATGGCGACGACCGGCACGTGGTCCATGTGCGCGTCGTAGAGGCCGTTGAGCAGGTGGATGGCGCCGGGGCCGGAGGTGGCCATGCACACGCCCACCTCGCCGGTGAACTTCGCGTGCGCACAGGCCATGAAGGCGGCCATCTCCTCGTGCCGCACCTGGATGAACTCCAGCTCGTGGGTGTCGTGCGCGAACGCCGCGAGGATGCCGTTGATGCCGTCGCCCGGATAGCCGTAGACGCGCCGGACTCCCCAGTGGGACATGCGCTTGAGCAGGAAGTCTGCAACCGTCTCCGCCATCGTTCGCTCCTTTCGCGCCCGCCGACGCCGCGAGCATGGGGGCTGCAACCGACGTACCTCCCGATGCGGCCGTCACAGCGCATCGCCCTCGGCGTGCTCATGGGGATCGCCTTCCTGCTGGTCGCGTGGATGGCTTCCCCGCTGCTGGTGGGGCTCGCGCTGGGCACGGTGATGGGGTTCACGGCACAGCCGTTCGACACGCGGCTCGAGCGTAGGTTCGGGAACCGTCCACGCCTCGCCTCGGCCGTGACGACATTGCTCGGGGGCCTCGTGATGGCCGGCGGCGGCGTGCTCGTCGTGTGGATCGTCGCGAACGAGGTGGCCGACGCGATCCGCCTCGTGCAACACCTGCTCGGCCCCGAGGGCCCGACGATTCTCGGGCCGCGCGCGTCGCATCTGATCGCGGTATTCGGCATCAGTCCGCAGGCGCTCGAGGAGCGGCTTCAGGGGCAGCTCGGGCGGGTCGCGAACCTCGCGGCGACCGCGGCGGGATTCCTGGTGCAGGCGTCGGCGGGCCTGATCCTCACGCTGGTCGTCGCGATGTGGACGATGAACGCGGTGCTGCGCGACTGGCCGCGCATCGCGCGCCACCTCGAGCGTCTTCTCCCGCTGCATCCGCGTCACACGCGCGCTCTGGTGGCGGAATTCCGCGACGTCGGCCGGCGCGCCTTCGTGGGCAGCGTCACGACGGCGGTGGTGCAGGGCGTTCTCGCCGGCATCGGCTTCGCGATCTTCGGCGTGCCGCAGGCGGTGACGTGGGGAGCGCTCCTCGCGCTGCTGTCGTTCATCCCCGTCATCGGCGTCCCGCTCGTGTGGGTACCCGCTGCGGTGTGGCTGCTGACGACGGGCCACGTCGCGCGCGCCATCCTGCTCACGGCGTGGTGTCTGGTGCTCGTGATGGCCGTGAACGACTACGTGATCCGCCCGCGTCTCGTCGGCCGCGGCGCCAATGGCGGCGCCCACCCGCTGCTCATGCTGGTCGGCCTCCTCGGGGGCATCTCGGTGTTCGGCATCGCCGGTGTCATCGTGGGCCCGGTCATCGTGTCGCTGTTCGTCGCGGCGGCTCGCATCTACGAGCGCGAGCGCGAGACGGAGGAAGAGTCACCTCAGCTCACCAGCGGCGGAACAGCAGTACCGCCACACCCGTGACGGCGACGACACCCACGCTGAGGATGAGGCCCGCCCCGTTGAGCACGAGCAGCCAGTCGGCGGCGCCAGCCATGGGGCATGGGTGCTGCACGCAGCGTGCGCGACCGCGAGTCGTGTGCGGGAAGCGGAGGTGAAGCGATGAGGAAGCTCAAGGGCATGCGTGTGGCCATCCTGGTGTGCGACGGCTTCGAGCAATCGGAGCTCGTCGAGCCGCGCCTGGCGCTCGAGGACGAAGGCGCCGAGTGCGACATCGTGTCTCCGGCCTGGCCACGGGTGCGGGCCTGGAAGCACATGGAGTGGGGCCGCACGCTGAGCGTCGACGTACCGCTCGCCGGCGCCGACGCGCGCGACTACGACGCGCTGCTCTTGCCGGGAGGCGTGATGAACCCGGACAAGCTCCGGCTGCATCCGAAGGCGATCGCGTTCATCAAGGCGTTCGTCGAATCGGGCAAGCCCATCGCCGCCATCTGCCACGGCCCGTGGACCCTCATCGACGCCGGCGCGGTGCGCGGCAAGACGGTGACCTCGTGGCCCTCGCTCCAGGCCGACCTGCACAACGCCGGAGCCGTCTGGGTGGACCGCGAGGTCGTCCGCGACGACAAGCTCGTGACGAGCCGCAAGCCCGACGACATCCCCGCCTTCAGCGCGAAGACGATCGAGATGTACGCCGAGTCGCCGCGGATGCACGTGACGCAGCAGCCTGCGGAAGTCGTCCGGACCTAGTCGGAACTAGAACGAGGCGGACACCTGCGCGAGCAGCGTCCTTCCGCTCTGGAGGACGAGGTCCTGCGTGAACTCGGGACTCACGGGCAGGGAGTACTGCGCGTTGGTCGCGTTGTAGAGGCCGAGGTTGTAGCGGACGTTGTACTTCTCGACCTCGCCAGAGAGCACGACGTCCCACACGAAGTACGGGTTGGTCTGGACCTGCGGCGGATCCGTCGCCTTGTCGTTGCGGTCGTAGACGCCGCCCTCGATGCTCAAGCGCGACATCAGCATGAGCACGCGCCCGAGGACCGGCGCGGCAGCCTTCACGGACGCGAGGTGCTGCGGTGAATTGGGCACTTCGCGCAGCGAGCCGTCGTTCTGGAGGTATCGCGCGCGCTGGTACGAGTACTGCGCCGCCGCCATCCATCCCTCTCGCCACTCGCGACGCACTTCCACTTCGCCGCCGGCCAGCTCCACGGGGTTCGTCACGTTCTGGTACTGGTTCGGGCTCGTCGCCGTTCCGTCGCCCGCGAGGTTGATGAGGTCCGTGATGTAGTTGTAGAAGCCCGCGCCGATGATGCTCACGGTCGGCGAGAAGTGGTGCGTGTACTCGAGCTCCGCCGAGTACACGGTCTCGGGCTTCAGGTTGATGCCGCCGGGGATCTGGGTGGGTGACGTGTAGAAGTGCTCGTAGACGCTCGGCGCACGGAACGCCTTGCCGAACATCAGCTTCACGTTGCCGTCGGCGTACGGCTTCACGATGACCGCTGCGCGCGGGTTGAGTGACGAGCCGTAGTTCGAGTTCGTGTAGTAGTCGAAGCGCGCGCCCGCCGTCAGCTTCAGCATGCGCAGCGGGTAGTAGTCCCCGTTGACGTAGGCGGCGGCGACGCCGAACGGATCGTCGCGGTTCAGGTAGCCCGTGGGGGCGACCGGTGTGCCCGCGGTGACGCCGCCGGCGGCGACGCCCGTCTGCGCGGCCTTGAAGTGGTCCTGGTACTCGCCGCCGAGAGTCAGTCGGAGCTTCTTCTCGATCACGTACGCGACGCGCTGCTCCACGCCGAACCACTGCCCGCGATAGGTCTCGGTGGCATTGCCGCCGTTGTCGACCGACGTCGCGAGGAAGTCGTCGAACTGGTACAGGTTCAGGTGCGCGCGCGACAGGAGCTCGAAGTTCTTCCCCACCTTCGGCTCGAAGCGCGCCTCGAGCACGCCGCGCGTGTCCTGGAAGTACGTCCGCGGGTCGCCGAGGATCGTGCCGAACTCGCCCGCCGGCAGCTGCTTCTTCCGCGACGTGAGAAACCACTGCAGTGTGAGGCTCTTCCACCAGACGCGCCCGTTGACCGTCCCCGCCTCGAGCCCGTCGGAGCCGCGCGAATTGCCCTGGGTCGCCGCGTCGGACGCGAAATCCCTGAAGTAGTAGTCGCGCCCAGCGCCATAGGCAGCGGCGACGCTCGTCCAGAATCCGGAGTCCGGCGAGAACCGGACCTGCTGCATCGCGCGCGCCGTGCCGATGCCATTGCCCGACGCCGAGAGCCCCACCTCCGTATGGGTCGGCGCGTTGCGGCTGCGCGTCACCAGGTTGATGACCCCGAGGAAGGCGCCCGTTCCGTAGACAACCGATCCCGGGCCGCGGACCACCTCGATGCGCTCGATGTCGGCCAGGTCGACGCGGCCGTCGTAGCCGAAGTACGACTGGCCCACGTAGTCGTCGTTCAGCGGCTGCCCGTCGAGCAGCACGAGGACGCGCGTGCCGTAGTCTCCCGGCCGCGAGAACCCGCGGACGCCCACGTTGTCGTAGCTCGTGTCGTTCCCGATGTAGATGCCGCGCACGCCGCGCAGCGCCTCGGCGATGGTCGGGTACCCCATGGCGCGGAGCTCGGCGCCCGTGATGATCGTGACGGAGCTCGGTGCGTCCTCCAGGTTCTCGGTGACGCGCGAGGCCGCGTTGACCTCCTCGACCTGCGCGAGCTGGACGTCGAGCTTCGCCTGGCCCGCCGCCGTGACCAGCACCGTGCGCTCGATGGGACGGAAGCCGCTCAGCGACACGCGCACGCGGTGCACCCCCACCGGGATGTTCAGGACGGCCGGCGTGAAGCCCATCGCGCGGTCGTCGATCTCGACGAGCGCGTCGCGCACGTCCGAGCTCACGACGAGGTTGCCGGCGATGGGGGCGAGCCTCACGTGCGCCACGCTCGTGGCGTCCGCCTCGACGGTCACCGGCACGTTCGATGGCACGAATCCCTCGGCCGAGACGACGAGGGTGTGCGGCCCTGGCGGGATCGCGATCGTCGCAGGCACGCTGGCGACGGGCGGCGCGTCCTCGCGATCGACGCGGATGGCCGCCCCTGCGGGCTCTCCTTCGACGCGCACGTTGCCCACGATCTGCCGCAGCGGGATCGCGAGCGGTGTGTCCACGCCCGTCTGCACCGTCACCGACGTCTCCACGGGCCGGTAGCCCGCGAGCTCGACGATGACGCTGTACTTGCCCGCGTTCAGGCCGAGCTTCGCCGGCGTGCTCCCGCGCGCGCCGAGGTCGCGGCGGTCGACGTAGATCGTGGCCCCGGGTGGATCGCTCGTGATGCTGAGGACCGCCACCGACGGCGCGATGCGCGCGAGAGCCTCCTGGATGCGCGCCTGCGCGGCCGGGTCCTTCTCTCCCTCGAGCGCCTGGGTGTAGTAGCGATACGCGTCGGTCACCTGGTGGAGCTGCTCGTAGGTGCGCGCGATGTTGAACACGACGTTCTTGTTCGCGACGAGCCGGTTGGACGCGAGGAAGTGCTCGAGCGCGCCCCGGAAGTCCCCGGCCTTGTAGCGGTCGGCGCCGAGCTCGAACTCGACCTCGGCCTCGTCGGCGACGTTGTCTGCGCGCGCAATCCGGATGCCGCCGAAGAGCAGGGCCGACGCGGCGAGGACGATGAGCAGCTTGCGAAGCATGGCGACGTGCATCCGGGTGCCCTTGGGAGTCGGTGTGGGGTACTGCGGAGTACGAGACGGCTTCAGCGCTGCATGCGGATGTCGAGCCCCGGATCCGAAGGCGGTGCCCCGGGGCCCGGGTGGGGTTTGGGAGACGGCGCGGGGGTGGGCTGACGCGGCTTCGCCGGCCCGCCGGACACGCCCGCGGACGTGGCGGAGGAGGAAGCGGCGGCGGAGACTGCGGCCGATGCCTCGGGTTGCACGTCGGCCGTGCTCGCGGTCGGTGCGCCGGTCGTCGCGGTCGTCGTCGAGGGGGAGGTGGCCGGAGCGACCGCCGAAGCCGACGCCGAACCGGATCCAGTCGGCGCCTCCGGACGCGAGCTCCGCGCCACGTAGGCCACGAGGGCGACGCCGAGGACGGCCGCGATGCCGCCGAAGATCGCGGCCGTGCGACCACGGCGCCGAGCCGGCGGCGGGACCGACGGCACCGCGACCGGCGCGTCGGCCGGAGGCGCGAACGGGGCGGTGTCCGCGAGGCTCACGTGTGCGGGGCCGGATCGCAGCGCTCGCACGTCGCTCGTCGCTTGCCGTGCACGCTGCAGGAACGCCTGGATCTCGTTCTGCATCTGCTGTCGCGTCAGCGCGAAGAGGCCCTGCATCTGGCTCGCGAGCTGTCCGCGGTCGACCGGCGCCTGGGTCCTCAAGTACGCCTCGATCGCCTCGCTCATCTCGCGCGCCGACTGGAACCGCATCTCGCGCTTCTTGTGCACCGCGCGGGCGACGATGGATGCGAGGGTCGGATCGACGTCGTTCACGAGATCCGTCAGCTTCGGCACCTCCTCGGCGGCGAAGCGCTGCAGCGCAGTGTCCGAGATGTCCGCGCGCAGCAGGCGCCTGTCCGCCAGGAGCTCCCACAAGAGGACGCCGGCCGAGTAGAGGTCGGCGCGCGCATCGCCGAGCTCACCGGCGAGCTGCTCGGGCGCGAGGTAACCCGTCGTCTCGCGCAGCAGCGGCGCGTACTGGGGAAACTGCCGTGCGGCCCTCGCGACGGCGAAGTCCACCACCCTCACTTCGCCCTCGTACGTCACCATCACGTTGCGGGGGCCGAGGTGGTGGTGCACGACCCCCTGCGCCGCGCCCGCTCCGCGCAGCTCGTGAGCATAGGCGAGGGCCGTCACGACGTCGGCCACGATGCGGGTGCTCACGAGCGGCGGCAGACGGACGCCGGACCGCTTCGCGGTCCACACGAGCGCGTCGAGCGCGTGCCCCTCCACGTAGTCGGTCACGAAGTACGCGAAGCCGTCCTGCTCCCCGGCATCGAACGTGCGCACCACCCCGGGGTGATCCAGGCGCATCGCGAGGCGGGCCTGCGCCAGCAGCTCCCCGCGGAATGCCGGGTCGCTCGACAGGTTGCGGCGGACGCGCTTGAGCACCGCGAGCTCCCCGGGCGCCAAGTGCGACAGGGACAGGAACGTCTCCCAGAGCGCACTGTGGGACAGACTCGCGACCAGCTGGTGCGAGCCGAGGGTCGAGCCGCCGCCCGGGATGGGCATCGGACGCGAGTTGCGACCGGCCGGCCGCCTGGCCACGAGCGAGAACGACGGCGTCTCTCCCGGCGGCGGCGCGATGGACGAGGGCACGACGAGCGCGCCGTCCGACAACCCCGCGGCACGGGTGACCGCCGCCGCGCGCTCCACCTTCATGCGCGAGTGTCTCGGCGCGAAGTGCATCAGCGCGATGGCCAGCTCGGCGGCGTTCTGGTAGCGGAGCTCGCGATCGCGCTGCATGCAGCGCGCGACGATGTCGTCGAGCTCGGGCGGAACGTCGGGCCGCGTCGCGCGCACGGTCGGGGGCTCCTGCTCGAGGATGCAGGCGATGACCTCGGTCAGCGTCTGGTCCGGGTTGTAGGCCGATACCCCCGTCAGCAGCTCGTAGAGCGCGACGCCGAGCGACCAGAGGTCGGTCCGGTGGTCGACCGACTGCGAGGAGCGCAGCTGCTCGGGCGACATGTAGCAAGGGGAACCCATGAGGTTCTGCGTGCGGATGTTCGAGTCGCCGCCCTTTGCCACGGCCGACCCGATGATCACGGCCTTGGAGATCCCGAAGTCGAGGATCTTCAACGTTCGCCAGCCGTCGCCGTGCTCGGCGAGGAACAGGTTCTCCGGCTTGATGTCGCGGTGCACGATGCCGCGCGCGTGCGCCTCGGCGAGCCCCTCGCACGCCTGGATGGCGAGATCCGCCGCGGCCTCGGCCGGCAGGGGGCCCCCTTCCCTCACCAGCTGACTGAGGTCCTTGCCCTGCAGGTACTCCATCACGATGAAGGGCAGGCCGTCCTCGCGCATGCCGACGTCGAGCACGCGCGAGACGTGCTCGCTCTTGAGCTTCACCGCCGCGCGCGCCTCCTGAGAAAAGCGCGCCACCATCTCGGGGTTGCTGATGCTCGGGCGGAGGAACTTCAGCGCGACGCGCTCGTCGAGCTGCATGTGGTGCGCCGCGACGACGACCCCCATGCCGCCCTCGCCGAGGATGCGCTCGATCCTGAACTTGCCCGCGACGACGTCGCCGACGCGGACGATGGGCTCGGAGGAGGAGTTGGGAGAGGGCGCGGTCACGGGCCGTCTCCCTTCGCGTCGAGCGGCGCGTCGGCGCGCGCGTCGCCGCCGGCTTCCGGTCCGGCTTCGGTCGCAGCTTCGCTCGCGGCTTCCGCCGGCGCGTCTTCGGTGGCGTCCTCGGTGGCGTCGCCGCCTGCGTCGGTCGCCGAACCGCACTCGTTCCCGGCTGCCCATGCCGCGAGCGCCAGGGCGCACGTGTCGCCGCCGGCGTCCGACCCCTCCACCGAGTCGGCAATCGGGAACGGCCCGCACTGGTTGGTCACATAAGTGGTGCCGGTCTTCGCGTCGGTGATGCACACCACGTCGCACGACACCGACGGCGCGGGCCCGTCGACGAAGTCGAAGCTCTGTTGCGGCTGGAGACAGTTGTCGACGGCGTCGTAGGCATTGCCCATGACGGGGTGCGTGGTGGGCGCGAGCGGGTCGCTGCACGCGGCCAGCGAGCCGGCGGCCACGGCCGCAGCTGCGGACACGGCGACGACCACGAAGGCATAAATGGCTGCGCGCGTCATTGCTCTCGACCCCGGGCGGCACCCCGCCGCCAGAGCATCCCTCGATGCTACCGGGCGGTCGGAGCGGGGAGAAGACGGTTGTGCCCGCTCATCTCGGGCATGTTCGCACACACCTTTCGGCACCTCGCGCGTAGTCCTCGAGGACCTCCTCTTGATGCACGCGCGATGTACCCCATGCTGCCGCGATGCTTCGCTGGCGTCGGGCGGAACCTCGACATGCTCCGGCAACGATGTTCGCGATGTCAGGGCGAGAGTCGAGGCCTGCTTCCCCGCATCCACCGGCTTCCCTGCGACCGAACATGGGCATGGTTGCTCGAGATCACGCCGCAGTCGGTGCGCGAATCAAAGCATGCGGCCCAGGGGATGGGCCCTCGCCGGACAGGCATCACGGGGCTGATTCCCCAGGATGATCGCGTACATCGCCCCTGCACAGCGCCTACTTCGGGCGTCGGCTGCGCGATCCGTGTGCACGATGTTCACGGTGTCTGCTCGCGATGTCAGGACGATCTACCCCCGACTATCGCTGACATCGCCGGCTACCTCCATGATGGTCGTCCGAAGTCTGGCCTACGTCGTGGACGACCATGGGCTAGCCACTGCACCACCATCATGATGGTGGTCCGATACCATCGCGAACAATCCGACCGACATCATGATGGTACCCCGCAACCATCATGATGACTGCGAGCAACCTTCATGATGGTAAGGGACTCCCTACGCGATGGTGGTGGACCACCATGACATGATCGGTCCACGACCATCATGATGGTGATGCGGAACCATCGTCATACTCCCCCGCAACCATCATGATGCTTGCCCGGTACCATCATGATGGTGGTTCGCTGACTACGTGATGGTCGCCCGATATCAAGCGAAGGTACTGCACTGACCACGCGATGGTTGTGCGCCACCATCATGATGGTTGTGGGGAACCATCATGATGGTCCTTCGATGTTTGGGCACCGTCGACCACCAGGAGCCGGTAACCCCACGACCCGTCCTTGACCGGAACACCGTTGGACTCGAAACGACGTCCCTCACCCCGAGGATCGGGCGGGCAAGCCAATGGGCCATCTTCCGCTCGGAAGTAGCACGCGCACCGCTACGCGCGGGTCGCGCGACCCTGGGCCCCCGAACAGGCCGAGGGCGACTGGGAGCACTGGCTCACCAGTCTCTGAATCAGGGCTCGAGTAGCCAGAGCTCGCGAGCCTCGGCGACGGCGTGGGCGCGCCGCAACTCCGTCTCGGGCCATGGTTCTTCCACGGTCTCGAAGAGCCCGTGATCGAACGACTCGCCAGGGGCTTCCTCCACGCGCACCAGACGCTCGCGCCTCCCGGCCTTCAGCAGCTCGAGCGCCCGATGATGGCAGAACGGGTTGTTCCCCCGTCGCCCGAAGAGGGCGTGCGCCGTCCACGAGCAGCCGCCCATGCAGTCCTCCGCGTAGTAGCAATCGGCGCAGTGCCCCCAAAGCTGCGACGGCTGCGCGTCGCGCATGAAGCGCAGCTCGGTCGCTCGCTCCCAGATGTCCCGCAGGGCGTGGTCGCGCACGCTCCCGCCGATGTACTCGCCGCTCGGTAGCGACGGGCACGCCTTGACCGCCCCGTCCGACTCGATGCCGAGGACGGTTCGGCCGGCACCGCACGACCCACGCCGCCCTCCCGGAAGGTTGCCGCGCAGAAGGTGCTCGTACGGGCCGTAGTAACCGAGGTTGTTGCCCGGCCAGATCCGCAGGTCAGCCTCGTCGGCGCGCGCCCGGATGCGCGCGACCGAGGGCATCACTTCGAGCATGTGGTACGGCTCGATGAGGATCGCTGGCGCATCCGCCGCGCGCCCTGCCGCCACGGTGAGCTGCAGCTGCCAGGAGTGCGCGCCGGCGTCGCGGATGGCCACGAAGACGTCGTCCAGCTCGCGTCGGTTCCGCCGGCCGATCTGCGTGTTGGCCGACACCTGCAGGCCCTCCTCCGAGAGCGCGTGCATCGCGCGCATCGCCGCGTCGTGACTGCCGTGCAGACCTCGCAACACGTCGTGCGTGGGACCCGTTCCGTCGATCGAGATCGACACGCTCATCACGCCGGCGTCGCGTGCGGCGCGAACGCGGTCGCGATCGAGCCCGCGTCCGCCCGTGACGATGGTGCACTCCATGCCGCGGCGGCGGATGGCGCGCACGACGTCGAGCCAGTCGTCGCGCAGGTACACCTCGCCACCGAAGAGCGTGACCTCGAGGACCCCGAGATCGGCGAGCTGGTCGACGAGGTTCAGCGCCTCCGCCGTCGTCAGCTCGTCGCTGCGGGCGCGGCCTGCGCGCGAGCCGCAGTGACGACATGCGAGATCGCAGCGCAGCGTCAGCTCCCAGACGCAGTACTTCGGCCGCCATTCGCGATCGACGGCGCGTGCGTGGTCGTCGAGCGCGAGAGGGCGGCGCGAGGCGAGCGGGAGACGCCGGCGCTCGTCGGTCGGACCGTGGTCGTTGCGCACGTAGCCGACGCTCACCTGAGAAATGTAGCGCGCCCTAGCAGGCTGCGGATAAACGCCAGTTCAGGAAGAGTCGGCCCGCTGCTCCGGGGTTGATCTGTCGCCCGCTCGACTTCCATCCACGTCGAGCGGGCATTCGAGCGACTACGCGGTAACGAGGTCGGGGAGCAATCGAGCCATCCGAAGCAGGTTGTACGCAGCACCGACCATGTACCCGGAGAGCTGAGTGCGCCGTTTCCCTCGGAAGCGCGTTCGTCGGAAACCGGCGATGGTCTTGCCCCAACCGAAGATCTCCTCGACTCGCTTGCGGACGATCTGGCTCAGGGCGTAGCCGGCGTGACGCGTGGTGCGTCCGTCGATCTTCGAGCCCCGGTACGCCGTGATGTTCTGCGCGACGTGCGGCACGGCGTTCATCGCGCGGCAATCCTCGACGAAGCCCGTGCAGTCGTACCCCTTGTCGGCACCGACGGTGATCGACCCAAGCCGCTCCTTGTTGTCGTCGATCATCGCCAGCGCCGTCTCGACCTCGGCCCTGCCGTTGGCTTCTGCGATCCGGAAGTCCACCAGCAGACCGTGGCGGTTCTCCATCAGCGCGTGCGCCGAGTACGACAGCTTCGCCTCCTTGCCCAGACCCTTGCGCGCCAGCTTCGCCTCCGGATCGGTCGTCGAGGCATGCGTCTCGTTGCTGCGCTTCTCGCCGTGGAAGTTGACCGTGGGGTTGCCGGGATCGTCCGGCGGCGGCTGCTTGTCCTTCTTCCCGTCCTTCTTCTTGAAGCTCTTGAGCGATGCGCACGCCTCGATGAGCGTCCCATCGACAGTGAAGTGCTCGCTGCTCATCAGCTTCGCTGCGCGAGCTTGCTCCACCACGGCTCGGAAGAATTCGCCCGCCACGTCGTGCGTCAACAGCCGCTCCCGGTTCTTGGTGAAGACAGTAGCGTCGAAGGCTGGCTCCACCATGTCCATGTCCAGGAACCAGCGGAAGAGCATGTTGTACGCGAGCTGTTCGCAGAGCATCCGCTCGCTGCGCACCGTGTACAGCGCCATGAGCAGCATCGCCTTGAGCTGCCGCTCCGGCGGGATCGACGGCCGTCCCGTCGACGCGTACATCGCGTCGAAGGTCGGCGACAGCTTCGCAAGCGCCTCGTCGGCCAGCACCTTGATTCGCCGAATCGGGTGCTCGGCCGGAACCACCGATTCCGGCGACATCAGACACAGCATCGAAGACTGCTTGGTGTCGGTTCCGCGCATGAGCGCGTTAGATCACACCGCGATCTCCGTGTCGATCCCCTGACTGCCGTTTTTCAGCAGCCTGCTAG
>DASVWO010000544.1:0-8001 GCA_036393165.1 Polyangiaceae bacterium | reverse complement strand
TCGGAGAGGTTGGCGACCTTGGGGGTGAGGTACTGAACGAGCGCATCACGATAGAGCGCACGCGTCTTCGGTCCACCGAGCGAGTTGATGAAAACCCTCAGGTCGGGGATGCGCAGCTCGGTCAAGAACTGCACGAGCATGTCGATCATCTCGGCGTCGCAGCCGGGACCGGCGTCGCCGAAGATCTCCGCGCCGAGCTGGTAGAACTGCCGGTAGCGCCCGCGCTGCGGCCGCTCGGCGCGGAACATCGCGCCCGCGTACCACCAGCGCGACACGGGCTCCTTGCCCTGCACGGCGTGCTCGATGTACGCGCGCGCGGCGCCGGCCGTCCCCTCCGGCCGCAGCGTGAGCGGCTCGTCGTGGTGGACGAACGAGTACATCTCCTTCTCGACGACGTCCGTCGCCTCGCCGATGGCGCGCACGAAGAGCCCCGTCGGCTCGACGTACGGCGTGCGCACCTCGCGGAAGCCGTGCAGGCTCATGGTGCGCGCGTAGGCCTTCTCGACGCGCTGCCAGCGCCCGACCTCGTCGGGCAGCACGTCGTTCATGCCTTTGACGGCGCGAAGGGTGGTCATTCGGGCTTCAGGCTAGGGGGCTCCAGGCGTCGGCCTGAGCAAGTGGCCACCTCTAATGCCCGGCTCCGGTGGCCCGGTCAAGCGCTCGCATGGTAACGACAGGGCGTGGCGAAGGGACGGACGTGTGCGCTCGATCTGGGGCGCGCGCGCGTGGGGGTGGCCATCGACGACGACCTGGGGATGCTCGCGCACCCGCGGGGATTCATCAGCGGCCGGGACCGGAAGGCCCTCCTGGCGGAGTTGAAGCGCCTCGCCGACGAGGAGAACGTGGTGCGCTTCGTCGTGGGGCTGCCCCTGCGCATGAGCGGGCAGGAAGGGCCGGAGGCGCGGGAGGCGAGGACCGTGGCGCAGGCGATCGCCGACGCGACCGGGCGCGAGGTGGTGCTCTGGGACGAGCGGCTCACGAGCACGCAGGCCCATCGCGAGCTCGCGGCGAGCGGCGTGCGCGCGAAGGAGCGCAAGGAGCGCGTCGACGCCGTGGCGGCGTGCGCGATCCTGCAGGCGTGGATGGACGCGAGCGCGAGGCGGGGCTGACGCGTGGCGCGCAGGCGACGGAGGAAGTCCAGGGCTCCGGCGGCCGCGCCTCGGTCCTCGCAGGAGAGGCCGCGCCGGCGCATCGGTGGGTGGATCCTCTTCGCGCTCGGGGTGCTCGCGATGGCGGTGTCCACGGGGCTCTTCGTCATCTACCCGTCGCAGCACGGGCCGGGGTCGGGCAGGGCGATGCAGATCGACGTCCCCGCGGGCGTCAGCCCCGCGGCGCTCGCATCGCTCCTCGCGGAGCAGGGGCTCGTGTCGAGCCCGCGGCTCTTCTCCCTCTGGGTGCGCGCGACCGGAGGGACGCACGCCGTCGCCGCCGGGCAGCACCTGCTCACCGATGACGCGAGCCCGCGCCAGCTCATGGCGCGCCTCGAGCGTCGCCCGGGTGGGGGCAGCGTGAAGGTCACGTTCCCCGAGGGCTGGACGCGCTTCGACATGGCCAAGCGCCTCCAGGACAAGGAGGTGTGCTCCCTGCGCGACTTCCTCGAGGCGACGACGGACGCGGCGCTGCTGCAGGAGCTCGGGATCCAGGCCGACAGCGCCGAGGGCTTCCTCTTCCCCGCGACGTACGACCTGCCGATGGACAGCGACGCCGCCGACGTCGTGCGGCGCATGAAGCACGAGTTCGACCGCCGCTGGGACCAGCTCTCGCGCGGGCACCAGGGGAGCCTCAACGACGTGATGAACTCGGCCTCCCTCGGCGTGCGCGACGTGCTGATCCTCGCCTCGATGGTCGAGAAGGAAGCGGCGGTCGCCGACGAGCGCCCGCTGGTGGCGAGCGTCTTCCTCAATCGCCTGCGCGATCCGGCGTTCACCCCGAAGCGCCTGGAGTGCGATCCCACGGCGGTCTACGGCTGCATCGTCGCCCCGGAGCGCGCGGCGTCGTGCGCCACCTTCACGGGGAAAGCGACCGCGCCCATCGAGCACGATCCGGACAACCCGTACTCGACGTACACGCACGAGGGTCTGCCGCCGGGCCCCATCGCCAACCCGGGCGCGAAGGCCATCGAGGCCGTCATGTCCCCGGCGAGCACGCACTACCTCTACTTCGTCGCGAAGGGCGACGGCCGGAGCGTGTTCAGCGAAACATACGATGCCCACGCCGCAGCCGTTCGCGCGGCGGGGCATCGTTAGGGGCGCTCAAGAAAAGGAAGAGGGTAGGGCAGGGTCTGGGTAGGGGGAGGAGAACGAGTCAGCGCCCGCCCCGACGCATGAGCAGCCGACGTGCCACGCGCAAGCGCGCGATATCGCGTGAACGCGCGAGCGATCGTGAACGCAGGTAGACGCGAAGGACGTGTACCGGGAAGCCCCAGTCAGACAAGAGGAGAGGAAAAGAAGATCAGAAGATCAAAAGATCAGAAGAAGGTGTTTCAACCCCCCTTTTTGATCTTCTGATCTTTTGATCTTCTTTTCCTCTCCTCTCGTCAGCCCTTGGTTCCCGCTCGCTGCCAGTCCCTGCGTCACGGGCGTCGCCCCCTGCGAAGCGCGAAGGCGAGAGCGATGGCGGCGATGGCCCCGACGCCGCTCGCGCTGCCGGCACCATCGGTCGTCCGGCAGCCGCAGCCGGAGTGCGAGCCGCCCGTTGCCCCGCTGGGAACGCCGTCGTCCGTCGGTGCGTCCGCCTGGGGCTGCGATGCGTCCGCAGGACCTGCAGGTGCGTCGGAGCTTCCGCCGGAGCCGTCCATGCCGGCGGATGCGTCACTCCCCCCGCTGCTCGTGCCGCCGTCGCTCGGGCCGTAGGGGCCCATCGGGGTGCCGTTCGTCGTGCTCTCGAACGCGCCGATGTCTTTCACCGTGAGCCGCGCGCGCCACATGCGCGTGACGACCTCGTTTTCCCAGTACTCGGCGTCGGGCAGGTCCATGAGGCCGCTGGACATCGCGGCGCCGATCGCCGTGCTCCCCATGCCCAGGTGGAAGTCCTCGGCGCCGCCGTCGACGAAGCCGGGGTCGGCGCCCATCACGGTGCCGGCGAGTGGCGTCGGATCGCTGCCGGTCGTCATCCAGTTGTTCGTGCCGCTCACGGTCGCGTGCGTCGAGTCCTCCACGTGCACGGCCTCGCCCGCGTTGACGATCACGTTGTTCTCGATGGCCGTCACCATCGGCGTGCCGTCGGCGTTCGACACGTGCACGAACGCCGCGTGCGAGTCGCTCCCGATGAACGTGTTGTAGAGGACGTGCGTCTGCAGCGTCAGGCCGCTCGCGCCCGTGTCGTTGTACATCGCGATGATCTGCCCGTTGTTGCTCTGCGTCGTCCCCTCGAGCACCACGTTGCCGCGGAAGACCATGGTCTGCGTGAACGTCGACCCACCGGAGTAGTCGTCGTCCGTCATGAGGTCGCCGGCGTAGCTCGCCGCGCGCGCGAACCAGTTGTACTCGAGCGTCGCGTTCTGGGCGCGGATGTGGAAGTTCTGGCCCTGCAGCGCGTCGTGCACCCACGAGTAGCGGAGCGTGAAGGTGCCCCCGTAGATGTACATGTTGTGCGTCGGGGCACTCGTCGGCGCGCTGTCGTTCCCGTTGTGATTGAACTCGCAGTACTCGACGAGCGCCGTGCTCGACTGCGTTCCGCCCGTGATGCCGTTGTCGTTGTCCTGGAAGACGCAGTTGCGGACGGTGATGCTCGCGCCCTCGTAGTAACGGATGCCCGCGCTGTCGGCGCTCGCCGTGCGGCAATGCTTGAAGACGATGCCCTCGATGGTGATGTTCGTCCCACCGGACACCTGCCAGCAGCCGCGCCCGTTGTCGCCGCCGCCGTAGCTGCCGGGCGCGTTCTCGACGAGCGTGCTGCCGAAGTCCACGACCGGGGGGTTCGCCGGGTCCTGCGCGTGGATGTAGATGGGTGAGGCTGCCGTCGCCTGCTGCTGCAGGTAGACGCGGAACGTGTACGTGCCGGGCGCGAGGATCACCTCGTCGCCGGGCTGCGCCATCTCGATCTTCGCGTACGTGTCGGTGGGCGCGACGTGGATGACGGCCATGCCTCAGTGAATCACAGGCGGCACGTGCGTTGCTGAATCGACCTCCCGACTCGGGAATTCGCGACGTTGCGAGCGACCGAGACCCGACGGGGGTCGGACATGGCTGTCGTGGGGAACGTGACCGGAACTTCACTTGGAGGAGGCTCTTCGATGCGCACCATCACCCTTTCTCGGCTCGCCGGTCTGGCGGGTCTCCTGGCCGCGGGCGTGGTCCTGACGGACGTCCATGACGCCAGCGCCTGCGGCGGTTGCTTCCACGGCCCGCCGCCGCCGCAGCAGACCGTCACGGTCATCACCGACCACCGCATGGTGTTCTCGATTTCGACGGCGCAGACGGTGCTCTGGGACCAGGTCGAGTACAGCGGCCAGGCCAGCGAGTTCGCGTGGGTGCTGCCGGTGAAGCCCGGGTCGCGCATCGAGCTCTCGCAGGACGCGTGGATCGCCTCGCTCGCGGCGGCGACGCAGACGGTCATCCAGGCGCCGCCGAACAACTGCGGCGTCCAGCAGTCGCAGGACGTGGGCGGCGCGCAGAGCAGCGGGTGCGGTGGGTCGAGCGCCACGGCCGACTTCGCGGCCGGCGGCGGCGCAGAGGACTCCGGCGCGTCGGAGGACGCCGGCTCTCCGGTGCAGGTCATCACCCAGCAGGTCGTGGGCCCGTACGACAGCGTCACCGTGCGCGCGTCGCAGGGCGAGGCGCTGGGCACGTGGCTGCGCGCCAACGGCTACGACATCCCTGCGTCCGTCCAGCCGGTCATCGACGCCTTCACGACCGAGGGCTTCGACTTCATCGCGCTCAAGCTCGCCCCCGGCGAAGGGGTGCAGGCGATGCAGCCGGTGCGCATCGTGACGCCGGGCGCCGATCTGAGTCTGCCGCTGCGCATGGTGGCCGCGGGCGTGGGCGCCCACGTGGGGCTCGAGCTGTTCGTGCTGAGCGAGGGCCGCTACCAGCCGATGAACTTCCCCGAGGCGACGATCGACTTCACGCAGCTGCAGTGGGACCCGACCAACGTCATCTCGAACTACACGACGCTCGCAGCCCAGGCTCTCGCCGCCAACGGAGGACGTGGCTGGCTCACCGAGATGAGCGGTCCGGCGAACCTCGGTGCCTCGACGAACGGCGTGAACCCGGGGCTCGATTCGACCTACGAGCAGACGTGCGTGGAGCAGACGCTGCCTCCGCCCCCGAGCTGCAACGGCGGCGAAGCAGGCGCCGGCGATGGGGGCGGCGGTGACGCAGCCGAGGAAGCGTCGACCGAAGGCGGAACCCCTGCCGGCGCCGACGCGGGCGCCGACGCGGCTGCCTGTCAGCCCAAGGTCGTCGGCTGCGACGACCTCGACGTCGCGATGACCGGCATCACCCCGGGCAACCTCTGGATCACGCGCCTTCGCGCCGACCTGCCCATCGGCGCCCTGACCAACGACCTCGCGCTCGAGGCGAGCCCCTCGCAGGACCCCGTCTCGAGCCTGCACACGGCGGTGGGGTACACCGTCTCCAACTACAACCCGTGCTCGACGCAGAACCAGAACAGCGCGTCCCCCGTCTCGCAGCCCGCGTTCGGCGCGTGCGCCTGCCGGACGACCGACGCGGCGCCGGTGCAGACCCGGGACCTCGCGCTTCTCGCCGTCGCCGGGCTCGGCGCTGGGCTGTCCGTCCGGCGCCGCCGCCGCGTGTGATAGCTTCGCGCGCGTGCTGCTCGTGGGCGACATCGGAGGGACGCACGCGCGTCTCGTGCTCCTGTCGCCCGCAGGCAAGCGAACGCGCCACGAGGTGTTCGAGAGCCGCACGTTCTCGTCGCTCGACGCCGTGGTGCGCGCGTTCCTCGGCAAGAAGCCCCCGCGCATCACGGCGGCGGCTTTCGGCGTGGCCGGCCCGGTCGTCAACGGGCGCTGCGTCGCCACGAACCTGCCCTGGGTGCTCGACCAGCGGGTGCTCTCGCGCAAGCTCCGCATCAAGCGCGTCACGCTGCTCAACGATCTCGTGGCCCTCGCGCTCGGGGCCATCGCGATGCCGTCGTCGAAGCTCCAGCGCATCGGCGGCAAGGGGTTCCCGCGAAAGCAGGGCGCCACGGTCGCCGTCATCGCCGCCGGCACGGGGCTCGGCGAGGCGATGCTCGTGTGGGACGGCGAGCGGCACGTCGCGAGCGCGACCGAGGGCGGTCACGTGGACTTCGGCCCCAGCGACGAGACCGAGGTGGAGCTCTGGCGCTTCGTGAAGGCGCGCCTCGGCGGTCACGTGAGCTACGAGCGGCTCGTCTCGGGCATGGGTTTGGGCAACCTGTACGACTTCTACCGCGAGGCGCGCGGCATCCCCGAGACGGCGGACGCGCTCGCGGCCATCGACGCCGCGCCGGATCGCAACGCGGCCATCGCGCAGCTCGGCATGGAGCGGAAGAGCGAGGCAGCCGAGCACGCGGTGACGCACTTCGCGCGCCTCTACGGCGCCGAGGCCGGCAACCTCGCGCTCAAGACGCTCTCGGTGGGCGGGGTGCTCGTGTGCGGCGCCATCGCGAGCAAGATGCTCCCGGTGCTCCAGCGCGGCGGCTTCCACGGCGCGTTCCTCGACAAGGGCCGCTTCCGCGAGCTGCTCGAGAAGATCCCGGTCGCGGTCGTCCTCGACGGCGACGTGGGCCTCGCGGGCGCCAGCCGCGTCGCCATGGGCCACGTTTGACCTGTCTGCTACGGTGGGCGCCCACCCGGAGGGCACGATGAGCAGCAATCTCCCCGTAGACAGCCTCGCCAAGGCCGCCACCATCGCGCGCGGTCTCGCCATGGACGCCGTGCACGCGAGTCAGAGCGGGCACCTGGGGCTGCCGCTGGGATGCGCCGAGATCGGCGCGGTGCTCTTCGGCTCGGCGCTCAGCATCTGCCCGGCGCACCCGGAGTGGATGAACCGCGACCGCTTCGTGCTCTCGGCGGGGCACGGCTCGATGTTCCTCTACGCGTGGCTGCACCTGAGCGGCTATCGCGAGATGACGCTCGACGAGATCAAGCGCTTCCGGCAGCTCGGGTCGAAGACGCCGGGGCACCCGGAGCTCGAGTTCGAGCACAAGCCCAACGGCATCGAGACGACGACCGGGCCGCTCGGCCAGGGCATCGCGAACGCCGTCGGCATGGCCGTGGGCGCCAAGATGGCCGAGGCGCGCTTCAACACCGCCGAGCACACGATCTTCGACCACCACATCGTGTGCCTGGCGGGCGACGGCTGCATGCAGGAGGGCGTCGCGATGGAGGCCGTCGAGTTCGCCGGTCACCAGAAGCTCGACAACCTGATCCTCATCTACGACTCGAACGCGGTCACGCTCGACGCGATGGCCAAGGAGACGCAGAGCGAGGACACCGCGAAGCGATTCGAGGCCATCGGCTTCGACGTGGAAACGGTGGACGGCCACGAGATGGAGGCCTTCGCGGCGGCCTTCGACCGCGCGAAGAAGGCCGGCAGCGGCAAGCCGCAGCTCATCATCGCCAAGACCCTCATCGGCAAGAGCATGCCCGAGGTCGCCGGCACGCAGAAGGCGCACGGCGAGGCCGGCGCGAAGTTCGTCGAGGCGGCCCGGAAGGCGCTCGGCCTGCCGCACGAGCCGTACTTCGTGTCGGACGAGGTCCGCTCCTTCTTCGCCGCGCACGCGAAGCAGCTCGACGCGGCGTACGCCTCCTGGTGCAAGACGTTCGACGCGTGGAAGGCGAAGAACCCGAAGCTCGCCGAGGAGCTCGCCGGTTCGCCGGCCTGGCGGTTCGCGAACGAGAAGGGGGCTCGCCCCGTGGACACGGCGGCGCTGCTCGCCGCGGTGCCCGAGTTCCCCGCGGGCACGAAGATCGCGACGCGGAAGGCGGGGCAGGACGTGCTGCAGCCGCTCGCCGCCAAGGACACGCTGCTCGTGGGCGGCAGCGCGGACCTTTACGGCTCGACGCTCAACTAC
>DASVWO010000543.1:0-4006 GCA_036393165.1 Polyangiaceae bacterium | reverse complement strand
GAAGACACGGGTGCGCTTCGTGGGCTCCGATAGCGCCGAGGCGCGCGCGATCGCGAGGAGCGTGGCGACGCCCGACGCGTTGTCGATGGCGCCGTTGTAGATGGTGTCCACCGGAGCCGCGCCCTTCGCCGCGGCCGGCTTGTCGGGCGCGTGATTGCCGAGGTGGTCGTGATGGGCCGAGTAGACGACGGCTTCCTTGGCGAGCGAGGCGTCGCTTCCGGGCAGCACGCCGATGACGTTCGCGCTCTCGATGGTGCGCACGTCGTTCGTGAAGGAGAGCGACGTCCGGACGCCGAGCGGCACCGGGACGAACTCGCGCTTCTCCGCCTCGGCGCGCAGCGCGTCGAGATCCTTGCCTCCGAGCCGGGCGATCTTGCGGCAGGCGTCCTCCGTGCCCCACATCTGCGCGAGCACGCGCGCATCGCCGGGAGTCGCCGGAAGACCGAAGTGCTCGCTCGACGCGGCCCACGACGAGACCACGACCTGCCAGGGGTACCCGGCCGACGGCGTCGTGTGGATGATGATCGCCGCCACCGCGCCGTGCTTCGCGGCCTGCAGGTACTTGTAGTCCCAGCGGCCGTACCAGAGGCGCGTCTTTCCCTCGAAGAGGTTCGGATCGCTCGAGGGGTCGTCGTTCATCACGAGGACGATCTTCCCCTTCACGTCGACGTTCTTGTAGTCGTCCCACTGGTACTCCGGCGCGACGATGCCGTAGCCGACGAAGACGATGTCCGGCGCGTCGAGCGACACCTTGGGCTGCTGGACGCCGCTGCCCACGATCAGGTCCGTCCCGATGGGTAGCGACAGCCTGGATGCCGGGGAGGTCGTCGAGGCGAACGTCTCGGTCGCGGGCACGTGGCTCCGGACGCCGACGAGGGGGACCTTCTGGAACCAGCTCGGCGCGTCGCCGTCGGTCGCGCCCGGGCGCAGGCCCATCGCTTCCATCTCGGCAGCGATGTAGCGGATGGCCAGGTCGCTCCCACGCGTCCCGGGCAAGCGCCCGTCGAGCAGATCGTCGGACAGGTAGCGGAGTGGCGCGTCGATGGTTCCCGCGGTGAGTCGTGCGGCTGCGGCTTGCTCGGCGGGTGTCGGCGCGTCGGCAGCCGGAGGAGGCGCCTGCGGCGCTGGGGCGGCGACGACGGGTGCGGGCGAGACGACGGGAGCGGGCGATGCAGCGGGTGAGCACGCAGCCAACGCGAGCATGAGCCAGAGCACGCGATTCATCGCGCCGGAGTCTAGTCGCTCATGCGAACCGCGGGCGAGCCGGGGCACATCGATTGCTTTGCCCGGTGGGCTCAACGACGCGGCTCAGGCGACGGCGCGCAGCGGGGCACGATCGAGCCGCGCAGGCGGCGAGCCGTAGCAGGAGGAGTGCGAGCAGGTGATTGTGAGCCCGCCGAAGTTGTCCTCGAAGCACGTGCAGCTTTCCTGCTGGTACGTCGGAAGAACGCATGCGCACGTAGGACACGAGGTGCACGCGCCGCTGTCCAGGACGTCGGCCATCTGCGACATGGCCGACAACGGCTGGCAAGACTCCACACCGTCCACGCCACCGCAGAACTGGGTCGCGCGATCGCACGTGGACGACCCACACGTGAACGGGCCGCTGCGCGGGCAACTCGCATCGGGGGGGCCCCAGGAGCTCGCCTCCGCCTCCGTCTCCGCCTCCGCCACGGAAGCATCGTCGCTCGCGGTGCTCGCGTCGTCTTCGGTGCTCGCGTCGTCACCCCGACTCGCGTCCTCCTTGCTCGATGTAGGCGCGGTCATGGCCGTGGACCCGTCCGGCGTCGGGCCGACTGCGCTACCGCCACTCGATCCGAGTGCGCCGTTGCAGCCGATGCCCACCATCGCGGATCCGAACGCCAGCCAGTGTGCTCGGCTCACGTTCATGAGGCGACGCGGCGGCGTCTTCTGCGCAGGCGTTCGCGCCGCGCCGCAGAACGGGCAAGCAGCGTCTTCTCGCCTCACGTGGCGATGGCACGAACCGCACGGCTCGTAAGCATCGTAAGACTGCATCCCCCTCGAAGTGTACCCGACCCTGCGGCTTCGGCACCCCGGGGGTATGGTTACGCATGCCTCGCTGGCTGGGGCTCCTTGTTTGTGCGCTGCTTCTGGGATGCGGCAGGACGGAGTCGGGCCTCTCCGACGACGCTGGCCCGGACGTGGTCGGCGACGCCGCCCTGCAGGATGGAACCCAAGACGCGCCCGTGCAGGATGGAACCGACGTGGATGGTGCCGTCGCTTCGGACGCGGCCGACACCGGCGTCGATGCCGGTTGGTGCGGCGGAAACGCGTGCGCTGGCGACTGCTGCGGCGGGAAGTGCGTCGACGTGTTCAGCGATCCGAATCACTGCGGCTCCTGCTCCAACCGGTGCGCCGCCGGCGAGAGTTGCTGCTCCGGCACGTGCACGGCCCTCTCTTCGTCTCCGACCCGCTGCGGGGTCTGCCACACCGTGGACTGCACCGCCGGGAGCGATGCGGGCTCCTACGCTTGCTGCAACGGCCAGTGCGTGAACCTCTTGCTGCCGAGCAGCTGCGGCACCGCGTGCGACACCATCGCGGCGTGCTCGCAGAGCGAAGCATGCTGCGGCGGCGCATGCGTGGACGAGACGTCGGATTTCTACAACTGCGGGGTGTGCGGCAAGATCTGCTTCGGCCAGTCGCCCGCTTGCTGCGCGGGCGCATGCTCCGATCTCGCGGGGGACTGCAGCAACTGCGGCGGCTGCGGCGTGCGGTGTGGGCCCGGTCAGAGCTGCTGCGGGGGCAAGGCGATCGATACACAACACGATCCTGCGAACTGCGGCGCGTGCGCGACCGCGTGCGGCGGGGTGACCCCGGAATGCTGCTCGGGCTCGTGCTTCGATGCATCCCGCGACGACGGCAACTGCGGCGGCTGCGGAACGGCGTGCACCTCGGGTCAGACGTGCGTGAACGGCGCCTGCACTTGCGTCATGTGTGGCGGCGCCTGCACTGCCGTGCACACGGACCCGAACAATTGCGGGAGGTGCGGCCACTCGTGCCAGGGCGGTGCTTGCGTCGGCGGAATGTGCCAACCGGTGGTGGTCGTGAAGGCGGGAACGAACAACTGCCCCGGGGCCATCGCCGTCGACGGGTCGAACGTTTACTGGGCCGACGGATGCGCCAGCACCGTGGCCCAGGTGCCTCTCGGAGGTGGGACCCCGACGACCCTCGCTTCGGGGCAGAACTTCCTCGGCGAAGCCATGAGCCTGGCCATCGATGCGACCAGCGTCTACTGGCTGAACTGGCAGAGCCCGGGCCCTTCGGCGGTGATGAAAGTGCCGATCGGCGGCGGCACGCTGGTGACATTGGCGGCCGTAGCGACCACGCACCAGTCGCTCGCTGTGAACGGGACCGGCGTCTTCTGGACGGCGCAAGACGTGATGACCGTTCCGATCGGTGGCGGGGTGCCGACGACGCTGGCTCCGTCGTCCGACGCGTTTGCTCTCGCGGTCGACACGACCAACGTGTACTGGACCGACCCCAGCGGCGGCACCGTGCTGAAAGCACCGATTGCCGGTGGAGCAACGACCGCTCTCGCGACCGGACAGTTGGATGCGTTCGCCGTCGCGGTCGATGCTGCGAACCTGTACTGGACCAACACCAACACGAGCACCATCCTCGAGATACCGCTCGGCGGAGGCACCCCGACGACACTGGCGACGCTGGCGCTCGGGTCCGTGTTGTTCATCGCGGTCGATGCGTCGGCGGTCTACGCGGGGGGTGCTGGAGGGGTTGCAATGGTCCCGCTGGGCGGAGGCATGCCCATCACCCTCGCCCCCGGTCCGGTCGCGGGCCTCGCCCTCGACGCCACGAACGTCTACTGGACGGCTGGCGCCGTGAAGAGGGTGGCGAAGCCCTAGGGCGCGCTACATTTCTCAGGTGAGCGTCGGCTACGTGCGCAACGACCACGGTCCGACCGACGAGCGCCGGCGTCTCCCGCTCGCCTCGCGCCGCCCTCTCGCGCTCGACGACCACGCACGCGCCG